>JANPBK010000255.1:0-39416 GCA_031430395.1 Cyclobacteriaceae bacterium
TGAATTTTCTTTATTGATGCAGAAGATTGACCATTCATTAAGAGATACGCTCCAAGTTTTACAATCGGATCGCCTTTTTCTTGTTCTAACAAATTTTCTCCGCGATACCACTCTTTCCTCACACCCGAAGTATGGTGCCCGAGTAATGGACATTTGGCGTGAACCAGTATCGGTCTTCGTTCTTTTCTTACAAAATCGAATGCTCTCGAAAGGCCGTTGTAACTTTCTATAAAATCAGAACCATCCACTCGCATTCGCTCAAGTCCCTTAAATCCAGCGGCATATTCGTAGGCATCCATTGTGCGCATTTCGCTGCCAGTAGCAGATATTCCCCAATCATTGTCCTGCACTAAATAGATAATTGGCAACTTTTTCAATACCGCCATTTGTAACGCTTCTGCCACTTCACCTTCTGTGACGGAACCGTCTCCCAAAGAACAGAGAACAACAGGATAATTGTTGGATTTAAGCAAACTCTGGGATTCCAGGTAGGCAATCCCATGAGCCATGCCGGTAGCTGGAATAGCCTGCATTCCTGTGGCAGAGCTCTGATGTGGAATCGTTGGGTAACCTTCCCTTCTTAGAGACGGATGCCCATAGTAGGTTCTACCCCCTGAAAACGGATCATCTGCCTTAGCTAATAATTGTAGCATCATCTCATAAGGCGTGATCCCGATGGCTAATAGCATGGCATCGTCTCGATAGTAAGGCGCAGCATAATCCTGAGGTCGGAGATGCATCCCGGCTGTTATTTGAATAGCCTCATGGCCTCGAGATGTACTATGTACATATTTACTGCAAGTCTCTTTCTTGTCTTCATATAAGTCAGACATAGCCCGAGCTGTGCACATCAGATTATATGCTCTCAGCATTTCCGAATCATTAATCTTTAATGTTTGACTTAAAATGTCTTCTCCCATCCTATCTTAGTTGGTTCAAAGATACAGTTAATTAAAAAATGACATTAATAAAATCAATTCTAAAGCTAGGTGGACATCAAAATGTTATCGCTATTTTGCAGCATCATGAACTCCATTAAGGAAATATTCAATAAAATAAGCTCTTGGGGTTTACTTCCTGAGATGAGTCATAGCCTATCTCGTAACATTGTCATATCCAATAAGGTTAGTCTCCTGATATCCGGGTTTACGTTTAGTCTATCCTTTATCGCTTTAGGCTATTTTGGCCTCATCTATTCAGTAAAGCTTGGTCTAGTCTTTTCGATAGCTTTTTTACTGCCACTCTTTATAAATCGCATTGGGCATGTGAATATGAGCAGAGTACTTCTTTCAATGATTGTTAGTCTCTCGTCAGTCATTATTTCCATCATTGATAAATTCGATATCTACCTACTAGAGGAATTTCAATATTTTGAATTTAGGCTAACGCTACTTTCCGCCTGCGTACTGCCATTTATTCTCTTCAAATTATCTGAAAGAAAATGGTGGCTTTCTGCTCTTATATTCAATTTTGGATGTTTGATATCGTATGATACCATTCATAATATATTAGGAGTTGGCTACTATCAATTGGGTCTTACGGCTCCTAATTATCCATTCCTTAATTTCATGTTTGTCGCGTGTTTCGCCATATTAGTTGGAAGCACTTATTTTCTAAAAAGTAGTTATGAAAAATACAGTCATGAGAATCGGCTTTTAATTAAACAGCTATCAATTCGCCAAGAAGAAATTCTTGTGGCGAATTCAATAATTGAAAATCAAAAAACAATTCTATCACAAGAAAATGTGGTGTTGAATCGGGAACTCATAGAAAAAAACAACCAACTGACCTCCACCAATGAACAGCTGATACAACATAATAATGACCTGCAACAATTTTCCTATACCGTATCTCATAATTTGAGAGGACCCGTTGCAAGTCTGCTAGGATTGACTTTTTTGACTGACAAGAAATCACTGAGTCCGGAAAATCAAATCTTGTTTGACCACTTTCATAATGCAGTAATAACGTTAGATGTCACCATCAAGGACCTCAGTAATATCATTGACATACGAAACACCATTTCAAAAGTAAAGCAAAAAATAAATTTACAGACTTCAATTAGTCAAATCCTATTATTGCTTAAAAATGATATTGATAACCATCAAGCAAAAATTGAATATAACTTTCATGAAGGGGCAGAAATCTATTCGGTAAAGCCTATGGTCAACAGTATTTTATATAACCTCATCAGCAATTCAATAAAGTATCGAACAGATAACAGAATTCCGCACATACAAATCAGATCTAAAAAAATAGAATCCTATATTAAGATTGAAGTGCAGGATAATGGACTTGGTATTGATGTGGGTAGATTTAAAGAAAAATTATTTGGGTTGTACAAACGATTTCATACGCACGTAGACGGAAAGGGACTTGGACTTTTTTTAGTAAAGTTGCAAACAGAGTCACTTGGCGGCAAAGTAGAACTGCAGAGTGAATTAGGAGTCGGATCTACTTTTTCAATTTATATTCCAGATACTATTAATCCGGAAGAACAAATTATTTTAGATAAAGAATGGGGAAAATTATATTATGATGCCCCACGGAATACGACCATGGTTATTTGGAAACGCGCATTGAATGTGGAGGAATTCAACGAGTTCTTTCATCGCTGTGTCGAATTTAATAATTCGCAACTGTGCCCCAATTGGATCGTACAAATCCAAGAAGGTACTCGCAATGAAGAAATTGATGAAGATTTAAAACAAGCTAGATTACAATTTGCACATGAAATAAAGAGAACCAGTTTGAAGCGCTTGGGATACGTCATATCAGAAGACAAAGAGCCACCCAACTTTGAGGCTTACAAGAAACAATTAATCGAATTCTATCAAGGGCGAATCCATTTCTTTCGCAGCATTGAGGAAGCTCAAGTTTGGCAACAAAGAGAGTCTGAAATAGAGGAAGAGAGTAAAACGACCTTTTAAACTACCAAGACTCTCTTAAATTAAATCCTGCAATTAATTTTCTAATAAGTTGCGCTGACTCTGAAAAATCCAACGTCTGTTGCGCATCGCTATAGGCTTCTTCAGGCTTTTGATGGGTTTCATAAATTATGCCATCAGCACCTGACATCACAGCAGCTAGAGCCACCGGCTCTACATACTCTCTAATACCAATCCCATGAGAAGGATCAGCCACCACCGGCAAATGTGATTTTTCCTTTAGGATGGGAATGGCATTGATATCCATTGTATTTCTACTCGCCTTCTCATAGGTGCGAATGCCGCGCTCACATAAAATCAACTTTTCGTTACCTCCCGAAAATACATATTCGGCAGAAGAAAGCAGTTCCTCAATCGTACCGGAAATTCCTCTTTTGATCATTACGGGTTTATCTACTTTACCTAGCTCATCTAACAAATTGAAGTTCTGAGTATTTCTTGCTCCTACCTGAAATACATCTACATAATCATACATTTCTGCAATCTGGCTGACTTGCATTACCTCGCTGATGATCTTGATACCAGCGGCCTTAGCGAGTTGATGCCACATCTTTAGTCCACCCACGCCTAAGCCTCGAAAAGCATAGGGCGAACTGCGGGGCTTAAAGACACCACCCCTCATGATTTTGACACCATTCTCCTTTAAATGGGCTAAAGTCAACTCCACTTGTTTTTCCGTTTCAATTGAACACGGCCCCGCCATAATAGCAAGCGAACCTCCCCCAATAAAAACACCATCTCCTAAATCAACTTGGGTGTGATCTACTTTCCATTTTCTAGAAACCAACTTATACTCATCTGATACTCGATGGATATCTGCAATTCCCGGCATAAAGCCTAATTGCCTAATATCAAATTCCTTTTTTCCAATTGCGATAAGATAAGAGCCGAGTTGAGTATTAACCTCGGTTGATTTGTACCCTAAACCTGAGATTTTTGAAACGATGGAATCTTTTTGTGCCGATTGGATGGATGATGCTAATTGAATGATCATGTTCTATAAATTTATCTGAGCCCTTTTATGAATCGTGTGATGTCCGACTCCAGGTCAGTACTGTCTTTTAAAAGATTAATGAATGCACTCCCAACAATGGCGCCTGACGAGTACTTGCTAACGGCTGCAAATGTTTCATGATTGGAAACCCCAAACCCAATTAGAAAAGGGTTTTCTAACTTCATGTCCTGCAATCTCTTGAAATACGATTCCTGCTCCGGTGAAAATCCCTTCTGTGCTCCTGTAGTACTGGAAGAAGAAACCGCGTAAATAAATCCGTTAGTAGCCGCGTCAATTTTCCGAATCCGTTCTTCTGAAGTAGTCGGAGAAATCAAAAAGGTATTGGTCAATCCATTCTTATCAACAATCGATTTATACATTCCGAGGTATTCGTCTACGGGTAGATCCGGAAGAATCAAACCATCTACACCGACTCTTGCAGCTTCTATTACAAACTTCTCAAATCCAAATTGCAAGACAGGATTTAGATAACCCATCAAAATAATGGGAAGACTTACACTTTTTCGAATCTCTTGTACTTGTTCAAGTAACAAATGGAGGTTCATTCCATTATCTAATGCTATTTTATTGCTTTCTTGAATAGTTGGCCCATCTGCAATCGGGTCAGAAAATGGAATTCCAATTTCGATGATATCGACACCGGCTTTTTGGAGATGCTGAGCGATTAGAATCGTATCCTCTACCTTTGGAAATCCTGCCGTGAAATAGATATTGAGAATGTTGGATTTTTTATTTTGAAATAGTCTCTTAATTCGATTCATTAAACGGACACTTTTAAATAAACATAAAACGTTGTACCAAAATTTACTTCACTCTCTACTTCGATCACTCCACCCAATGAAGCCACCTGAGTTTTTACCAAATACAAACCTAAGCCTTTACCTTCCACATGGTCGTGGAATCTTCGATACAATGTGAATAATTTTTCTTTATACAACGCCAGATTAATACCTAAGCCATTGTCCTTGATAATCAAACAAACAAAGTCTCCTCTCACTTCTGATTTAATGGTAATGATAGGTTTGCGATCCGGATGACGATACTTAATCGCATTGCTGAGCAGGTTAAACAAAATACTATCCAGGTAAGGACGTATCGTTTTAATTTTGGTGTAGGCTGAAAAATCAGTACTTACTGTAGCCCGGGTATCTCCCACTTCTTTTGCAAGATTAATTTTAATTAGACTCAGTGCATCATTCAGATCAATTTCCGTTATCACTCCGCTGTTGTTCTTCTTGATCTCCAAAATCGTGTTGAGATCTTTTACGACTCGATCCAGTTCAAGGGTAGAATAGATCAACTTCTGCTTGATCATGACCTCGTCATCGTGACTATTGCCAGGAATCTCTAGCAATTGCCCAAGTCCCAAAATTCTGGCCACTGGTGCTCGCAGATTATGTGATGAGATAAATGCAAATTGCTCTAATTGTTGATTATACTCCACCAGTTCTTTCGTTCTACTCGCAATCTCCATTTCCAGGTTTTCATTGCGCAATTTGATTTCTTGATTTTGTTTTGCAATTATGGCTCGAGCTTCTTCCAGTTTTTTATTTTGTTCGTGTACTAAATCACGTTGTGTGGCTATCTCCTCATTTGTCTGAATGAGCTCTTCATTCTGTGAAGCTACTTCATCCTGTTTTTCAGCGAGTGTTCTATTTAATAACGAAAGTGCTTCATTGGCCTCAGTCATTTCTTCGGATTGGGCAGCTAGTTCCTCTTGATTTTCGGCCAACTCCTTGTTAATCTTTACATATGCTTGATTGGCCTCGGTGAGTTCTTCGGACTGCGCTTGGATCTCTTCATTCCGCTCACTGATCTGCCGGTTTAAAAGGTTTGTTTTCTTATTACTTCTGTATAACTGGACGGAAACAACACCAATAAAAAGCAGACCAGCCAAAATAGTAGCAATGACAAACCATTGTTGGCGTACCCTTGATCTTTGATTTAACAATTCGCTGTCTTGCAAACGCTTGCTCTTAGTGAGCAGCTCAATTTCCCGGTCCTTCTGCTCAATTTCATAGGCACTTTGCAAATTAGAAATTCGATTACTAAGTGTTTGTTTAAAAATCGAATCTGAGATATACTCATATTGTTTAGCTACCTGAAGGGCGTCCTTTAGATTCCCTTGGAGTTCCAACAACTCTTTTTCGTGTTTTAAAGTCTGCTTTAAAACTCTTCCAATCTTTAACGCTCTAGCTTCTTTCTCTGCCATACGTAAAAATGATTTTGCTTTCTCAAAATTCTTTAGGTTTTTATAAACACTACCGATCGTCATATAGCACCATGCTATACCGACTTTATTGTTGATTGCTTTATTGATCTCTAGGCCTTTAAGTTGCAAAGGAAGAGCTTTATCAAACTCTCCTTTTGTCTCCAAAATTTCTGCCAGGTTACTTAAGCTGGCTGCAGTACCTTTCCTATTATTGATTTCTTGCCTAATCACTAATCCTTTTTCTACGTTCAATTGTGCTTCATCGTATTTTCCTTGTCCATCTAAAATAAGACCGTAAAAATTATAACAATCTCCCTCCTCTTCTTTAAACATACCCTTTTTGGAAAGCGATAACGCTTTGAGAATAAATTCGGAGGCCATTTGATATTGTTGCAATAGGTAATAGCTCCACCCAATTCGAATGTTAATCTTGGTTTCCTCAAGTGGAAACTTCTTCTCTTCTGCTATTTTAAGCGCTTCAAAATAAATTTTTTGACTAGACTCATAATTACCTATTTGCTCAAATGTGTAGCCAATATCAGTCAACGTATTAACGTAAATCTGTGGTGTTGTATTAATAAGATAATAGACTTTAACTTCCTCAAACAATTTCAGCGCTTGTTCATAGTTTCCTTGTTGAGAAAGTAGTTTGGCTTTTTGATTTTTGACATCGATTACAATCTCAGCAGGCGTATTCTTAGAAATTAATTTTTCAGCCTTGGCTAAATAAGCAAGTGACTTTTCAATGTCATACTCTTTGGAATACCAAGCCGAGAGCAACAACAAAGCATCCATTTCAAGCACTTTGTCTCCCAACTTTGTCCTGACATTGTACGCTTTTAGAAGGTATTTGATTTCATTCTTTGGCTGCGCCATTAGGTTATAGTACTTTCCCAAATTGCCATATAGTGAACCCAAATACCATGGGTTGAGACTATCTCTTAATACTTTGTAGGACTGATCATAGAAGAGTTTGGCAGAATCATACTTGCCTAAATTTCGGTTCAAGTTTCCCAATTGAATGAATGCATACCCCTCCAGTCCTTTTTCCTTGGCTTCTTTGGCCAACTGTTGGGCCCGAAGTAACAGGTATTGGCCATTTTGAGAATTACCGCTTAGGTATTTGTAAATACCTTGATAAAGTGTCGCTTCCGCTATGCCCTTTGTATAGTTAAGTTCTTTGGCTATCGACAAAGCTTTTGAACTTAACTCAAACGATTTTTCAACATTATACAAATACCAGTCAAATGCCAGCTTATTGGTAAGGTCAACTAAGTCTTTCCCTTTAGCTTTGTTCGTCAAAGCTTGAAGGCTATCCATTCTCGCATTTTGTGCAGTGGCGAATTGCAAAGAAGCCACCATCAAAGCGGAAGCCAGCAATGCCTTTGTAGTGCTATGCAAAAAAATGGATTTAAATATGTGTTTCAAGAACGTAAAATAGTAAAAATTACAGAGTCATTCAATACTTGCCCCAGCGGATATACGTCTCCAAATCTTTATCTCCCCTGCCGCTTAAATTAATCACCACCACATCATCCGGGGCAAAGTCCATCTTACTCAATACAGCAATAGCGTGTGCTGTTTCAATCGCAGGAATGATTCCCTCCGTGCGGCTTAATTCAATTCCCGCATTCATGGCTTCGTCATCCGTAGCGCTTAGAAACTGAACACGTCCTGTTTCAAACAAATGCGCATGCATAGGTCCAATACCCGGGTAATCCAATCCCGCAGAAATAGAATAAGGTTCGACCACTTGGCCGTCCGCTGTTTGCATCAATAACGATTTACTTCCATGCAATATGCCTACTTTACCCAGCACGGTAGTAGCGGCAGACTCTCCCGTATCGACACCTTTCCCCCCCGCTTCGACTCCGATCAATTGAACATGCTCATCATCTAAAAAATGATAAAATGCTCCCGCTGCGTTGCTGCCACCACCCACACAAGCAATCACATAATCAGGAAATGGATTACCGATTTCTACATTCAACTGATGTCTGATCTCTTCGCTAATGATGGATTGAAACCGAGCAACCATATCAGGATAGGGATATGGCCCAACAACTGAACCGATAATATAATGTGTGTCGGTCGGATGATTGATCCAATGACGCATCGCCTCGTTGGTGGCATCTTTTAAAGTCATACTTCCGCTCAAGGCGGGCACGACCTTCGTCCCCAAAATACGCATTCGTTCAACATTAGGCTTTTGTCGCTCCATATCGTGCTTGCCCATGTAAACAATACACTCCATTCCCATTAATGCACAAACAGTAGCCGTTGCAACACCGTGTTGTCCAGCTCCTGTCTCGGCAATTATCTTTTGCTTGCCTAACCGTTGTGCCAGCAGAATCTGTCCAATCGTGTTGTTGATTTTATGTGCACCGGTGTGGCACAAATCTTCACGCTTCAAATAAATCTTAGCTTTATATCGCTCAGACAAACGCTTTGCGAAATACAATGGTGTCGGTCTACCTACGAAATCTTTAAGCAACTGATCAAACTCTGCTCTAAAGCCATCCTCTTGAATAATCTTCAGATAGTTGAGTCGGAGTTCTTCAATATTCGGATATAGCATTTCAGGAATATAGGCTCCACCAAACTGTCCATAGTATCCTTTCTCGTTAACTGCGTAGGTCATAAATTTTAGATGTTAGACATAAGTATCAAGTATCAAGAACTCAAAATTTTTATCACTGTTTCTACACGAGCAATATTTTTATTCCCAGGTTCATCTTCCACCCCGCTATTGACATCAATGGCATGGAGATTCATTTTAGAAAGATTCTTTATACCGGAAATATTTTCAAGGGTCAAACCACCACCCAAGAAAAAGGGGACTCGTTGATGATAGTTAGCTAATAAATTCCAATCGAATGGAATGGCATTGCCACCGTAAAATTTGCCTTTCGTGTCGAATAGAAAATAATCCACCACTTCTTCATAGGGCACTGTCGTATTGAAATCAAAAGTTGCGTCAACGGAAAATACCTTGATTACCCCAACACCAAACTTTTTTATCGTTTGACAATCCTCAACAGCTTCACTGCCATGCAACTGCACAAAATTCAACTTCAAATCTGACACGATCTTCTTGATGAATTCCACTTCTTCATTGACAAACACTCCTACTTTTTTGATTGATTTTGGTAAATCCGAAGGCATCTTAAATCCGACACCAACATAACGAGGTGATGGCTCATAGAAAATGAAGCCCATGTAATCCGGATTCAATGAAGCCACTTCCGTGATGTTATCACGGTTGCCACAAACTTTAAGCGCGATGGTGTTACCCTCTGCCATTTATTTGGTCAGTTGGTTTAACTCTTTAATAAAATCCTTCGCTGCTTGCTCCGGGCGACTATGCTTCATGAAAGTCTCTCCCATTAAAAAGCCTTCGTACCCATGCTTTCTAAGTTCCAAAATAGCTGCAGGCGAATCAATACCACTTTCAGAAACCAGTACTTTTCCTTTCGGCATCAACGGGGCTAATTTTTTTGAAATGTCCAATGAAACTTCAAACGTTTTTAAATCTCGATTGTTCACACCTATAAGATCAACTTCCGCTTCTTGATTGGAGGTCAACTCCTCTGCGGTATGTACTTCCATCAAAATCTCCAGCCCCAATGATTTCGCAAATAACGCTAGCTCATTTAAACGTTTAACAGGCAGCGCGGCCGTAATTAACAATATCGCATCCGCACCAATCGATTTTGCTTCCACTATCTGGTATTCATCCACTACAAAATCCTTCCGTAGAATCGGACAAAAATTAAATTTCCTCGCCACCGTCAAGTCGTCACTACTACCGCCAAAAAACTCTTTGTCCGTAAGGATTGAAAGAGCGGACGCACCTGCTTGCATATACCCAATCGAAGTTCGCTCGATAGAAACCGAAGCGTTTATTATTCCCTTGGAAGGTGATTTGCGTTTGATCTCCGCGATGATTCCTGATTTATCTTTTCGCTGAACGTACTTTTTTAATGAAACTGTAGGCGAAGAAAAGAAAATGCTTTGCTCCAACAATTTCACCGGATACAGACTTTTCCGTTCCGCAACTTCCTTATACTTCTGCTCAATAATTTTATCCAGGATATTCATATTCATTTATATTAAAGCAAAGAAACCTTTGATAAATCTCCTGCTTAGCTTTCTAATAATTTTTTAAAGCAAACCAATGCAGCTCTTGACTCTAATGCTTGGCTGGCTTTTGCCAAAGCCGAAACCAACCCTTCCTTTTGATGCCCACAAAATAATGCCATCCCCGCATTTGCAATCACAGCCGAATTTTGTGCTTCCGTTCCGTTGCCTTCCAGTATAGTCATAAATATTTTAGCGGCCGCCTCCACCGTATCTCCACCTTTCAATTCAGCAGATCGCAACTGGGGCAAATTCAAATCTTGTGGTTCCGCCAGTACTTCTCCCCCATTGTAAAAATATTTGAATGCCCCGGTGAGTGAGACCTCATCATACCCATCCAACGAATGAAGAATCACAAAGTCTTTGTCTGTCTGTTGATAGAGATAACCATACTGTCTTGCTAACTCCAGACTAAACACACCAACCAATTGCCTTTTTGGAAAAGCTGGATTTACCATGGGGCCTAACATATTGAAAAACGTCTTCACTCCTAGCTCTTTGCGAATAGGAGCTACATTTTTCATGGCCGGATGAAACAACGGAGCGTGCATAAAACAAATATTCGCACGATCTATGCTTCGTTTGAGTTCATCAATGTCGTTCGTGAATTTATAACCAAAATATTCCAACACATTGGAAGAACCAGATACCGAGCTTACACCATAGTTGCCATGTTTAGCCACAGGCTGACCCGCTGCTGCCACTACAAAGGAGCTAAGCGTAGAAATGTTAAACGTATTCTTGCTATCGCCACCAGTACCGCAAACATCCATCACAGGCAAATCTAGTTTTACCGGAATACAAAGCTCCAACATAGCATCCCGAAAACCCTGTAGTTCATCGATGGTGATGCTGCGCATCATATAGACGGTCATAAAGGCCGAAGTCTGACTTGCATTAAATTTACCGGAAGCCAGATCTACTAAAACTTGCTTGGCCGTTTCCTTACTCAACGAGCGATGTTCAATCAATTCATTTAAAATCTCTTTCATACTTATAGAGTCAACCAGTTTTTAATCAACAACTGCCCATGTTCTGTCATTATTGACTCCGGATGAAATTGAACACCGCGAACATCAAATTGTTTGTGCGCAATCGCCATCACCAACCCATCTTTGTTTGTGGCTGTAACCGTAAGTTCGTTTGGAATATGATCGGCATTCACTGCCCATGAGTGATAATGGCACGCCTGAAAAGAAGTTGGTATTCCCTGAAAAAGTATCTCCGATGGATCCACGACTTCAATAGCAGAAGTAACGCCATGCAAAACATTGGGAATATTAAACAGCTCTCCACCAAAAACCTCGGCAATACCCTGGTGACCCAGGCAAACTCCCAAAATGCTTTTGGTTGACGCATAAGTTTCAATGACCTCTTTCATGATTCCTGCTTCATCAGGTATTCCCGGGCCGGGAGACAAAAGTATTTTGTCGTATTTCTTTACCTCATCCAAAGAAATCTTGTCATTTCTAATAATGTCCATCGGATATCCTAATTCACGAATGATGTGAACCAGGTTGTAGGTAAAGGAATCGTAATTATCTAAGACGAGTATTTTCATAACTAAATTTGTTCGGCCATCTTAATGGCTTTTCGTAATGCTTCCACTTTATTGTTTACTTCCTGCAATTCACTTTCCGGGTTCGACTTAGCCACCACGCCTGCCCCTGCCTGAAAAATCAATTTGTTCGCTTTACTCAAAAAGGTGCGTATCATAATCGCCATGTTTACATCTCCATTGAATCCAATAAAGCCAATGGCCCCTCCATAAAAACCGCGATTCACATTTTCATATTGATTGATCAACTTCATAGCCATTGGCTTTGGTGCACCCGATAAGGTCCCGGCCGGAAACGTATCCGTGGCCAATTGAATCGAAGACGCTTCTTTCTGAAGCTTACCGGATACTTTTGAAACAAGGTGAATCACATGAGAATAATATTGCACTTCTTTAAAAACCTCTACCGTTACGTGATCCGCACTTCGGCTCAAATCATTGCGTGCTAAATCTACCAACATCACATGCTCTGCATTCTCTTTTTCGTCTTTTGATAATTTCTCGGCCAACAGGGCATCTTCGTGGTCGTTGCCTGTGCGTTTAAAAGTGCCTGCAATCGGATAAATACTAGCCTCATTATTTTTTATTTGAATCTGTGCTTCGGGTGAAGACCCAAATATCTTGAAACTTCCATAGTCGAAGTAAAAAAGATAGGGAGATGGATTGATGGACCGCAATGCGCGATATACGTTAAATTCGTCACCGCTAAAATTTCGCTCAAATCTTCTGGACAACACAATCTGAAACACATCGCCTCGCTTACAATGTTGAATCCCAGATTGCACCATCTGCAAATAATCTTGGTCCGTCAGATTGGAGACTTCGCCATTGGGCGATTGAAAAGAGAAAGTTGCAAACCGATTGCTATAAATGACTTTCTCCAACTTAGCTAACCCCATTACCGGGTGACTGTCCCCTTCAACTGTATTCTCAAACAAGATTAATTCATTGCTGAAATGATCGATCACAATTACGTAGCGGTAGACTTTGTAAACCAGATCAGGAATCAGGTCTTCCTTTTTTTGAATGATCACATCCTCAAAAAATCTTACCGTATCGTAGGTCATGTAACCAAATTGACCCGCATACGGATATTTGGAGATAGCAGGTCCAACTTCAAACGAATTTCTAAAGTCTTCCAGGCTTTGTAAAACCACTTCATTGGAGGTAATTGACTTACTTGACTTTTGCCCATCCGGAAAAACACTATCAATCTTATTGTCTTTTATCTGAATAGAAGCGATGGGATCGCAGCAGATGAAAGACAAGCTATTCTCATTACCGTGGTAATCGGAGCTTTCCAGCAGGATACTTCCGGCAAAAACATCTCTCAATTTCAGATAGATATTCACTGGCGTGAGGGTATCAGCCAACATCTTCTTCGTTTGAGTCGTCAATTTATAATGCATACAACTTCAATATTCAGCGTGATTAATATGATTCCTTTTTTTACCGTGATAAAACAAAAAGCCCGCCCCGATGAATCGGGGCGGGCTTTTTACAAGATTTATCTAAAAACTAAAACGCAGCCATGCACCGATCGAAATTCGACTTGTGCCACCACCACATCATAGTATTTACTGTTTTCATTTATTCTGCTGCTTCTTTCTTCTTCACTACTCTCTTAGCCTTGGGTTTAGCCTCTGATCCGGCTACCACTGACTTTTTTACGCTAGATACACGTTTCAATCTAGCCTTGATTTTCTTCCGTGATCTTGAAACTCCAAAAGAACCAATTGTTCTCTTTCCTTTTGCTGACTTTTTATCTCCTCTACCCATTATAGTTTGATTATGCCGCAATTATAGCGACTCTTTGTTAAATAAAAAATCTCGCTGAACAAAATCTTGAATAATGGGTTAATTTTAAGTTAAAGGATGCTCCTATGGCACATGCTAGCTCAGAAATCATTGACCTGCTACGAAATACAGCAAAGAAGATAGAGGGTAGTGATACCTATCAATGGGGTCATATGGGCCTTTGTAATTGCGGTTTCCTTGCGCAGGAAGTCACCCACTATTCAAAAGTAGAAATCCATCAGAGAGCAATGCAACGGCATGGTGACTGGTCTGAGCAATTAAATGACTATTGTCCTACAAGCGGCTTACCGATGGATGACTTAATTTCTGAGTTGATCGCTTTTGGATTCGAATCTGATGACCTTAAAAATTTGGAGAAGCTCTCCGATCGTACTATACTTAGTCACTTGCCTTTTAAGGATAGAGACCTGAAATACAATTCAAAAAAGGATGTGGTAAAGTATTTAAATACCTGGGCTACAACGTTAGAAGATGATTTCCTTAAAAAAATTATCATCACTTTGCCTAACATGAAAGAGGTAGAATTAAGCGAGGTCTAGAAATCTATAAATTCAACTTAAATAGTATACAATCCTTCGGCATATTGGATTGGTTCACAAATCGAAACCATTTTGCCAAGTGTGCTTCTTCTACTAAGCCGCATTTATAAAGTACTTTAGCGGAAGCAATGTTCTCTGCATCAACAAATGTACTTATTCGGTAAACCTCCGGCATATTTTTCAAAATAGATAATAACTTTTGGCAAACTTCCGTGGTGTACCCTTTACCCCAATGCAGTGGCCCAAGTATATACCCAAATTGAATCTTACCTGCGTCATTGATTACACCGCAACTTCCTATAAATCGGCTAGTCCCCTTGAGCCTTATTCCATAGGAAAAATCAGTGCCTGAGCGCCATCCATTAATGGCATACGATAAAAAACGCTTTGTATCCTTCAAACTTTCATGGGTAGGCCACGACATAAACCTTGTCGCTTCTAACTTGCTGGCATAGGTATAAAATATTTCAGGCGCATCTTCGTACCTTAGCTTTTGCATAAGCAGTCTGGAGGTCTCAAATTGTGCTGGCATATTCATACAATGGCGAAAAATAACAATATCGTTCACCAATATTTCAAAAAAGAATTAGAAGATATAAAGATTTTAGTCAAACTAAATCCAATTCATTGGCAGGGCACAGAGTTGACTATCTCTGAGGCCGGAATTGAGAGGCGCGAATTGGAATTCGATGAGAAAATTATTGAAGACCTGGCGGAAGACGGTTTTGCTCAAGTAAATGCAATGGAGTTCAATCTTTATTTGGCGGGGTTGCTCTGAAAAGTATATCTTTGCCTCGGCAAATCGGCACGATCAGCTCCTGCTGAACTCCCCCAGAGCTGGAAGGCAGCAAGGGTAGGTAGTTGTAGCGATGCGATGTTCGGTTTGCCACTTTTTATTTCTGACGGCCATTGGTTATTCACCTTTATCCTCATCCAAGTCACTCTTTCCCACGTCAATTTGAGTCTCTACAATCCTTGGCCGATATAAAGCCATAAAGCACAAAACATCCTCTCCATTTCGCGTCTTTTAATTAGTTTTGCTAGTCAAACCACTACACGCATTACCATTATGAAATTTTTTATCGATACTGCTAATCTGAACGAGATTAAGGAAGCCTACGACCTGGGAGTACTTGACGGGGTAACTACCAATCCATCTTTGATGGCTAAAGAAGGTATTGCCGGCAAAGAAAAAGTAATGGCTCACTACAAAGCCATCTGTAACATCGTAGATAATAACGTGAGTGCTGAAGTGATCGCCACCGATTTTGATGGCATCATACGGGAAGGAAAAGAACTCGCTAAGATTGATGACAAAATAGTCGTGAAAGTGCCCATGATTAAGGAGGGTGTGAAGGCCATCAAAAAATTTAGCAGCGAAGGAATTCGCACCAATTGCACGCTGGTATTTTCAGCAGGTCAGGCATTATTAACTGCCAAAGCAGGAGCTAGTTATGTTTCGCCATTCATCGGCCGACTCGATGATATCTCACAAGATGGGCTAGAATTGATTGCCCAAATCAGATTGATCTATGATAACTATGGTTATCAAACAGAGATTCTGGCTGCCAGCATTCGACATACAATCCATTTGATCAAATGCGCTGAAATTGGAGCTGATGTAGCAACCTGTCCCCTGAATGTAATTATGGCTTTACTAAAGCACCCATTGACAGATAGTGGATTAGAAAAGTTTCTGGCAGATCACAAAAAGGCTAATGCTTAATTGACACTATGTTCTCATCTGATCCAGTTCTTCGAATCAAAGAAGCGAGCATTTTTCAAGACCAAAACCCGGTGTTAAGTAACATCAGTTTTGAAATGGAAAAAGGAGAATTTGTCTTCATCATTGGTCGCACAGGAAGCGGAAAATCCTCGTTACTTAAAACCTTGTATGCCGATTTGCCTTTGCGCTTAGGAGATATCAGCATCGCTGGCTTTACAATACGTGACATTAAGAATCATCAGGTTCCATTGTTACGAAGGAAAGTGGGCATTATTTTTCAAGATTTTCAATTATTGGCAGATCGCACCGTTGGAGAAAATCTCAATTTCGTGATGAAGGCCACCGGCTGGAAAGATAGCGCTAAAATGAAAAATCGATTAGCGGAAGTACTGATGCAAGTAGGTTTGGGTGCTGTTGAAAAAAAATTACCGCATCAACTTTCTGGTGGCGAACAACAACGCGTTGTTATTGCAAGGGCATTAATTAATGAGCCCGTTATGTTAATTGCGGATGAACCTACCGGAAATCTGGATCCTGAAGTTTCACACGGAATTGTGAAAGTATTTCAGCAAATTAATAAAAGTGGAACTGCGATTCTGATGGCCACACATAGCTACGGCTTGATTAAAAAATTCCCAGCACGCGTACTTAAATGTGAAGAGGGTCGTATCCTAGATTCTGCAAAAGAAACCTTCGAACTTACCAACCCTGAATTCTAACTATTGATTGTTTCAACTTTTGGATTTCCATCTCTCTTGTCTAATTTTTTCAATTGTTGATTAAGTAAATCCATTCTTATTAATAGGTTCAAAACAAGTGCATCTTTTACATCTTGCGAAGGACGATTATGCATTTCCATTTTTAATACTTGATACATTGCTTCCAGTTTTTGCAAATTTTGCGTCACCTCATCTTCGTTCAAACCAGTCTCCGATTGGTACCTGGTAATAAGCTCTTTCTTCTCTGATAATTGAGTACTATAGAAGGACTCTAAATCGACAAACTCACCCTGAAGTTGAGCCTCTTCTGTTCTATTCGTCTTGACATATTTCTGCGAAAGAAATAGATACGAGGTTGCCCCAAAGAGCAGGATAGCAGCCACGCGCCAAATGGACACGGAATTCCATAGCGAAAAAGATCGTCCAGATAAATTGTCTTCAATTTTTCTCCAACTTGTTTCTCGCGGCTGACGGTCATCAAAGCCTTCACGGTTTTGATCTACAAAGTCCTTTAATGAATCTTTCATACTATTTTGCTTCAAGTAATTCCTTTAATTTTTTTTTCGACCTGTTGTACTGTGATTTAGAAGTCGACTCCGAAATACCCATGATCTCTGCAATCTCCCCGTGGTCATAGCCTTCTAATAAATAAAGGGATAGCACGTTCCTGTAGCCATCAGGTAAATTCTGAATAGCCAACTTCACTTTTTCTACAGAAAATGGAAATCCATCAAATATATCGACCGGTTCTTCCTCTCTTACATCCCATCGGTCATCTTCTGGAATTCGCTCCATCTTCTTCTTCGTGGCCTGCGTAATCGCCTTATTAATGACAATCCTTTTTAGCCATGCTCCAAAGGCAGAATCTCCCCGATAGCTATCCAGATTATTGAAAGCACTTATAAATGCCTCTTGCAACACATCGTGTGCCTCCTCCACATCATTAACGATCCGAAAGCCAACATTGTACATGCTGGCGCTGTAGAGTTTATAGAGCTTATAATAGGACTGCCTGTCGCCATGCTTACAGCGATCAATCAAATCCTGATGTACATTGATAGCCGGTTGATCCAAGTGAAAAAGCCTTTCAGAGTCCAAAGACTCCTTCAGGCTTAAAAGGTTGCACGCTATTTGATCTTAGCCAGATTTTCCTTTGCTAAAACAAAATCCGGATGCTTGGCTAGTACTTCCTGAAAAAGTTTTTTGGCTCCAATTTTATCACCTTGCTCGAAAGCAAGCATCCCTTTTAAATTGATTACCGCAGCTTTAATTGGATATTCCTTACTCTTTCCATCTGCACCATTATACGATGCCTTCATTCCATCAGCCTCTTTATTAGCCATGATAATGTTTGCTGACGTCTCACTCTCTTTATAACGTTTCATCCGATATTGCAAAAAAGCCATTTTGTATAAAGTAGAGACATTATTAGTAAGCAGATATAAACTCTCATAGTTCTGTAGTGATTTGTCCAATACGCCCAGCGCCTCATAGCCGGCAGCTGAAATCTCTAATGCTCCGATGTTTTTAGGGTTGCGTGCAAGCAATTCGTTAGATACTAAGACAGAAGAAGCTGATTTTTGGTTTTGGTAGTAGTAAACAGCCAAATCAAGAATTAATGAATCATTTCCAGGATTTTCTATAATTAAATCATACAAAGCGTCTTTAGCTACTTCATAGTCATTCCATTGCAAAGCAGTCGCATACTTGCGTGCAAAATGTTGTGTGATTGGACTTACACGTGGCAATGAATCTTTTTTTACCGGCTCTGGTTTTTTCACTTCCGGCTGTGCCGCTGTTGGCACTGGCTCCATAGCGCGCTGCTCTTGTCCCTTTTTCTTCTTTTGCGCAAAAGAGAGCGTTGAAAAGAGGATTAATACTATCAATAATACGTTGCGGATTTTCATAAATGAGATATAGGTTTATAATGTATTTACTTTTTGTGTAAGCCCCTTCTGCGCTGCAATCTGCAACATCAGTTCATAAGCTTCTGCTCGGTTATTTTTAATCTTTCCTTCCAAAATTGCTTCTTTAATCTCGTCCTTAATGTCGCCTATCACCCGTCCCGGGGGAAGGTTAAAAATAGTCATAATTTCATCCCCTGCGATGGGTGGCTGAAAATTTCTAATATGATCTTTCCCTTCTACCTCAATCATTTTTTGCTGTACCTTCTCAAAATTCTTCAAATATTTGAGCACTTTCTCAGTATTTTTTGAAGTGATATCCGCGTTGCATAACATCATTAACGCCTCCACATCATTTCCGGCATCAAAAAGCAATCTGCGAATAGCAGAATCTGTAACTTCCTTAACCAAGGCGATCGGACGCAAATGCAGTCTTACAAGTTTCTGAACAAAGTCCATTTTTTCGTTCATGGGCAGTTTCATCCTGCGGAAAATACCTGGAGTCATCCGTGCTCCCTTATCTTCGTGACCGTGAAAAGTCCAGCCAACTTCCTTATCAAATCGTTTCGTAACCGGTTTGGCGATATCATGCAGGATAGCCGCCCAACGTAGCCATAGATCGTCTGATACTTTCGCCACATTATCAAGTACTTGAAGCGTGTGATAAAAATTATCTTTATGTGCTTTGTTATCTTGATATTCAACACCGTGTAACGCCACCATCTCAGGGAAAAATCCTTTCAACAATCCGCTTTGAAACAATAGTTTAAAACCATACGAAGGTACCGGAGAGAGAATGATTTTGTTTAGCTCATCGGTAATCCGCTCCATGGATACTATTTTCAAGCGATCCTTATTCCGACTTATTGCTTCAAATGTTTCCGCTTCAATATCAAAATTCAATTGAGATGCGAAGCGAATTGCCCTCATCATCCGAAGCGGGTCATCAGAAAAAGTAATCTCAGGGCTCAAAGGTGTTTTGATCAATTTTTCTGAGAGATGTGCAACGCCTCCGAAAGGATCGATCAGTTCTCCATAATTAGCTTTATTAAGACTTATTGCTAATGCATTGATGGTAAAGTCTCTTCGAAGTTGATCATCTTCCAGTGTTCCATCTTCCACTATAGGTTTTCTAGACTCGGTTCGATAGGATTCTTTACGAGCTCCTACAAATTCCAATTCAAAATCTCCGTGTCGGATACTAGCTGTTCCAAAATTTTTAAAGATCGTAACCTGCTGTTCGCCCAATAGAATAGCTACTTGCTGAGCCAACGCAATGCCGCTACCCACACAAACAAAATCAATGTCCTTACATTGACGTTTCAGCAATTGGTCACGGACAAATCCACCCACGATATATGCCTCCACTCCCAATTTCTCAGCTGCTTGAGCAACCGAATTAAAGGCAGGAATCGCATTCAATTGAGCAGAGAAATTCACGATGAGGTGTTTTTGAGTAGACTAAACCCCCAAAGGTAAAAGGAAATCGGGAATTATATAGACCTATCAATTGATGATTAGTCCTTTCTGTTAAATGTCGGGCAAGGGATAAACTTCTCTTTCTTCTTAGTTTTTTCTTGCATCTGAATGCCCAAGCGATACTTCAGCGCTATTTCATGAGTTCCTCCGGAAATTGGACCCAATGAAGAAACAGTGAAATCATAACTATAGGTGATCTCTACCCGGTCGAATTGAAACCCTAGAATGATGACCATCGCATCTTGACTAATATTGCCCTGCACGTTTTTAGTTAAAGGTATTCCCCGATACCACAAGCCCATAATGATTGGATTGTACAGCAAATAAGCGCCAACATCTAATTGCTCAAATGAACCTTGCCGCTTATACACAAACGAAGGCGACAGTATCGGAATACTTTGACGCTTAAATGCTCCGGTATAAAGTGGTATTCGGACACCGCCATGAAAAGTATACTTAATTGGAATGTAGGATTCTTGGTTGAGCAACGATCGGTTCGGTTCATTAATATGGTTAGCGGCAAACCCTAACCAAAAATTTTTATTATACGCAAGTATCCCAGCCTTAAAATCAAAATAATGAGCCATCCCTAAATTGAAAAAAGCGGGATCATCGCTCGGCACATTTCCAGTCGCATCAAATTGAAGTTGATCTCCAAAAAGTAATTTATTAAAATCAATATTGCGAACGGCATATCCAAAATTTATTCCGGAAGAAATCACCCACTTATTGGAGATATTCCATTTGTAGGAATACAAAAAATTAAACTGAGAAGATTTCATTCCTGCTGTCCCCGCTTGATCAACGGTTGCTAAAAATCCGATTCCACTATTGTATTGGTACAAGTTATAATCATACGAGAATGCATAGGTCACATACCCTCTTGCAATATTGGGCCATTGATTTCGATAATTCGCCATGAATCGATGATCTGAAGTGGTTCCTGTAAAGGCGGGATTTAAATATAGCGGTGCTGCATAGTACTGGGAAAACTCTGGATCTTGAGCCTGAATAAATAATGAGACTAATGAACATAATAGTACTAAAACCTTTTTCATCAACGTATCAAATTAATATCCCCTACTCTCACTACCGTTTCGCCATTTTCAAACTTCGCAGTGAGCTTATACATATACACATCTTGCTGACACAGCCTACCATTAAAGGAGCCATCCCATCCTCTCGAAGCATCACGGCTTTCAAAAAGTAGTTCCCCCCATCGATTGAAAATGAGCAGTTCGAACTCGGTGACACCTCTCATAACAGGAAGAAAAAAATCATTCTTTCCATCGCTCATGGAACCTCCTCCGGAAGAACCGTTACTTCCATTAAGGTTGGGTGAAAAAGCGTTAGGGACTAATACCTGCCCCCCTTTCACTACACGTACTACGTTTACCAATTGAGTAGAATCTGAGCAGCCGTACTGGTTAGATGCTTTTAGTTGAATCGTATAAATTCCCTCTTCCCGATATGTATGTTCGGGTTCCTGATCAGACGAAAAAGTGCCATCACCAAAATCCCAGGAAAATATGGTTCCTTCAAAACTTAAATTACTGGTATATAAAATGCCTCCGGGAACATAAAGCAGTCTCGGCTTAACATCAAAACTAGCCGTTGGTCGGGGGTATACTTGGATAATTCGTTGCTTTGTTTCAATGACTACCTGGCCTGTGCTGTTGGAAGCAGACAAAATCACAGTATAGTTATCAGCTCTTTTATAAATGTGAACAGGATTCACTTCGGTCGAAGTCATTCCGTCTCCGAAATCCCATTGGAATGTAGCAGCATCTGCAAAACGAGAGAGGTTGGTAAATGCAACACTCATTGGAACGCAACCTGTAGGCTGGGTATAAGAAAAATCAACGATAGGTGGTATGGCAAGGATTGCTATTGTCTGAGTAAATTGCTCTGTACAATACTTACTCGTAACCATCAACGAAATTGTATAGCTTCCATAGGATGCATATGTGTGGCTTGTAATGGTTGGGCTTGAAGAAGTTGTATTGTCACCAAAGTCCCAAAGATATTGCCAGGGACCTGCGTTGGTGGTATTACTGATGGCTACCGTTGACAACGGTAATGTTTGAGAGGTCGGAGTCACAATAAAGGAAGCATTAATACTTTCTTGTTTGAGCACTATAATATCCGTACTCGTAACAGCGCTTCCGCAGTTGGCAAAATTTTCAGTGTCTAAAGAAAACCGTACTGCTAGATTGGCACTTGTCGAAAGGGGTCGATTAAATATTCGTTCAACTTGATCTTGAGTCGAGCTAATGTTAAAGACCGAGACTCCGTTTTCGGTAATTTCCCAATGGTAAACAGACAGTCCCTTTTGAATAGCCGATACTCGAAGCCTCATCTGTTGACAATCCAATTCAAGTGTATCAATTATAAATAGCGAACTGGGCACAGGGCTAATTCGTATGGTACGAGTAGAATCTCCCTGACATCCGGATGAGAGTGTTGTTATCAGGTTAACAGAAAAATCTTTGAATGAATTGGAAAGGTTTGTAAAATCAAAACTAAAAGCAGGGTTCAATCCTGTACTCATTTGGCTAATTATTCCATTCGCATCACTAACTTTCCATTGGTAGTCTGTTGGGTTTAAAGATTGAGTCTGATTATCAGCACGAAAATTTACTGTCAGTGGTGCGCAATTAGTATTAAATGGAGAATAATTTAATTCACTAAATCCTGAAATGGTACCTGGAGTTACTGTTATTATTTGTGTCGCGGATACTTGCTCACATCCATTGATTGTCAATACACGAAGCCTTATATCATATGGCTTATTGCTTGTTGTTGTATTCTGAAATGTTGTGGTAAAAAGAGAATTAAATCCAACATCTGTTGGACGTTGCGTAGCGATTGGTTGAAATCCCAAGCCTTGCTTGGCATCCACTTCCCATATAAATTGATCTATGATATCGGGCTGACCGATGACTGAATTATTGGCGAATGTAACTTGTAGTGGCCCACATCCGGAGGTTATTGAAGGGGAAAAAATTGAAATAGGTAAAGGATCAACGATAACAGGAAGCACCAAAATAGCAGAGCATGCATTTTGATTGGTTGTCACCCGAAGCGCCACTTGATACGTTCCGCCCACTGCGAAAGAACGCGTAAAGGTGGTGAGATTATCATAGGTTGGATCTTTGGTAAATAGAATCCCATTGTAATTGAAGTCCCATTCACGAAGTGAGATCACTTCTCCATTGGTAGGATTTAAGGTAGATATTTCTGTGAATGAAGTTGCCACGCCTACACAAACTCGGCTGGAAGTAAATGTAGGTATTGGCTTTTCATATACTCTAATCTCTACCTCGTACACCGATTCACATGACGTTATATTATCACGAACGCGAAGCCTTACTTTATAAATGCCCTTGTTAATAAATGGCTGATCAAAAGGGCCTAAAGGCAGTGAAGAAAATCCACTGGCAGGCTCTTGTCTAACCAACACATTATTTTCATTATAAAACTCCCATCTCCATTGTGTAGTTGGTAAAACGCTACCCACAGATGCATCGTTAAACCTAGCTTGAAAAATAGTCAATGGTGATTTTGATTCCTGACAGAAATAAGGAGTGATGGAATTATTTAATAGATCGGTAGTATTAATTTTTGCAATTAGGGATGGTGAAATGGTAATTATTCTATCAAAAGTATTCGCACAACTTCCCGTTGCATTCGCGTCTGTGACCATAAGCCGAATCAATTTTTGCCCACCGGTTGGATAGGCAAAAGTTGGATTTGAACTAGAGGAAGTAGATACAGGAGCCCCTAATCCAGTAGAGTTATCAAAAAATTGCCAGTTGAATCCAAAAGAAGCACCCCCGATGGTTGGTGTTTGTTCATCAAAATAAATATTATCACCAATACAAAAGGTAGACTGAATTACCCCCCCAGCATTACCCAGTCGTGTTACAAAAGTAGGTTGAGGAGATGGAACAATGACAATCCTTCCGGTAATCACCTGAGGTAAATTATCTCCGTTAACTAAATCGTTATTGATGGGATTAAAAGCATTGCCATCTAATAAATCCTCATCATAGGCATTGCATTGATTCCAGTTTTTTAAAGTAACTACAAACTCCTTCCCTATATCTAATACTCCAGTAGGGGGAACAGTCAATGGCAAACTAATTTGACCCGGTGCCAATACTGGATAAATTGGATTTCTAAATGGCCCCGGATCGGAATACGGAAAACCACCAGGCAAAATAGCATTCACCTGCATGCCCGGAATTTGATTACCTATCGGGCCAGTACCATAGAGCCATTGAATCCAACGTGGTTCATTATTCTCTCTCGTTGCTCGTGGAAAACAATTCCACTGGCTATTATCAATGAAGGTCAGATTAGCTGCAAATCCTTGGCACACCCTAAAGACCTGTGGATTAATTGAAATGACGTCTGTTGCCCAGACGATAACTTGTGTGTTAATGGCCACCACGCTACCGCGTGGATTGCAAGCATTCGATGCATCAATAATTACATCATATCCACAATTAATGGAAGCAATCGGGTACGTATGCGCGATTGTCACACCTGTCGGATTGATCTGGGTAAATGACTGCTCCGGAGAGCCATCTCCCCAATTAATAAAGTAGGTGGTACCCGGAACAGACGACAAGTAAAGTGTTTGGAGATTTACGGTATAAGGCGCACAGCCTCGGCTGCTGGTGAGAAATTTGAATCCTGGTTCTAAAATGCCACCGCATTGTGAATAGCCAATTTGGCTACCCCCTATTGAAAGGCAAAAGAGAGCAAGAAAAAATATTTTAAACGACATTCTTTAACCGATATTAATCGATCAAAGACAACCAGACATCAAATAAATGCTGGTAAAGAAAAGAAAGAAACCGCTTCGATAAGTAGTAATGCCTATTTTATCGACCAACAAAATGAATTGAAGGTTGAAGCAACCTATGAAAAGATAAACGAAATATTAATTCCAGAAGCCAGCCTTGCTATTGAAGCTCGGACATGGCAGTAGACGGTTACGCTTTTTTACTCCTCGATGCAGCGGCTTTGCCTCAAACTCGTAAACTAAAGATATCTCATGAGCGCCTCCCGTGGCAGTAGATAGTCCCGAAGTATTAAAATCATAACTATACCCCACATTAAAACTCTTGAGATAAATACCCATTGTAAATATTAAAGCGTCCTGCTGAATTGATTTAGCAACACTTGACTCCCAAGGTTTTCCTCTATACCAAATCCCTATGGAAACCGGATCAACATGATAGTTCACACCGATGTCCATTTGTGAAATCGGACCTTGTAGGCGATAAATGAACGAAGGTGTTAAATACGATGCTTTTCCTACAGTCCGTATGCCACTATTTAAGGTAATTCTACCTCCCCCATGAATCACCATCTTCATAGGAAGACGAGTTTCAGTACTAAGTATCGAAAGATTAGGCGTATTAATATGTGAGAACGCAGCGCCTAAGAACAAATCCTTGTTATATAAAACAAACCCAGCTCCAAAATCAAAATATTGAGTATTGCCCAATCGCTGTAAGTCAGGATCTAACGAAGCTCCATTGAATTCCAATCCGTCACCTAACTGAAGCTTGCTTCTGTCAAGTCCATTAATTCCATATCCAAAATTAAGACCCGGTGAAAAAACTAATTTGTCGGTAAGCCTTACTTTGTAACTGTAATTAAAGCCTACCGTTGTCGTGCGCCAACCGGCAGATCCCATTTTATCGGTAGTAGCAATTATTCCAAAACCACTGCGTAGTTCATCTACCCAAATATCATAGCTAGCTGCAAATGTTGAGAACGCCTGCGGTAAATTAGGCCATTGGATCCGGTGTATAAAGGTAGCTCGCTGCTGATTGGTGATACCCGTAAAGCCAGGATTTAAATAGAGTGGTGACTGATAATATTGCGAAAACTGAGGATCCTGAGCCATCGCTATTAGGACTGCCCAGCTAAAGATTATTGTTACAATTAATTTCTTCATGTATACAGGCATAAAGATATTCATTTTAATGAATCATCGTTACATCACCTACTTGTGTGGTGCGTTGTGAATCTGAGAACCGCAAGGTTAACTTATAAACATACACACCTGAAGGCATCAACTTGCCATCCTGATTGTACCCATCCCATCCAGTAGAAGAACTGTTGCTTTCAAAGATCAAATTACCCCACCTATCATAGATCTGCAAGTTGTAGGAATCCGGGCCATTCGCAATACCCTTTACTATTGGTAAGAAAACATCGTTAAAGGTACCGCTACCTCCATTACCGCCAGATGGACCACTAGTATTTGGTGTAAATGCGTTAGGAATCTTTGCCAAGCCACCTTGCTTTGCAATAATTTGTCTAACCAGCGTATCTCTGCATACGACTCCGTTTCCGTGATCATTTTCTGCAATGAGTGTTACATCATATTTACCTTCAATCGGGTATTTATATTTCGGTTCAAATAAGTCAACGATATCAGGAGTATCTCCAAAATTCCACTTATAACCCGTTGCCCCTGAACTGAAGTTAAAGGTTTGCATTTCTGTGTCGGGCACAAACACAATATCTGGTCGAAGGTCATAAGAAGCCAACGGCAAATCATAAATCTTCACATCCTGCAATGTCGCATTAGCAAATTGCCCTGTGGAAGGAATAGAAGTCTTATACGAAACAGTATAATCACCGGCCGCTGTTATTTTAAATTCAACAGGATCCGCCACATTAGAGGTAAATGAAGCACCCGTTTTCTTATTCAGTACTCTCCACTCATGGATAAAACCAGTACCAACAACATTCTTTAATTTAATTGAACCAGGGAAGCAAAGTTCCTTCGGATCAATATCAAAGCTTGCGGTTAGTGGAGGTAAAATTATAGTAATACTCTTGGTAAAATCAGCTTTACAACTTAAGCCAAATGCTTCTGCTACAGTATTCGTTATACTTAATACTATTTCCTTCGTGCCTGGTGAAGAATAGACAACAGGGATAGGTGCCACAGTCGGCTGTATTAAGGTGGCAGGATTGGCATCACCAACGAGTCCAAAAATCCAATCATAACGGAATTGAGTAATATCAAAAGGCGTTGATGTATTTGTAAATGTAACCGTTGAAGAACCACTGTTGAATGGCGGAACAATCCCTTCGTTGAAAGCAGCGATAGCACCCTTATACACATTGATATCTATAACCACATCTGGCACCGGGCAATTTCCATTATTAGCTTGATAGACCACTTGAACGGGTTGTGGGTTTAATAGTCCTGTATTGGTAAGTGTGTAATTGACAGATGAACCCGTGAGGATATCATTTGTTTGACCCGTGCCTGTATTTCTCCAGAACCAACGATGGGAAGTAACACCAAGGCTTTGATTACTAAAACGAATCGTCTCCCCACTACAAATATCAGTCTTATCGGGAATGATGTTCGTGATGATAATCGAATTTACAGTAACCTTTTTAGAGGAGAACTTAAAACATCCTGGAAAGGGAGCAGGCAATTGTACACGCATCGTTACATTGTAATCCTGATCTCTATTTGGGCTTAAGTTTGTAAATGTATGTCGTACAATATTATTAGGAACATCAGTAACCGCTAAATAGGTACTGTCTAAAGATCCATCTTGCCATTGC
Organism: Cyclobacteriaceae bacterium; assembly: GCA_031430395.1. Classification (GTDB taxonomy): domain Bacteria; phylum Bacteroidota; class Bacteroidia; order Cytophagales; family Cyclobacteriaceae; genus ELB16-189. Next base: position 27,673 of record JANPBK010000255.1, read on the forward strand.
CAGGTATATTCCGTTCCAGCTTTTTGATTGTATTGGAATTGTACTTGGAACGGACTACAAGCCTTGGTTGGACCTAGTATCGAGAAGACAGGATCTGTATCACCCACTGTAATTGTAACTGCTTGACCTACTACCGTGAAAGGGCAGCTAAATGCATCATTAATTGATTTCAACGTGTAGGTAGTTGTTACAGTTGGGTTGATTTGTATCACTTTAAAGTTACCGGCACCATTGATGGTAATATCCGTGCTGGTGGTTCCATCATTCTGATTATACACAAAGCTAAATGGAGCTTGTCCATCTAATTGAATAATCAAAAATTCTGAAGTACCCTTGCAAATAGAAGCAGGAGCATTTTGGAAGCTCGCACTCATAGCAGGTGCCACTGTTACAATCACAATTTTCTGATCGCCTTCACAATCATTTGGATTCACTCCGGGACCAAATGCTTTGATTGTATAGGTAAGGCTAGCCTGTACTCCTGTTACATTTGCAATCAATTGATTAATACTTGCAACACCTGGTATTGTCTGCTCAATAATTCCAGGTAACCCACTTGGGTTGTCAACTGTCCACGTATAGTTTGTTCCTATTACATTGCTTGCCAATGGAATCACTAAGGAATTCCCATGACATATTTTAAAGGTATTCGGTATGTTTAATATTTTTGGTTTAGGATTAACCACAACCGGTATGATAATGTTCGGTCCTGAACAATTATTGACCTTCGGAGTGACTGTATAGTTAACAGTAACTGGTCCATCACTATTCGCTACTGTAGGTGTGATTGAATTATAAAATAACGTTTGGAAAATCAAGTTACCTGCACCATTGCTGGCACCACTCACTACTGCCGGGGCGGCCACCGTATAGGTAGCAACCGTATTCGCTACATCCGGAGTAAGTATAATGTTCACAAAATCAGAACTACAAATCGCTGGTTGTACCGATGCAGTTATCGTTGGTGATGGGTTGACGGTTAGAATAACAGTAATGTCATCACTTAAACATCCTAAGCCTCCGACAAGTTGTGAACGGAATGTATAAGTAACCGTTTGCGTAAACAAGGTTGGATTGTCCCATATATCTCCGATTTGATCACCATCATTATATGTTAATTTGGGAGCTGAAGTTAACGTCATTCCTCCTGTAGGAACTGCACTTACTTTCGTAAACTGTACGATACCAACCAGTGGCGATGTCTTAGCAAGAACCATCGTAGTGGCTACCCCTTCACACACAATTTGTGTTGACGGTGTAATCGACATTCTAGGCTGAGGTTCAACAGATACAACAACACTCGTAGGTGCTGCGGCCGCACAACCGACACCACCCTTTGCGCCAATCGCTTTAGGTGTAATCAAGTAAGTTACAGTGGCTACAGCATTCGTATTATTAACGAGTTTATCTTGGATAATAGTGCCATCGGGCAAATTTCCCTGACTTGCAAAAAATCCTGACACGGCACCAATTGGAGAAGAGGATGCAGTATAATCGTACGTAATATTTCCCGAAGTTGGCGTAACCAATGAGGTCAGTAATATATTCGTTTGACTAGGCGCGTTGGTAGAGTTGCTGCATATCGCAGGCTGAATTGGAACGACCATGGTGATCGTGGGTTCAACGATTAGTACAACGCTTACCTGCGGACCCTTGCAACCTGCTAGTGAAACTGGCTCAATAAGATAGGTTGCAGTAAGAGGTGCATTCGTTGTATTCACATAAGTATCTAAGTTAATAAATGCAGTACTGGTCACATTTAAGGAAGGAATAATCGCGTTGGTGCCACCCGCTGTTAAGCCGGGGAAAGCAACACTTATAAAATTATATCTATCTGCCGCAACCGTTGCTCCCGAAGTTGCCATGGTTATACCTGTTGTATTTCCGGAACACACTGTTCTACCAAGTGAAGGTGATAAAGCAGGCGCAGGATTTACCGTAACGACTACTGTTTGTTGTGGACCTCTACAACCATTGGTTATTGGAATTAATGTATAGGTGGCATTGACTGCAATGGTTGCCGTGTTGATAAATACATCGGTACCTAAGAAAGTTGTATTATTCAAAGGCTTCACACCAAGTCCCGCATTCGTACCTGCCGGAATAAGTGTACCAAAATTAACTCCAGTTAAATCATATTGATCGGGAGTAACGGAACCAGCTGCACCCGTTAACGTGATAGTAGGACCAATCGGTAAACCGCTACAAACAGTGGTTGCACCAGGTGCTAAAATCGGTTCCGGTTTGATATCAACACTAACTGTAAATAGCTGACCAAGACAAGATGCTGGTGCTGGCGAAATTCCGCGCACAGAATATTGAATGGTGATCGTTGCATTTGTTGTATTAATATATTTATCATTCTTGATAATATCCGATCCACTAATTGCACCAATTAAAGCGTTCGTTAAATTAGGTATTAATTTACCCGTAGCGACCACTGGGAAGTTAGTTAGAATATTAACTGCTGGATCAAAAGGTGTAGCCGGAAGCACGGTAATACCTACAAGCTGATAAGATCCTGCGATAACAGATGAGCCATTCGTACCTAAAACAATTCCGGTCACATCTCTGCTACATATCTGTGGTGTGATCACTGGAGCAATAACGGGCTCAGGGTTGATCGTAAACTCAATTTGCTTTGCATCGCCAATACATCCATTCGTTCCATGAGGTACCACACTATATACCACTTTGAGCGGCACCGCTGTGGTGTTGGTGTATGCATCGCCAATAATAATATTATCCGAAGACCCTCCAACACCGATGAGGCCTATTGGTCTTCCACCGGTAATTCCTGCTTCTTTGCTAACAACCGTTACATCATACGTTGATGCCCCAATAGACGATCCATTGGTATTTAGAAGTTTCCCATAAGGATCTCCACTACATTTGATTTCATTTAATGTGGTTGCCACCACAGGCTCAGGCTGTACAGTCACAGTAATTTGAAAAGTATTACCCGGACAGCCATTTGTGCCTGTTGGCGTTACGGTATAAATTACAAATTGATCTGCGTTAGTGACGTTATTGAGTACATCGTTGATGAATGCACCATTTTGAGGTGTAGTGCTTTCCCCGGTCACATTTGGATTAGCTACAGCAAACCAACTGAAGGTTGCTGGTTGACTATTCCCTGGAAGGGTATTCAGGTTGTTTTGTAAATCATAACCTACAGCAATATCACTACATACTGTCTTGACATCATTTGATCCTACAGGCTCAGAACGAACAGTGACCGTAATGATAAACGGATCACCCAAAACTCCATTGGTTCCTGTTGGGGTAACCGTATAAACCACTACCTGATCAACACCAGTGATGTTATTGATAATATCATTCAATATCCCTCCTGTTTGAGGAGCTATACTTTCACCAGTCACTAGTGGATTGGATGCAGCCACCCATACAAAAGTTGCGGGCACACTATTTCCAACGCTGTTGACATTGTTCTGCAAATTGTAATTATTCGAAACATCACTGTTGATTGTAACAGCATCGTTCACACCAACTGGTTCAGGAAGCACTTTTATTGTGATGAGGAAAGTATTTCCCACACAACTATTAGTACCTGTAGGCGTCACCGTATAAACGACCGTTTGGTCCGAACTCGTTACATTATTGAGAATATCTGTAATGAAAGCACCACTCTGTGCAGTGGTGCTTTCACCACCTACATTAATGTTTATAGCCGCTATCCAACTAAATGTTGCCGGTAAATTATTGCCGATAGTATTTACATTATTTTGTAAGTCATAGTTGAGCAATACATCACTATTGACCGTAGCTGGATCGTTCTTTCCAACTGGTTTTGGTTTCACTGTCACGCTCACCGTAAAGCTAACTCCAGGACATCCGTTCGCTCCCGTTGGTGTCACTGTGTAATCAACGATTTGATCGGCATTCGTCACGTTACTCAAGACATCTGTAATAATAGAGCCTACCTGAATACTGGTGCTTTCACCAGAGACACTACCATTCGAGGTGGCCACCCAGGTGAAGTTTGAAATAACGCTATTGCCGAGAATATTTATGTTCGCTGTTTGAATATTATAATTCACACTGGCATCGCTACAGATCGTTGGAATTGGCGCATTCGCTCCAACAGGTTTAGGTTGTACTACTACTGAAACCGTAAATGGATTACCAACACAAAGATCTGTAGTGCTTGTAGGTGTAACGGTATAGATGACCGTTTGATTGGATCCTGTAACATTCACTAAAATATCATTGATTGTACCACCTCCCTGCGTGGTGGTACTCTCTCCTCCAATACTTGGATTAGATGTTGCCACCCAACTAAATGAAGATGCTAATCCATTTCCTAACAAGTTGATATTCGCGGTTTGAATAACATAGTTAACATTACCGTCACTACAAATAGGTGGTGCATTTGCATTGATACCCACTGGTTTCGGGTGAACAATGATCGATACCGTAAACGAATTACCCAGACACGCATCTGCAAAACTTGTAGGTATTACTGTGTATACTACTGTTTGATCAGCATTCGTGACATTTACTAAATTATCATTAATCGTAGCATTTGTTTGCGCGCTAGTGCTTTCTCCTACAACATTTCCATTAGACGCAGCTTGCCAACTAAAATTAGAAGCCACGCTGTTACCAAAAGTATTGATATTAGCTGTCTGAATATTGTAGTTTACATTCGCATCACTACATATTGCTGGCGCGATGGAATTGATTCCTACCGGCTTTGGATGAACAACAACCGAAACAGTAAATGGAGAACCAAGACATAAATTTGCCAAACTAGTTGGCGTGATGGTATAGAATACAGTAGAGTTCGCACTCGTTACGTTCACTAAATTATCATTGATAAAGCTAGTCGTACGTGCTATTGTACTTTCTCCCGTTACATCTACATTGGCAGTGGCCACCCAACTGAAACTTGAAGCCAAAATATTTCCAAGCGCATTGATATTCGCAATTTGAATATCATAATTGAGCGTTGCATCACTGCATATTGCCGGCATCGAAGTACTAGATCCCAATGGCTTTGGATGAACGATCACAGAAACTGTGAATGGTGCTCCTACACAACTGTTAATGGTGCTTGTGGGTGTCACTGTATAGATAACTGTCTGGTCAGCATTTGTGACATTTGAAAGATTATCATTTATAAGGCCAGTGAGTTGAGCCGTTGTGCTTTCACCACCTACATTCGTGTTTGAGGCAGCGATCCAACTAAACGTAGATGCCACACTATTACCTCCACCTCCATTTATATTAGAAAGTTGTATATCGTAATTAACAGCTGCATCACTACATATAGCAGGAGCAATTGCTATTGTTCCAACTGGTTTGGGGTGCACGATAACGGAAATGGTAAACGTAGATCCTACACATCCATTGGAGGTACTAGTTGGTGTAACCGTATACATTACGGTTTGATCGATGCTGGTTACGTTGATGAGAATATCATCGATGGTTCCTCCTGCTTGAACTGCTGTGCTCTCTCCTCCCATATTGGGGTTTGAAGCGGCTTGCCATGTGAAGTTTGAAGGGATACTATTACCTAATGTATTAATATCAGAAACTTGAATATCATAATTAACAGCGCCATCACTACAAATTGCTGGGGCTGAAGAGTTGACTCCAACTGGCTTTGGATGAACCAATACTGAAATTGTAAACGAGGCACCTAAACACCCATTCACAGTTCCTGTTGGGGTAATCGTGTATATTACCGTCTGGCTAGCATTTGTAACATTTATCAAATTGTCCGTTATCGTTCCGCTCGATTGAGCCGCAATACTTTCTCCACCAACATTTCCATTAGCCGTGGATATCCAGCTATAAACTGAAACAACTCCATTCCCTAAGGCATTAACATTGGCAGTTTGTAAATTATAATTGACATTCGCATTGCTACATATAGGAGGAGCTGCTGTATTTACTCCAACAGGTTTGGGATGCACAACTATCGACACTGTAAAGTTCGCACCTAAGCAACCATTCACTGTACTCGTTGGCGTTACTGAGTAAACAACAGTCTGGTCACTCGCTGTGACGTTTATCAAAATATCATTAATTGTACCACTCACTTGTGCAGAGGTACTCTCACCACTAACGTTCACATTAGCCAAAGCGACCCAACTAAAGGTTGAGATAATTCCATTTCCGCCAGCGCCATTAATGTTTGCTGTCTGAATATCATAATTCACACTCGCATCACTACATATAGCCGGAGCAATCGCTATTGTTCCAACTGGTTTTGGATGAACAAGAACTGACACGGTAAAGGCTGAACCTATACAACTATTCGCGGTACTGGTTGGTGTAACCGTATACACCACCGTCTGATCAAGCGAGGTAATATTTATTAAATTATCATCAATCGTTCCTCCTGCCTGACTAGCCGTACTCTCTCCGCCAACACTTCCATTGGCAGCCGCAATCCAGGTAAAGTTCGAGGCAACACTATTACCAACTACGTTGATGTTAGCTGTCTGAATATTGTAATTCACATTCGCATCACTGCAAATAGCGGGAGCCAAAGCATTCACTCCAACCGGTCTGGGATGAACTAATATCGATACGGTGAACGGTGAGCCAACACAACTATTCACACTGCCCGTTGGGGTAACCGTGTAAACTACTGTCTGATCTGCATTCGTTACATTCGTTAAATTATCGTTGATCGTAGTGGTGGCCTGAGCAGTCGTGCTCTCCCCGCCTACACTACCATTAACAGTCGCTATCCAACTAAAAGTAGAAGGCACACTATTCCCCAATGTGCTCACGTTCGCAGTTTGAAGATTGTAATTCACATTCGCACCACTGCATATAGCCGGAGCTGAAGTATTCGCACCTACCGGCTTAGGATGAACGATAATAGAAACAGTGAACGTTGCACCCACGCATGCATCTGCCGTACTGGTTGGGGTGACTGTATAAACAACTGTCTGGTCTGCCGTAGTGATGTTTACTAAATTATCATTGATCGTTCCGCCTGCCTGTGCAGATGTACTCTCTCCGCCAACATTTCCATTAGCCGCTGCCACCCAACTAAAAGTAGAAACTACACTATTACCGCCTCCTACATTAATGTTAGCCGTTTGGATATTGTAATTCACACTCGCATCACTACAAATAGCTGGCGCGATGGCATTGGTTCCTACCGGCTTGGGATGAACAAGAACGGACACGGTAAAGGGTGTGCCCACACAACTATTCGCTGTACTCGTTGGTGTAACTGTGTACACCACTGTCTGATCAGCATTCGTTACGTTTATTAAATTATCATTGATCATTCCGCCTGCCTGACTGGCTGTACTCTCTCCGCCAACACTTCCATTGGCTGCCGCAATCCAGGTAAAGTTCGAAGCAACACTATTGCCAAGCGCATTGATGTTAGCCGTCTGAATATTGTAATTCACATTCGCATCACTGCAAATAGCGGGAGCCAGAGCATTCGCACCAACCGGCTTGGGACGTACCAGAACCGATACCGTGAAGTTGGCGCCCAAGCAGCTATTCGCAGAACTTGTCGGGGTGACCGTATAAACAACCGTCTGATCCGCGTTGGTAACATTCGTTAAATTATCGTTGATCGTACCGGTAGTCTGAGCGATCGTGCTCTCCCCACCAACACTACCATTCGCGGTGGCTATCCAACTAAAGTTAGATGCCACACTATTCCCTCCGGGACCATTAATATTAGACGTCTGAATATTATAATTCACACTCGCATCACTACAGATGGCGGTTGCTGTCGCAATCACACCAACCGGCTTAGGATGAACGATAACCGATACGGTAAAGCTTGCTCCTACACAGAAGTTTACCGTGCTCGTGGGGGTTACCGTATACACCACTGTCTGATCAGAATTCGTTACGTTAACCAAATTATCATTGATCGTTCCGCCTGCCTGTGCCGAAGTACTCTCGCCTCCAACATTCGTATTGGAGGTAGCAATCCAACTAAACGTAGATACCACACTATTACCTGCACCCACATTAATGTTAGCGGTCTGGATATTGTAATTCACGCTCGCATCACTACAAATAGCGGGAGCAATAGCATTGGTTCCTACCGGCTTAGGATGAACAAGAACTGACACCGTAAAAGTTGAACCCACACAACTATTCGCTGTACTGGTTGGTGTAACCGTATACACCACCGTCTGATCGATCGAGGTAACATTTATTAAATTATCATTGATTGTTCCTCCTGCCTGACTAGATGTACTCTCTCCTCCTACATTTCCATTAGCAGCCGCAATCCAGGTAAAGTTTGAGGCAACACTATTTCCAAGCGCATTGATGTTAGCCGTCTGAATATTGTAATTCACATTCGCATCACTGCAAATAGCAGGAGCTAGTGCAATGGCTCCAACCGGTTTAGGACGTACAATAACTGACACTGTAAACGGGGAGCCTAAACAACTGTTCACACTTCCCGTTGGGGTAACCGTATAAAAGACCGTCTGATCTGCATTCGTTACGTTTGTTAAATTATCATTGATCGTAGTTGTGGCTTGAGCTGTAGTGCTCTCACCGGTAACACTACCATTAGCCGCTGCTATCCAACTAAAGTTAGAAGCAACACTATTTCCTAAAGTGTTAATGTTAGCTGTTTGAAGGTTGTAGTTAACATTCGCATCACTGCAGATGGCAGGTGCGGAAGTATTGACTCCAACTGGTTTAGGGTGAACAATAATAGAAATAGTGAACGTTGCACCCACACACGCATCTGCCGTACTCGTTGGTGTTACTGTATAAACAACCGTCTGGTCTGCCGTAGTGATGTTTACTAAATTATCATTGATTACTCCACCCGCTTGTGCAACAGTACTCTCTCCTCCAACATTCGTATTCGATGCTGCAATCCAACTAAAGGTAGAAGGAACACTATTGCCTGCACCCACATTAATGTTAGCTACCTGAATATCATAATTCACACTCGCATCACTACATATAGCCGGAGCAATCGCATTGGTGCCAACCGGTTTGGGATGTACAAGAACTGATACTGTAAAGGTTGAACCTACACAACTATTCGCGGTACTGGTTGGCGTAACGGTGTACACCACCGTCTGATCTATCGAGGTAACATTTATTAAATTATCATTAATCGTTCCGCCTGCCTGACTGGAAGTACTCTCTCCTCCAACATTTCCATTGGCGGCCGCAATCCAGGTAAAGTTTGACGCAACACTATTACCAACTACATTGATGTTAGCCGTTTGAATATTGTAATTCACATTCGCATCACTGCAAATAGCAGGAGCTGCGGCATTCACTCCAACCGGTTTAGGATGAACTACAATCGATACGGTGAACGGTGAACCAACACAACTGTTTACACTGCCCGTTGGGGTAACCGTATATAAGACCGTCTGATCTGCATTCGTTACGTTTGTTAAATTATCATTGATCGTTGTTGTGGCCTGAGCGGTTGTGCTCTCCCCGCCTACACTACCATTAACAGCCGCTATCCAACTAAAGTTAGAAGCCACACTATTCCCCAATGTGCTCACGTTCGCAGTTTGAAGATTGTAATTCACATTCGCTCCACTGCAAATTGCAGGGGCCGGAGCATTCGCTCCAACCGGCTTGGGATGAACGATAATAGAAACAGTGAACGTTGCTCCCACACACGCATCTGCCGTACTGGTTGGGGTGACTGTATAAACAACTGTCTGGTCTGCCGTGGTGATGTTTACTAAATTATCATTAATAACTCCGCCCGCCTGTGCAGAAGTACTCTCCCCTCCAACATTTCCATTAGCCGCTGCCACCCAACTGAACGTAGAGACTACACTATTCCCTCCTGCGGCATTAATGTTAGCGGTTTGGATATTGTAATTCACACTCGCATCACTACATATAGCTGGAGCAATCGCTATTGTTCCAACCGGTTTGGGATGAACAAGAACTGACACGGTAAAGGGCGAACCCACACAACCATTTGCTGTACTGGTTGGCGTAACCGTATACACCACCGTCTGATCTATCGAGGTAACATTTATTAAATTATCATTGATCGTTCCGCCTGCCTGACTGGCTGTACTCTCTCCTCCAACACTTCCATTGGCAGCTGCAATCCAGGTAAAGTTCGAAGCAACACTATTGCCAAGCGCATTGATGTTAGCCGTCTGAATATTGTAATTCACATTCGCATCACTGCAAATGGCAGGAGCTGCTGCAATGGCTCCAACCGGCTTGGGACGTACCAGAACCGATACCGTGAAGTTGGCGCCCAAACAGCTATTGGCTGAACTTGTCGGGGTGACGGTATAAACAACCGTCTGGTCCACATTAGTAACATTCGTTAAATTATCGTTGATCGTACCAGTGGTCTGAGCCGTGGTGCTCTCTCCCCCTACACTACCATTGGCGGTGGCTATCCAACTAAAGTTAGACGCCACACTATTCCCTCCCGGACCATTGATATTAGACGTCTGAATATTATAATTCACACTCGCATCACTACAGATCGCTGTCGCTGTCGCAATAACTCCAACCGGCTTAGGATGAACGATAACCGATACCGTAAAGCTTGCTCCAACACAAAAGTTTACGGTGCTCGTAGGAGTTACCGTATACGTCACCGTCTGATCAGAATTGGTTACGTTAACCAAATTATCATTGATCGTCCCTCCTGCTTGTGCCGAAGTACTCTCGCCTCCAACATTCGTATTAGAGGTAGCGATCCAACTAAACGTAGATACCACACTATTGCCTGCACCCACATTAATGTTAGCGGTCTGGATATTGTAATTCACACTCGCATCACTACAAATAGCAGGGGCTGGTAAATTTGATCCAACTGGTTTGGGGTGAACAAGTACTGACACCGTGAACGGTGAACCCACACAACTATTTGCGGTACTGGTTGGTGTAACCGTATACACCACCGTCTGATCGATCGAGGTAACATTTATTAAATTATCATTGATCGTTCCTCCTGCCTGACTGGAAGTACTCTCTCCACCTACGTTTCCATTGGAAGTCGCAATCCAGGTAAAGTTCGAGGCAACACTATTACCAACTACATTGATGTTAGCCGTTTGAATATTATAATTCACGTTCGCATCACTGCAAATAGCGGGAGCTATTGCAATGGCGCCAACTGGCTTAGGACGTACAATAACTGACACCGTGAACGGGGAGCCTAAACAAAGATCAGTGGAACTAGTAGGAGTTACAGTATAAACTACTGTTTGATCTGCACTAGATATATTCACTAAAAAATCATTGATAATGCCTGTTGCCTGAGCTGTAGTGCTCTCATCGGTAACACTCCCATTCGCTGCTGCTATCCAACTAAAGTTAGAGGTCACACTGTTACCCCCAGGACCATTAATGTTAGATGCTTGAAGGTTATAACCTACACTCGCATCACTACAAATAGCTGTCGCTGTCGCAATAACTCCAACCGGCTTAGGATGAACGATAACCGATACCGTAAAGCTTGCTCCAACACAAAAGTTTACGGTGCTGGTGGGAGTAACTGTATAGACAATAGTTTGGTCGGCATTGGTTACATTAACTAAATTATCATTGATAACTCCACTCGCCTGAGCAACAGTACTCTCGCCTCCAACATTCGTATTCGATGCTGCAATCCAACTAAAGGTAGAAGGAACACTATTGCCAGCACCCACATTAATGTTAGCGGTCTGAATATTGTAATTCACATTCGCATCACTACATATTGCAGGCGCAATCGCTATTGTTCCAACTGGTTTGGGATGAACAAGAACAGACACGGT
>JANPBK010000256.1:0-2621 GCA_031430395.1 Cyclobacteriaceae bacterium
CTATCAGGAAGAAATCAAATTCTGTTCTAAATAGCATCACGCCTAGGCTATGGCCAAGAGGTCATGTTTGAGTTAATGTTGCAGGTGAAACAGACGGTAGATGAAAATGAACGCAAAGCACTTCAACAATTGACACAACAATATCTGAAGAAGAATTAAAATCCTTCATCCTTCGGCTCCCACAATTCAATCTTGTTTCCATCGGGGTCCATAATCCAGCCAAATTTTCCGTACGGATATTCTTGCATCTCTCCAACAATCTCTACACCCTCTTCTTTTAATACCTTGAGCAACTCAACCAAGTTCTCTACACGGTAGTTGAACATAAACTGCTTTTCACTTGGATGGAAATACTTTGTGTCAGCAGCAAACGGACTCCAAGCTGTTAAGGCAGGAACTTTCGCATCTTTGTTATTGGGGTCTATCCATCGAAAGGATGCGCCATAATCGTCTACCGGCAAGCCTAAATGTTTACCATACCATTCTTTCGTTTTCTTAGGGTCTGTGGTTTTGAAAAATATGCCACCTAAGCCCGTAACTCGTTTCATTTTGTTGTCCATACTATTGTTTGTCTAATTTAGTGAAGATTTAACGATGTTGGTCAAATAGAACAACATTCCCATCGGGGTCAGTAATCATAAAGCTTGCCGGTCCGGAAGATTTCTCATCCGCTTCATTGTCAATTTTAATCCCTATGCTTTTTAAATGACGTTGAATTTCCCTTACATCATCAAACTTGTCCATGTTTTTGGCATTCTCATCCCAGCCTGGATTGAACGTTAAAATGTTACCCTTAAACATTCCTTGAAACAATCCTATTAATGAATTTCCATTCTTCATAATCAGGTAATTTTTTTCGAGGCCACCTCCAAAAACCACAAAGCCTAAGTTTTCATAAAATTGCTTTGAAACCTTAATGTCCTTGACACTAAGACTCATAGAGAATGCTCCTACTTTCATATTCTCTTCCTTATTTTGAGTGGTATTATTGGTTCGTTGTTTTGCCGTGATTGGATTAATATAGAGACCAAACACAAATGATGCAATCAAGCCAAGAGTTAGTAATGTTGTCTTTTTCATTTTTTTTAATTTATTGGTACGATATCATTTTCTTTAGTTGAAGGGAAATTGAAGTTTTCTATTTTCTACTTTTTAGTTGACTTTCATAAATGTCAATCCACTGCTTGGGAGTCATTTTAGAAGCAAGCACTTCAATTAAATCTAATGGCACATCTTCCGGTTTTTTAAATCGGATACATGACTTACCCATATCCAATTTTTTGGTTGAATAGGCTTTCCACTCATCTTGAAACCATTGTAATAATTTTGGCTGAGCATAGATGCCCATATGATAGATGGCAATAAAGTTTTTCTGTGATGCTACACCCAAGAAAGGCAACGGAAGTGTAGGATCGCAATGATAACCATCCGGATAAAGTTTGTGCGGCACCACATAGCCAATGGAGCCATAATTCATTTCTTCTTGAAACCCTTTAGGCAAATTTTTAAGAATGGCTTTGCGAATGGCGCTAATAATCTTCTTTCTCTCTGGTGGAAGAGAATTAATGTATTCAGGAACTGTCTTGGCGTTGGATTGCATAAAAATTAGGTAGTGGTTGATCGTTATTTGTTGTTCGGGGATGCTGGAAGAAATCCTTTGATTCGCAGCAGTCCTGCAGAAAGCAATGAGATCAAAATTCCAACCGGAGCAATCTCCATCAAGGTCATCGGAAAACGAATAATGGGGTTTTCATACATCGCTGCATATTCATCTATTTTTGCTTGTGTCATTCCATCGGCTCTCAACTTTTCGAAGTACTTATCACCCATCTGGGCAACAAAGTCCGTCATGGTGTTATAGATAACCTCCCAGGTAATGGCATACATAAGTGAAGCAATGAGTGTAATCAACAACCCTACTTGCAGCGCTTTTCCAAAACTAATGGAACCCTCAAGCTGATTATCACGGTAAGACTTCACTCCAAAGAAAATGAGCGATAGCGCCACTATCATGGTGGAGTAGCCCACTAACTCACCATTCTCCATGGTTAAGATTCCCTTTTCGTACAGGGGCATGGTAATAAAGAACATTGAACCTACAATGGTTCCGGCCAGAAGGCCGTAGATGAGAATGATTCTTTTCATATGGCTCTTATTTTTTTGTCAAAACAACCACCAAAACCCAAGAAACGGATCACCCAAAAGGATGATTTAAATAAAATTACAGGAAATCACCCAAAAGTTTAGGGTATAAGCCGGAGGTCTTTAGCTTTTTGAACGGCTTGTGTCCTGCGGCTTACTTCCAGTTTTAAAAATAAGTTGGATGAGTGCGTTTTGATGGTGTTGAGGGACACAAACAACTTATCGGCTATTTCCTGATTGGAGAGTCCTTTGGCAATCAGTTCCAATACTTCATACTCTCGTTTGCTGATTTCTAATCTTTCTAGCGTACTCACATCCAATACAAACTCAGGGCCTACAAACACTATCTTTTTGCGAGTGAACTTAAGGCCTACCCATATGCCCAATCCTGTAAAAATCACTACGATGATGCCTATATAAAACTCAATAGAGAGATCACGCACAAAAAATCGGTATTCCAAGAACTTGAGCCCAGAAAC
>JANPBK010000257.1:0-6148 GCA_031430395.1 Cyclobacteriaceae bacterium
CGCCCAACAATGCGCCACCGGTTTTGCGCTTCGATGGATCGACCGAAATCAATCCAATCTTTTTGTCTTTAAAGTCAATTAAAAATCGTCTCACAATTTCATCCACCATCGAAGATTTGCCCGAGCCGCCCGTGCCCGTTATACCCAGCACCGGTGCTTTTGACAAGGAAGCTTTCTTGTTGATCTCCGCAAAAACATCTTTATGTTTCTCAAAATAATTCTCTGCTCCGGAAATCAGTTGTGCAATCTGCACATGACTATTCACTGATAACTTTTCACTAGTAACTTTTTCCCCCGTTGAATAATCACTCCGCTCTACCAAATCATTGATCATCCCCTGCAAGCCCATCGCGCGTCCATCATCGGGCGAATAAATTTTAGTGATACCATAGTCCATCAGCTCTTTGATCTCATCTGGCAAGATCACGCCACCGCCACCACCAAAAATTTTGATGTGCCCTGCGCCCTTCTCTTGCAGCAAGTCATACATGTATTTAAAATATTCCGTGTGGCCACCCTGGTAGCTCGTGAGGGCAATGGCTTGAGCATCTTCTTGAATGGCGGTGTTCACCACTTCTTCCACACTTCGGTCGTGGCCGAGGTGAATCACTTCTACGCCCGTGGCCTGAATGATCCTGCGCATAATGTTGATGGCCGCATCGTGCCCATCAAACAAACTCGCAGCCGTTACTATGCGCACTTTGTTTTTGGGTTTGTACGGCTCGGGCGCGGTATGCCCGGCCATGGAAACAGATTTCTCTTTCTTCTCGGAAGTAACAGCGGCCATGAATTACAATTTAGACCTCAAAAATACAGATTCGGGGTTTATTTAGCTAACGGGTGGTAGCTTGTCCTTCGTAGCTTTAGCGAAGGAGGACAGCTTGAGTTAGACCCAACACCAAGCGGTCAGACGACTTTGGTTTTCAATGCGGCACCCCGATGCGCAAGTTCCTACACGCGATGCCATCGGGGCCGGGCTATTCGCTTCAATCCACGCGAGGCGCGTGGGATTTCCGCTGCTATCCCTTGCCGATGCCAGCACGTAGTTTTTATTTTACTTCTTAGGTTTTAGATAAAGAGGATTACGTAAAGCCAACCAGTTTGTGTGGATTTGCGCAAGTTTTGCTTATTGGAGTTGCTTATATTTACGAGTTAGCGGTAATGTTACGAGACACCACAAAATATGACAGACCTTGAACAATATATAAAATCTTACTTTGGAGTTGTGGCACAGGACGACTTGAGAACCATTGTGTCCTTATTCAAATTGACTTCAATTAAAAAGGGAGATTATTTTATAAAAGCCGGAAAGCAATGTGATAAATTGAGCTTTATAGAATCTGGAATTTTAAGAGTTTTTGTTGAAGCAGAAGATAAAGAAGTGACGCAATGGATTTCGACAGCAGGTTTTTTCATTACCGATGTTTCGAGCCTGATTTTTCATAGCCCTGCACGTTTTACAATTCAGGCATTGACCGATACCGAGATGTTGACTATAACAAGAGACGACTATAATAGAATTAACAATTTAATTCCGCTTTGGTATCAGTTTGAGAAAAATTTTCTCTGCCTTTACTTTATTATGATGGAAGACCGTATTTTCAGTCATCTTTCAATGACCTCAGAAGAGCGTTATCATCGTTTCTTCGAAAGCAACAAAGAACTATTTAACCAGGTACCCCTGCAATACATTGCTTCCATGCTCGGAATGACACCTGAAACATTCAGCAGAATCAGAAAAAAGCAACTTTTATAATTTCTTGATTTTTGTCAAGAGCAAGAATTGATTTTGTGTTCACCTTTGTATCGTTAAATAAAAACGATAACGAAATGTTTACAAAATTAATTTTATTACCCGCATTTTGCTTGACTGTAGCAGTAAGTTCTTATGCGCAAGAATGGAAAACAGACAAAAAAATAAATGTTCTTTTCGGATTAACACAACCTATATTAGCTAAAGGCTTCAATATCGAAGGCAACTTTATCTACAATCGATTAATTTTTGATTACTCTCATGGTGTTTCTTTAGATTATTCTGGAAATACCGTAACAACCGACTTAAAAGGACAAGGTGTGGCAGTCCATATTCCTTGGACAACAGGATTTGGAATAGGCTATCGTGTAAAAGAATGGATAAATATTAGAGTAGAACCAAAATGGCATCGTTTTGAATATTATTATGAAGGCGAATCACAAAATAATGGTAATCAAATCATTTCGTACAATACCATGAGTTTAGGTATCGGTGTATATGGCAACTATCAACCCTTTAAAAAAAAATCATCATCTCTAAGAGGTATTACGATTGCACCTAGTATTAGATTTTGGCCAACTATCGCTTCTTCTTTAGAAGGAAATAAATATAGTTACTACAATAAGAAAACTATCATGACGGAAGAAATCAAAACACAAGACCCTGGTTTCAACGCAACACCATGGGTGTTTAATGTGAGTATCGGGTATTCTTTTGATATTAAAAAGAAAGGATAAGGATGGTGATTTAAGACAAAGTGCTTATACAAAGAAAAAAAAGAATTTATTTACAACTAATTTAAAATACTCCAAAATGGCAATAGAAATAAAAGCAGAAATACTAATAAATGCACAACCAGAAAAAGTCTGGGCAATTCTTACTGACTTCAAAAGTTATCCGAATTGGAATCCATTTATAAAATCAATAAAAGGAGATGTAAAGGTTGGAAATAAAATTACGGCAAGAATTGAACCTCCAGAAGCAAAAGGAATGACTTTTAAGCCAAAAGTTCTTTGCTATGAAACTAACAAAGAATTGAGGTGGCTTGGACATTTATTGTTTGCAGGCCTTTTTGATGGAGAACATAAATTTGAACTTATTGACAACGGAGATGGAACAACAACTTTTAGACAAAGTGAAAAATTTAACGGATTACTTGTTCCATTGTTCAAAAAGCAACTTAACACTAATACAAAAAATGGATTTGCTGCAATGAATATGAAACTTAAAGAATTAGCAGAACAAAAATAATCTTAAATGAAAATGACTACATTATTGATTTTAGAAGAAGTTGCATTATTTCTATTGTGCATTTTTTTATTTAACAAAATGAATTTTGCTTGGTGGTGGTTTCCTGCACTTTTGTTAATACCCGACATCGGAATGTTTGGCTACCTTATTAGTCCCAAAATAGGTGCTTTGACTTATAACTTATTACATCATCGTCTTGTAGCATCATTAATTGCTTTTTATGCACTCACATATGGAAACGAATATTGGAAACTAATTGCGATCATACTATTTGCTCACATTTCAATAGACAGAGCATTAGGATACGGCTTAAAATACAATGATAGTTTTAGTAACACACATTTAGGAATAATTGGCAAAAAATAGGAAAATTAGTAAGACGGGAAATTAATACTACCGCCTCTTCGCAGCGGAGTCTCCGCCTCGGGACTCCGCGTATTTTGAAACTTGTTTAAATCAAACGGATGAAGCTGCGTAGTTAACTATTTTCCCTACTTTTATTAAATGAAATCATCGCTCGGAATATTCTCTTCGCAGCGGAGTCTCCGCCTCGGGACTCCGCGTATTGTAAAACTTGTTAAAATTAAACGGATGAGACTTTCACTGACAATTTTATTATTGTTATTTTTCGTTAATGCGCAAGCACAATCAAAGAAGATGACCTTTGTTGTTGCGGCTCGCCTGACCAGCAACTTGGGATGATACGTGGAAGATGGTTGGGGGTAAGTTGGTCAGGCGACCGATCTCAACTTAGGTGATAAGATTGAACTTCACAAAACGTCAGGTCGGAAGACCTGACGCCATGTTAAGCGATTGGCACTAAGATGGTTCTATCTTTTGAACCTGTTGCTATGGCTAAGCCAGTAAAAAGAAATTTTGATTCTATCTGTCCGATGTTAGCTAATGATTTATAACTTTATTACATAGCTATCTATTGCATAGTTTCGTATTTGTATTGATCTTGAAAGTGTCGCAATATGAATTTATAGTAGAAACTGATAGAACTTAACATTTTTAAAATGAATCCGAAGAGATTAGTCTATACTATAACCATATTGCTTTTCCTTGTAGAGATTTGTTATAGTCAAGCAGGAAAAGTTTCCGGCAGAGTGCTTGATAAAGATTCCCAAAAACCAATACCTTTTGCCAATGTTTTTATCAATAACTCTTCAATTGGCACGGTAACAGATACATCTGGCATATTTATATTTACGAACCTTAATCAACCTGCCGTTTATGAGATAGTTGTTTCGTTTGTTGGTTATGAATCAGTTACACTTAAAATTAGTGTCACTGATTTCGAAGTTAAGGTAGGTACAATTCTCCTACAAGATTCAGATGTTTCATTAGACACGATAACGGTCAGCTCAAAAAAGGACAAAAAATGGGAAAGAAATTATAAGCGATTTAGAATAGCATTCTTAGGCATAAATGAATTCGCTAAAGCCTGTACGATATTAAATCCTTGGGTAATAAATTTTTCGGAAGATGAAAAAGACAAAGGCCTGATTGCGTTTTCCGATTCACCCATTGAGATTGAAAATAGGATGTTGGGTTACAAGGTATTTTTTTACTTAAACGAGTTCAAATCAATTGAAGAAAACTATTTGATATTAGGTAATACCCGGTTTGATGAGTTAGCTTTTACAAATCAGAGTGAGTTAGCCAGTTGGAAAGAGAATCGTAAAAAAGCGTATCAGTTATCGCTGCAGCATCTTTTCAAAGCAATGGTTGAACAACGGATTTACCAGCAGGGTTTTTCCCTATACAAAGTTACCTCAACTGACCTTTATTCCAACACTTGGGTTGACACTCTAAAAGTGATTACACCTACACCCCAATCCGGTATTTATAAGATTTCTTTCAAAGTGTCCATTGAAATTCTTTATAGAAAGAGTAATGCTCAACGAAGTTCAATATCGGCCGGCTGGATTGAGCTTAAAAAGGACTTCATTTTAGTGAATAGAGAAGGTTATGAAATTAATCCAACTGGCGTCATCACGTCTGGCAAATTGAATGATTCACGGATTGCTAATTTACTCCCAATCGATTATAAACCCGATGATTCAAATGAAAGTTCTCGAAGTATACAGGAGAACGCGATCCCACTAACCAAACTTATAGAAAGGTGTTACATTCATACTGACAAGCCATACTATTACCCTGGAGAAACACTTTGGTATAAAGGATATATAAATTATGCAGAACCACCAATGAGAGAATCCCTCAGCCGAACAATGTATGTCGAATTCATTGACGCAAAAAGAAAGAGTGTTGTACTTTCACAAATAGTAAGAATTGATAGCGGAATATTTAGTGGAGATTTCGTAGTGCCAGATACCCTTAGGGCGAATGTGTATTACTTAAGAGCCTATACAAATCTTAATCGAAATTTTGGAGATGATAAGCTTTATGCCAAACCCATACCTATTCTTTATTTGATGGACAGGGCAGATCCATCTCAAAGTAGGTATCAAGGGAAAAAGCATGAAAAATTATCCATTAGCACAGACAAACAAGAATACAAGCTACGCGATAAAATTATATTGAATCTTCAAACTTATAGTGGGCAACTGCCAATTTCAGCAAACCTATCGGTATCTGTAACAGATGCTGAGCAAGTAATTCCTATTGAAGAGGAAAGAGATATTGTTAGTTCATTTCTGATATCTGAAATACCGGAAGTCAAGAGTAGCAACCAAGTTTATCCGATAGAATATGGAATTGAATTATCAGGTCAGTTCTTGAATGACTCAGGCAAACCCAAAAAGGCTATTCTGAACATTATTCAGATAGTGCCTCGAAATTTGTTTCAAGTTGAATCTAATCACAGAGGCTTTTTTGAAGTTAGAGATTTAAACTTTAGTGACAGCAGTTTCTTTACTTATAAACCGGAAGTTAAATCCTCAAAACCATCCGGCAAAGTAACTTTGCTTCCCAGGAGCATTCCAAAGATTGAATTGCCCGAGCAAAAAGCAAATTTAAAAGTACTATTAACAGATTCGCTTCAGAGAGAAGTAAGATATGACAGCTTATTGAAAGACACTAAACTATTAAATGAAGTGGTTGTCAAGGGTAGAAAAATAAATACCCCTATCCATGTGGGAACAACTTCAGTCTATGTGATCGAGGGAAGCGAGATTA
>JANPBK010000258.1:0-3427 GCA_031430395.1 Cyclobacteriaceae bacterium
CGCCAATACCTTGACAATCAAGACTTTATTGAAGTAGAAACACCCGTTTTGATTAAATCGACTCCGGAAGGAGCGCGTGATTTTGTAGTTCCTTCACGTATGAACCCGGGAGAGTTTTATGCATTGCCTCAATCACCGCAAACATTTAAGCAGTTGCTGATGGTTTCGGGCTTTGACAGGTATTATCAAATTGTAAAATGCTTTCGCGATGAAGATTTGCGTGCAGATCGCCAACCAGAATTTACTCAGATTGACTGCGAGATGGCATTTATTACACAAGAAGATATTCTAAATACATTTGAAGGATTAATTCGTCATCTTTTTAAAACAGTAAAAGGAATTGATATGTCCTCTGTTCCGCATATGACCTATGATGATGCAATGAAGTTTTATGGATCAGATAAGCCGGACATTCGCTTTGAGATGAAGTTAGTGGAGTTAAATGATGTAGCAAAAGGAAAGGGATTTGTTGTTTTTGATGATGCCGAATTAGTCGTAGGGATTTGTGCAAAGGGGTGTGCAGGTTATACTCGTAAACAAATAGATGAGTTGACAGAGTATGTTAAAAAGCCACAGATCGGGGCAAAAGGCATGATCTATTTACGTTGCGAAGCCAATGGAACTTACAAATCTTCGGTCGATAAATTTTATGATGAAATAGAATTGAGTCGGTGGGCACAAAAGTTCAATGCTGATCCGGGAGATCTTATTCTGGTGCTTTCTGGAGAAATAGATAAAACCCGTAAGGCACTTGGTGAACTTCGCTTGCTCATGGCAACACAATTGGGTCTTCGGGATAAAAATAAATTTGCCCCACTTTGGGTAGTTGATTTTCCTTTGTTGGAATGGAATGAAGAAATGGGTCGTTGGCATGCGATGCATCATCCATTTACGTCACCTAAACCGGAAGATATGAAATTGCTGGATAGCGAACCTGGAAAGGTCAGGGCAAACGCCTATGATATGGTTTTAAACGGAACAGAAATTGGTGGCGGCTCGATTCGTATTCATGACCGTGCTACGCAGCAATTAATGTTTAGCAAACTGGGGTTCTCAATGGAAGAAGCAAAAAAGCAATTTGGATTTTTGATGGAGGCATTTGAATATGGAGCTCCTCCACACGGTGGTATAGCATTTGGATTCGATCGACTTTGTTCTCTTTTTGGTGGTGCTGATTCTATTCGTGATTATATCGCCTTTCCAAAGAACAATGCAGGAAGAGATACAATGATTGATACGCCTTCTGCAATCTCACGAGAACAGTTAACAGAATTGAGCATTGATTTAAAAGTCAAGTAACATGCTTCGGTTTACTTCTGTTAAGCTAGTTTTTATTCTTACCTATTTTCTTTTTTCATGGGATAAGAATAGTAACTGTTGTGCTCAACCTCAGGCAGGCAACCCTGCATCTGTCAGTATAGGTATTACTGGAAATGTGACGGATGTGCAAACTGCTACACAATCAGGAATCATACTAATGGGAGGTGGTAAAGACGTAAATGAAGCAATCAAATGGATGATTGATAAAAGTGGCGGGGGGGATTTTGTAGTCATTCGCGCAACAGGTACGGCAGCATATAACGATTACATTATGCAATTAGGAAAATTAAATTCCGTAGAAACATTATTAATCGATTCAAGAGAAAAGGCGAATCTGGCAGAAACGTCAAGGAAAATTAGAAATGCTGAAGCTTTATTTATTGCTGGTGGCGACCAAAATAACTATGTTAAATATTGGGCAGATACAGAAGTTTCGAAGGCAATTCAATTTCTAATTGAATCAAAGAAAGTCCCAATTGGTGGGACGAGTGCTGGATGCGCAGTATTAAGTGATTACATTTTCGATGCGAAAAATGGTAGTGTCATTTCCAGCATAGCATTATCCAATCCATATGATCCACTAGTAAGCATTTCTAAAAGTTTTATTTCGTTGCCATTATTAAAAAATGTGATTGCCGATCAACACTATAGCCAAAGAACCAGACACGGAAGACATGTTGCTTTTATGGCACGGCTTGTTACGGACTTTGCAGTTACATCGCCCATCGGCATTGGCGTAGATGAACGAACTGCAGTGGCGATATAAGACGATGGAAGCACGAAGATTTTTGGATCTGGAACCGCATATTTTATATTTACTGAATCATCACCTGAGCGTTGTGGGCAAGGACAAAAATTAGAATGGAGCAATGGTAGTAAAGCAATGCAATCATTTTCAATAACAGGAAGTGAATCGGGAACGGTAGGTCTCAACATACTTAAAAAGCCCCTCACCGTACCTAATCAATATTGGTTTGTATCAGAGGGTGAGTTAAAAATCAAATAGATAGCATCTGAAATACTTTTAGGGATTCTTTCCTTCGATCAATTTCAAGATGGCCATGAATTCATCACGCAATCGAGCGGCTTCCATAAATTCCAAATCCTTAGCTGCTTTCTCCATTTCTTTGCGCGTTCGATCAGCCATTTTCACAAGTTCCTCTTTCGTTAGATAGGCAGTAACAGGGTCGGCTGCTAATGATTTTTCCTCGTCTTCAATGTAATAGCGTTTCATTGATTTCTTGGAGTCAGCTACTTTTGTTTGGCTGAGGATAGAATCAATCGATTTTATTATTGTCTTTGGAGTAATACCGTTGGCTAGATTATAGTCTTGTTGAATTTTACGCCTGCGATTCGTTTCGTCAATAGCTTGAGCCATCGAATCGGTTACCCGATCGGCATACATGATGACGCGACCGTTTTCATTTCGGGCCGCCCGTCCGATTGTTTGCACTAAGGATCTTTGGTTGCGTAGAAAGCCTTCCTTATCGGCATCTAAAATGGCAACGAGCGATACTTCTGGCAAGTCTAATCCTTCTCGCAATAAGTTTACGCCTACTAATACATCAAAGATACCTAAGCGCAATTCACGTAGAATTTCAACTCGATCTAACGTTTGCACCTCACTATGGATGTACCGACACTTTACTCTAGCACGTTCTAAAAATTTTGTCAATTCTTCAGCCATTCGCTTCGTGAGTGTTGTCACTAAAACACGCTCTTTCTTTTTTACGCGCTCATCAATTTCTTCTAACAAGTCATCAATTTGATTTTTACTGGGTCGTACATCTATGATTGGATCTAGTAAACCTGTAGGTCTTATAATTTGTTCCACCACCACTCCATCTGACTTTCGGAGTTCATATTCTGACGGAGTGGCACTTACGTAAACGACTTGGCCAAGGATAGATTCAAATTCATTAAATGTAAGCGGCCGATTATCGAGCGCTGAAGGTAGCCGAAAACCATAGTCTACCAGGTTTACTTTACGCGATCGGTCTCCACCCCACATAGCACGAACTTGGGGCACTGTTACATGGCTTTCATCAATAACCATGAGAAAGTCATCTGGAAAGTAGTCGATTAGACAAAAAGGTCTGGCTCCCAC
>JANPBK010000259.1:0-2004 GCA_031430395.1 Cyclobacteriaceae bacterium
TGTTTGCTACGAAGAAAATTTCCCCGGGAGGTCATTGGATTAATATTACCAGAACAGTGTGTGAAAAATCAAAAGCGTCAATGGTTCAATCAGCTGAAGCGTATACACGGGTTTCTTTGTCATTGGTGGATGGTTTTATTAGTTGCTGGGATGAAAAGTATAGAAGTCTGGTAATTCGTCCTGAGACCTATATCAATCAATACATCAATGAAGAGTGGGTACCTGTCTTGCAAACCCCTCCATTTCCGGAATATACCAGCGGTCATAGTGTTATATCTTCTTCGGCAGCAGTTGCACTCACAAAATTGTTTGGAGACAACTATGCTTTTACCGATTCAACTGAAATTGAATTTGGCATGGGGGCCAGAAAGTTTACATCCTTTTACCAGGCGGCAGACGAAGCCGGGATTAGCCGAATGTATGGAGGTATTCATTATAGACCAGCCTTTGAGGTTGGAGGGAAGCAGGGAAGAGCAGTCGGTGAGTTGATCGCGCAGCGAGTACTTACCAGAAAGTAATGCTCTTTAGGGGCAAAGCGTTTACATTGAATTTCCTTAGTCTTATTTTTTCTTACTTAGAAAAGAGTTGCTCAAATAAGCGTGACTTTGACGTGAGGAGTTCGAGCTCTTTCCAATTGACAGTTTCACACGCTTTTTGATCCTTCTGTTTGAGACTATGCTCCACGTAATTTGAAGCTGAGAAGGTTTCAGATTACAATTATTTGGTATATTGAAGAGTCAAAATCACAGCACTCAAATTCAAAAGACCATGAGGCTTTTACTTCTTTTTGCCAGCTTTTTTTTATCGCTCGGATCTTACGCTCAATCAGTAGACGTGTATCCTCCAAATTGGTGGGTAGGCATGAAGCTAAATACTGTTCAGTTAATACTGAGAAACTCAGATCCAACATTTAGTAAGCAGATATTTACTGTTAACTATCCGGGGGTATCCATTTTAAAAAACCATCTTTTTGAAAATGGGAAGTACCAAGCACTTGATGTCGCCATTTCACCGGACGCAAAACCCGGGGTTGTAACTTTTTTGGGCGTAGAAGGAAAAAAGAAAACCAAATTCAACTGGCCATTGAATCCACGCAGACCGGGAAATGGGACTGCTTTTGCCATGGGTGTTAACTCCAGCGATTTCATTTACCTCATTATGCCCGATCGGTTTAGTAATGGCGACTTTAAAAACGATAAGATTGCCGGTATGCGTGATCAAACGCTTAGCAGAGATTCACTCTATCACCGTCATGGTGGAGATCTTGGAGGCATTGTAAATCATATTGACTATCTAAAGAATTTAGGTGTTACAGCTTTATGGAATATGCCGGTCTTAGAAAATGATCGAACTGAACGGTCCGAGCATGGATATGCATTCACCAATCAATATAAAATTGAGCCACGCTTTGGTGGACCTGCTGCCTATAAGCAACTCAGCGATTCATTACATAAACATGGCTTGAAGTTGATTCAAGATGCCGTTTATAATCACGTAGATATTGATCATATTTTATTTAAAGAAAAGCCTTCGAAAGATTGGTTTCATAACTGGCCCACTTACACGGGCACAGGCTACAAAGATCAACCGTTATATGATCCTTATGGCGCAAATGCCGACAAGAAAATTACAACGGATGGTTGGTTTACTACATCAATGCCCGATCTTGATCAGACCAATCCGTATGTTGCGAATTATCTGATTCAACATGCAGTATGGTCGGTAGAAGAATTTGGTGTGGATGGCTGGAGGGTAGATACCTATTTGTACAATGATTTGAATTTTATGAATCGTTGTAATGCTACTTTGTATGCCGAGTATCCGAAGCTTACGATTTTTGGTGAGTTATGGGTGCATGGTGTACCGTCACAATCCTATTTTGTGGAGAACAAAGTAGATGCACCATTCAAAAGCAATTTACAAGGGGCAACAGATTTTCAAACTCGTGACTATGGTATTGTACCCGCTTTAACCCAACCCTTCGGTTGGACAGAAGGAGTGAAT
>JANPBK010000260.1:0-19902 GCA_031430395.1 Cyclobacteriaceae bacterium
AATTTAAAATTCCTGTAAAATATATTGGTGTTGGAGAAAAAGTGGAAGACTTGCAGACATTTAATAAGAAGGAATTTGTAGATTCTTTATTTCGGAGGCGTTAATTTTTGGCTGAACGTTTAATTGGTTTCCTCCACCCAAATCGCCAAAACAATTGATAATCAAAACCCCAGTAGGGAGTCTCCTCAATAATGCCATATCCCGGCATATCATAGGGAGTTAATTTACCACCACCACTTGCCGATGGAGCAAACTTAAGTCGTCCTGTATAGCCCATCCAAAATCCACTTACAATCTTAACTCGCAATCCGGTTGTGAGTTCGATCCAATGACCAGATAAATTATTGTTTGTTTCGTTGCCTGTAATTATTCCAAATCCGGGATAAGAGGAATTATTTTGATACTGAACTGATTCTCGAAAAGAAGAAATCCCATATCGGAATCCGAAAAAAAACATGTTTTTATCTGGATCTTTTAAAAGTAAGTTGATATCTGCTCCTACCCGGATGTAATTACCAGCATTTTGGTAATTGCCATTTCCTAACATTTGATTAGTCGCCCAATATCCATAGTCCACAGTAAAATAATAGCGTGAAAAATCCGTGTCAAAATTTATTTCCCAAGCCTTTAAAGAATTATCTCGACTACGAATTAAGGAAATGACATCCATACCAATCCGTAAGCCTGTCGGCATATATTTATTTCTAACGGTGTCCAGCCGAAGTCTTACTTTTTCTTGACTTACGCTTGGTAAGCTTAGCAGTAGAAAGAATAGTATGCTAAAAAA
This sequence comes from Cyclobacteriaceae bacterium, assembly GCA_031430395.1. Classification (GTDB taxonomy): domain Bacteria; phylum Bacteroidota; class Bacteroidia; order Cytophagales; family Cyclobacteriaceae; genus ELB16-189. Next base: position 788 of record JANPBK010000260.1, read on the forward strand.
AGACTTGCACATTGGTCGTATTCTTTAACAAACGATTACTAACAAGCTTATACTTGGCGTTCTCAAAATTAGTTGAGGTGACTTTTAAATCTAAAAAGTATGTGTACGCCCCACAGCGTGGAGCGATTACTCTGCTTTCACTTGAAAAACTGAATTGTATGCTATCCGTTCGCGATATTGTACCTGATGTTGATCGTATATTAAAAATGTATTTAATTGTTTTTACTCGGGGGTCAACCGGCAATGTGATTGAGTTATATGTTTTGTCTTTTACAAATTTAATATACGCGGTATCAATACCTGAAACCCAAACTGAATTGAAGACAAGAGCTGAGTCCGCCACGGTCTTAGCCAAAGTAGTTGAATTCGTCTTAATTTGCTTAAAGTCAATTTTGATAGCTGTTGAAGCCGTCACAATGCAATCAGGCTCATTAAAGCATGAAGTACCAAAAAGTACAACTAACAGAAAAAGGAGAATACGAGCCATTACTTTACCTGGCAAATATACTTCAACCGTTGTGCCAACTTCCGTTCCTTAGCGCGTATTTTTTGTAAATTTGCCCCTTATTACAAGAAATTGAAAACGAAAGGCGTTAAAAAGACGAAAGTCAATATTGTCACATTAGGTTGCTCTAAAAACCTCGTGGATTCTGAAGTATTGCTTACTCAATTAAAAGGCAATGGCATTGACGCCACCCATGAATCTAAAAAAGATGATTCCAATATTGTCGTCATTAATACCTGTGGATTTATAGACAACGCCAAACAGGAGTCCATCGACACTATCCTGCGCTATGTGGATGCCAAGGAAGAAGGATTGGTAGAAAAGGTGTATGTGACAGGCTGCCTTTCGCAGCGCTACAGTCAAGATTTAGAAAAAGAAATTCCGGAAGTGGACGCGTGGTTTGGCACACGCGATTTATCTCGATTACTAAAACAATTGAACGCCAATTACAAACATGAATTGGTCGGTGAACGCATTCTCACCAATCCCAGTCATTTTGCTTACCTGAAAATTTCAGAAGGATGCGACCGCCCCTGTTCGTTTTGTGCCATTCCGTTGATGCGCGGCAAACACGTTTCACGGCCGATGGAAGAATTAGTGCTGGAGGCAAAAAACCTGGCAAAAAATGGAACCAAAGAATTACTGCTCATTGCGCAAGATTCTACCTATTACGGATTAGACATTTATAAAAAACGCAACCTCTCGGATCTTCTGAAAAAACTTTCAGATGTAGAAGGTATCGATTGGATCCGATTGCATTATGCTTTCCCGATGGGCTTCCCGTTAGACGTTTTGGAAACCATGGCTGAGAGAGATAATATTTGCAAATACCTTGACATTCCACTTCAGCACGGCTCTTCAGACATGTTGAAAATGATGAGGCGCGGCATCACACGCGAAAAAACGGAAGAACTTTTGCAGAACATTCGGGCGAAAGTGCCGGGCATTGCCATTCGCACTACTTTAATTGCCGGGCACCCTGGTGAGACAGAAGCTTACTTTGAAGAGATGATGCGGTTTGTAAAGCATTCTCGTTTCGATCGATTAGGTGTGTTTCCCTATTCACATGAAGAAAACACCCACTCGCATTCTTTTGCAGATGATGTTCCGGCTGATGTAAAACAAGAGCGCGTAGATGCGTTGATGGAATTGCAACAGGGTATTTCCTTTGAACTCAACCAAGCGAAAGTGGGCAAGACATTTAAGGTTCTTGTTGACCGGAAAGAAGGCGGAAGTTTTATTGGACGAACAGAGCATGATTCACCTGAAGTGGATAATGAAGTTATCTTTGAAGGTACAAGTGAGTATCTACGGATTGGAGATTTTGTTCAAGCCAAAGTTACCAGTGCCACCGAGTTTGATTTGATGGCACAGGTCGTTTAGAATTTTTTAACAAATCAACCGTTCGTGTCAAGAACTTAAGTTCCCAACCAGCCGTTAGTTGCAAGTATGCTTAATAATTATCTGATTTGTTGCTGATATGAAGACAAGAAAGATTGACTTTACCGATACTCACGCATTTAGTCCCTTCTTTCTCGATTACATCCATCAAAAAGATACTCTTAAAAAATTCTATTCTCGATTCCCGTCAGTCGCAAGCTTCGAAGACCAAATCAAGGAAAAATCCAATTTCCCCCAAGAAAAACGATTGTCATTGGCAAAGGAACTGACCCATCAATACAGCAACCTAACCATCACCGAAAAGGTAAAAGAGAATATTAACTCACTGAAGGATTCTAAAACATTTACTGTCACTACGGGTCATCAATTAAATATTTTCACTGGTCCGCTTTATTTCATTTATAAGATCATCACCGTCATCAACGCTTGCAAAGAACTAAAGGTGGCCTATCCGGCCTATCATTTTGTGCCGGTTTATTGGATGGCTTCTGAAGACCATGACTATGAAGAGATCAAATATTTTCGCTTGTATGGAGAAAAATACGTTTGGAACACCGAACAACAAGGCGCGGTCGGTAGGTTTCACACGAAAGAATTAAAGAGCCTTTTCAATGAAATACCTGGAGAAATAGCCCTTTTCAAGGAGGCCTATACGAAGAGTAAAAATCTATCGCAAGCCGTACGTCATTATGTCAATGCATTATTTGGTGGAGAAGGGTTGGTCGTAGTCGATGCCGATAATCGGGAATTGAAAAAATCGTTCGCGCATGTTATAAAGGATGACCTTTTCAACCACAGTTCAAAGTCATTGGTTGATCAAACAACGCAAGAACTTCAAAGCCTCAGCTATCATACACAGGTCAATGCCCGTGAGATAAACTTTTTCTATTTGATCGATGGGTTGCGCAGTCGATTGGAAAAAACAGCTGACGGATTTCAAGTAGTGGACTCAGCGTTGAAATTTTCAGATGCAGAAGTAGAGAAAATGATTTTGGATGAGCCTGAAAAATTTAGCCCGAATGTTGTTTTGCGACCCTTGTATCAAGAAATAATCTTACCGAATCTGGCTTATTGTGGTGGCCCGGCCGAGTTGGTCTATTGGCTCCAATTGAAAGGCGTATTCGAAAAATTTGAAACTCCTTTTCCTATACTGCTCCCACGATCTTTTGCGATGGTGATGGATGAGCCAACATTGAAAAAATTTGAGAAATCAAAATTAGAGATCAAGGATTTATTTGAAGAAAAAAACTATTTGTTTAATCATTGGATTGCGCTGAATAGCAATCATCAACTTTCGTTAGGCAAAGAATTAGAAACCATTCAATATATCCTGAATGATGTAAAAGACCGCGCCACCAAAATTGACGCAACGCTTTCGAAATTCGTTGGTGCAGAAACACAAAGAGCCGTCAACGGGCTAGAGAAAATCGAGAAGAAAATGCTACGCGCAGAAAAGCGTCTTCATGCCGACAAACTCCGGCAAATTGAGGCCGTGAAGGATTCGCTATTTCCTAACGGAAGTTTACAAGAACGAACCGACAATTTTCTAAACTTCTATCAAAGCGATCCGTCTTTCATCCGGAAGGCGACCGATCATCTTGCCCCATTTGATTTTAAGTTCAATGTGCTGATCTATGACTAAAGAGGAGGCTCGAAAAGCATTTCTTCAGAATAGGCTTGCCCTATCCGAGGGCGCTTACCAGCAACTTAATTTTCAACTTTACAATCAGTTCTTTGCTCAAATTGATCTTTCTTTCATCAAGTGCATCCATATTTTTTTACCTATCGAAAGCAAAAAAGAACCCGACACGTGGCCAATCATTGATCGAATTCGGAGAGAATTCCCACACGTTCGGATATCCATTCCTAAAGTGGTTGGTGATCAATTGGAAAACATCTATTTAGAAGGGCTTCATCAGCTCAAAAAAAACAAGTGGGGAATATTGGAGCCAGAACAGGGAGTCCCCACTCCCACTGAAAAAATTGACATGGTGATTGTGCCTCTCCTGGCAGTTGACAACAACGGCCACCGTGTTGGTTATGGCAAAGGCTTTTATGATCGGTTTTTGGCAGAGTGCCGAATACGCTGCCTACGAATTGGTATTTCGCTTTTCGATCCGGTGGAAATAATTGAAGATGTGGACGACCATGACATTGCATTGACACATTGCCTCACTCCGTCTATGCTTTTGAAATTTGAAGATTCACTCTAAACCGCTGGCTCCTGTTGGCTCAAGCAGTGAAACGAACCAAGTCCCCAAATAATATCGGTAGAGTCTAATCCAACCACACTTCTATCAGGGAAACATTGTTGAAGAATGCCCAACGCTTTATCATCTTTTTTATCTCTGAAGGTCGGAACCACTACACACTTGTTGGCAATGTAAAAATTAGCATAAGACGCTGGCAGTCGTTGATCTTCATAGACAACAGGTGCCGGCATCGGCAATTCAACAATATTCAATGGCTTGCCGTTTTCCAGACGAAGTGTTTTTAGTTCTTTTAAATTGTCTTGCAAGATTTCGTAGTTCTCATCGCCCTTGTTTTCTTCAACAATGGTGACAACCGTATCGCTATTCACAAAACGGGTGAGATCATCAATGTGACCATCGGTGTCATCTCCGATAATGCCATCGCCTAACCAAAGAATGTGATTCACTCCATAATAATTTGTTAAGTACTCTTCAATCTGCGATTGATTTAGATGGGGATTGCGATTCGGATTGAGTAAACAGGCGCGCGTGGTTAATAGCGTTCCCTTGCCGTTAAATTCTACCGAGCCTCCTTCCATTACAATTCCCGGATGCACTACTGGGATGTTGTATTGCTTACCAATCAATGTAGGAATCACATCATCTAAATCGAACGGAGGATATTTGCCGCCCCAAGCATTATAGCCCCAGTCCACGATCATTTTCTTTTTCTCCATTGGGTTAATCAAAAATGCAGGACCGTGGTCGCGGCACCAGGCATCGTTAGTAGGATGAAAAAAGAAATGGATGTTTTTTAAATCTGCTCCTACTTTTTCCAAATGAGAAACAGCGAACCGCTTCATCTTTTCATTGACCACATTAATATTTACATTTTCACCTTCTGCTACGAGTTTTATAAACTGAGCATACACTGGAAAAATGCTATCAATCTTGCCAGGCCAGGAAGCTTCTTTGTGTGGCCAGCTTAGCCATGTGGCAGTGTGCTGTGCAAATTCTGCGGGGAAGTGGTAGCCGAGATGTTTAGGAAAGTCCGGAAGTCCGGAAGTCGGAAAGTTTTGTTCAGACATAATTAGTTTTTTAGAGCTTTGCGCAATCCGTTAATCATAACCAGGATTTCTTCACAGCTTGAATATATTTTGTTGAAATCGTCTTCCGAAATAATGTTTCTCCTTTTAGCCAAGTAGATGCAGCTAACCACCTCTATATTCGACCTTAAAGCTATTCCTAAAAATCGGTTGAACTCTGCGTTTGATTGACCAGTTGAACCCTCCGCAATGTTTAATGAAACAGAGTCAGCAGCTCTTTTTATCTGTGATGTGAGAACATATAATTCTTCTTTTGGAAAAGACTTTGTCAAAACATCTACCTTATCCGAAAGATCAACCGCTTTCTGCCAAACCAATAATTTCTCAAACTTAAATGCCATCTCTTTCAGCTTTCGGACTTTCCGACTATTCAACTTACTGACTACTCATCAATAAATCTTTTGGTAATCGGTTGATACGAATCAATCCGTCTGTCGCGCAGAAAAGGCCAGTGCACACGCACGCTGTCTGTCTTGTTCAAATCAATTTCCGTTACATTCACTTCTTCCATCTCGTGAGATGCTTTGTAAAGAATGGTGCCCAAAGGATTAGCAATAAATGAGCCGCCCCAAAATTTCATCGCTCCGTTTTGTTCGAAGCCTACCCGATTTACACTTACTACGTGCAGCCCATTTGCCACAGCATGGCTCCGTTGAATGGTTTGCCACGCACCGTACTGCTCTGTATTGGTAGCTTCATCTTGCGCAGTTGCCCATCCGATTGCAGTGGGATAAAATAAAACTTCCGCTCCCATCAAGGCAGTAATACGTGCTGCTTCGGGGTACCATTGATCCCAACAAATCAACACGCCAATGGTGGCAAATTTTGTTTTGAAAACTTTGTAACCCAAATCACCGGGAGTAAAATAAAATTTTTCATAATAAGAAGGGTCATCCGGGATGTGCATCTTGCGATACTTACCCAAATATGTTCCATCCGCATCCAATACTGCAGTGGTATTGTGATAAATCCCTTGTGTACGCTTTTCAAAAAGAGATGCGATGATCACCACGCCCAATTCTTTTGCTAGTGATGAGAGCGAATCGGTAGACGGTCCTGGAATGGCCTCAGCTAGATTGAAGTGATCGTAATCTTCCACATCGCAGAAGTACAAGGAGGTAAAGAGCTCTTGCAGGCAAACAACCTGCGCGCCCTTGCTAGCAGCTTCCCGAATTTTCTCCTTTGCCTTCTGTAAGTTTTCAGAAGGATTTTTGGTGCAGCTCATTTGCACCGTTCCGATTTTTACTGGTTTGCTCACGTAACCTTGATTTAAAGCTGCAAAGTTAAAGGTAAAGGTTAAATTCCTACATTAAATTTTTTACTGGGTTAATCCCTTAAGATTTGCGTCCAAAAACTTTAATACTTCTTCAGATGCTTTGATGTTATTCTCCTTTTTCACAAACCCTTGATGGTGATGAACCGTGCAAATTCTACTTCCGATTTGCCAGATACACACCGCCCAAAATAGCGACCATACCGATAAAATGTCCAACGTAGAGTTTTTCACCATCCAGCACGCCCCACATGACCGATACAATGGGGATCAGGTAGGTGACTGAAGCAGCAAATAAAGGGGATGAAATCTGGAGCATTTTATTGAAAATTAAATTGGCTATAGCCGTACTCATTAATGCCAAAATTATAATGAATCCTGTCGCCTGCCACGCGCCAGGTTGTGAACTCAACTTCTGTGTAAAATCTGTGAAGCCGAAAAGATATATGAATGCGAAAGGACCGATAAGCAAAAGTGAAACACTAGTTACTGTCATGGAGCCAAGTCCCTCCACTTTAAACTTCAAAAAATTAACATTTGCTCCGTACAAAGCACAGGCCAATACTACTAATAACGCGTACGCGTTAAAGCCCCCAAGGTCACCTTCTGCGCGAGCCAATGCTAGTATGACTGCCCCACCTAGCGAAACCAACAAACCGAAAATAGCAAATCCACGAAAGCGTTGATGAAAGAAGAGTACGCCCATCACTACAGCCCATACAGGCGACAGCGTATTCAATATCCCTGTTACCGAACTCTGTAAACGAGTTTGCGCTAACGCAAACAAAAATGCTGGAATGAAAATGCCCATCATGCCGGAAAAAAATAATTTTACATGATCTCCCTGTTTTAATTCTCGCCAACGAAAGAATGCAAAGGGCAATAGAAAAACAGAAGCTGCTGCTACCCGCAGCGAACCAACTTCTGATGCCGAAAAAACTTTGAGCCCTTGTTTAATGAGGATGAATGAAGTGCCCCAAATAATAGAGAGTATTATGAGCAAAAAAACGGCTGTTCCTTTTTTGTTTTCCGGCATTATAAAAATTAAGGAGCAAAGAACAAGATTATCAAGGTGATTTCAAATACGGATCCTTGCTAACTAACAATCAACTCTGGTTGAGAATATATTTCTTGCACTTCGTCTAAAACTTGATTCACTTCTTCGGCAGTGAGTGCTTCTACCATTCTCATACGATAAGGTTTGAAGTCAGGCAATCCTTTAAAGTAGTTTGTATAATGTCTGCGCATTTCAAAGATACCTAGTTTGTCTCCTTTCCAGCGAATGGAAAAATCCAGATGTTTGCGCGTAGTATCAACACGCTTGGCCATATCGGGTGGTGGCAAATGTTCGCCCGTTTTGAAATAATGCTTTATCTCATTGAAAACCCACGGGGATCCGATTGCTGCACGCCCAATCATGATGCCATCTATGCCATACCGATTTTTATATTCCAATGCTTTCTCGGGGGAATCAATATCGCCATTACCAAACACTGGAATATTCATGCGTGGATTTTCTTTGATCTTACCGATCAACGTCCAATCAGCAGAACCTTTATACATCTGCACTCGAGTTCGTCCGTGAATGGTAAGCGCTTTAATACCGATGTCTTGTAGTCGCTCTGCTACTTCCACTACATTTTTGGTATTATCATCCCAGCCTAAGCGCGTCTTCACTGTCACCGGCAAATGTGTTGCCTTCACAATATCGGCTGTCATCTGTACCATCTTTGGTATGTCTTGCAAAAGTGCTGCCCCCGCACCACGGCAGGCTACAGCTTTTACCGGACAGCCATAATTGATATCAATCAAATCGGGATTTACTTCAGTGGCAATGCGAGCAGACTCTACCATGTTACCAATGTCGCCACCAAAAAGTTGAATGCCTATGGGTCTTTCGTATTCAAAAATATCCAGCTTCTGGCGGCTCTTGGCAGCATCGCGGATCAGCCCTTCTGAGGAAATAAATTCCGTATACATCAAATCGGCACCGCCTTCTTTACAAACCGCCCGAAAGGGTGGATCACTCACATCCTCCATGGGTGCGAGTAAAAGCGGGAAATCTCCCAATTCAATGTTGCCGATCTTGACCACGTTTGATTATTCGTATAAAAACTGCGTTGTTTGCGCCTATTCTGCATAAGCGGCTACAAAATTAACCATTTTATTCCTGGATGGAAGGATACCAAGAGAAACCTGTCTGGCTTACACTTTTACTGATTGGGTTGGGTTGCGTAATGGGATTGGCCATTGGATCAACAGTTGGTCTAGGTATTGCATCCCTGATTTATACTGGTGATAGTAACATCACAGAAGGGATCCTAAATATGGAAGAAGAAGCCATGAGAGTTCCTTTGTTAGTTATTCAAGGAATGACTACTCTAGTGGGATTCCTTATAGTCCCCTACTTCGTCTGGAAATCTATTCGTAAAAGAAGACTTTCGTTTTTTAATCCAAAACCAGTTTATCTCATTTCATTCCTGTCTGTTTTCTCGATCGTCATTCTATTCATTATCACCGACTCGGTTATCATCGAATGGAATCAATCGATTCATTTTCCGGATTTTTTAAAAGGCTTCGAAAAATGGGCTCGCGACAAAGAAGATCAATTAGAGAAGATTACTAAAATGCTAACTAACTTTGCGTCATTCGGAGAATTTGTCATCGCTTTCGTGGTGGTAGCCATTCTAGCTGCTGTATGTGAAGAATTTTTATTTCGGGGAATTGTTCAAACGGAATTATTTCGAGGGACTAAAAATATTCATGTAGCTATATGGGCCTCGGCTTTTCTATTTAGCGCCATCCATACTCAATTTTTTGGTCTCATTCCCCGGATGCTATTGGGAGCATTGTTTGGTTATCTTTACTATTGGTCCGGAAATCTATGGATCCCTATGTTCGGTCATTTTATAAATAATGCTTTTACAATTGTAATGATCTATTTATTTCATTTAAAAATAATTGATACCGATTTAGATTCTTCAACTTCCGCACCATGGCCTGCCGTAATTATTTCTACTGTCGTTTCTGTTTTATTATTACTATCTTTTAGAAATAAATTCCATTCTTCTAAACCAATTATCGTTTGAGTGTCCCTCCTAATAAATTCAACAACCTACCAGCTCGTTTAGCCACGGCCCTATTAGGTTCTGCCGGAATTATTTTTGGTGTAGTCTATAGTGAGTGGACCTATTTAATCGTCTTCTTTATTATCTGTTTTTTTTCCTTACGGGAATTTTATAAACTCTCTGGCTTAGATGGAATGATCCCACAAAAAACATTTGGTACCATCTGTGGATTAACTATTTTCTTCTTGTCTTTCTTCATTGAGCGCGGCAGTATATCATATCGTTATTACTTTGTCTTTTTTCCGTTACTCTCTTGTGTGTACATGATTAAATTGTATAAAAAATTTGAGCGCAAACCTTTCACAAATATTGCCTTTACCTTCCTTGGAATATTTTACATTGCTGTGCCCTTAGCATTGCTTCACATAGCCGCTTTTGAAAATGGAGAATACAATTTCCAAATCATCTTTGGTTGCTTGTTTATTCTATGGGCCACCGATACTGGCGCCTACTTTGCCGGAAGTCTTTTTGGAAGAAGAAAACTATTTGAACGCATCTCACCTAAAAAATCATGGGAAGGTGTTATTGGTGGTGCATTGTTGGCAATGGCAATGACTTACGGAATATCTTATTTCTTCACTTCATTGGCTCTTTGGCAATGGTTAAATATTGGAGTGATTATCATTATTGGTGGTGTGTATGGTGATTTAGTAGAATCGCTTTTGAAGCGGAGCATTGAAATCAAAGATTCCGGCAATAGTCTTCCCGGGCATGGTGGTTTTCTAGATCGCTTCGATGGTTTGTTTATTTCTGCACCTTTTATAGTAGCCTTTTTAGAGATATTCTAATTCTTTCCGAAAGAGTTTAGCCTTTATCACTGAATGATCTATTTTGAGAATCGTTCCAAATAAATTATGCCTAACTTCTAACTAGCACAATTTTAATTTTAAGAAAAGTAGAATGGTCAAAACATTCTACCCATTTCAGCTTGATTTACGCGTTCTGCCTAATTTATCTATCTTTGCAACCGTTTTCGAGCAGCATATTGAATTTTAAATCATTCTAAACATATTATGGCTTATATCGAACCAGCACCACTTCTAGACAAGGAGAATCCATTTGAAGCAATGATGTCTCGCTTCCGAACCGCATCGCAAATTTTAGGATTGGAAGAAGAAGTTTACAATGTTTTGAAAGTGCCTGCTCGTCAGGTCATTGTTTCATTGCCCGTCACGATGGATGATGGAAGCATCCGAGTTTTTGAAGGATACCGAGTCATTCACTCCACCATATTAGGGCCATCGAAAGGTGGAATTCGTTTTGATCCACATGTAAACTTGGATGAAGTAAAAGCATTAGCTGCTTGGATGACCTGGAAATGCGCGGTAGTAGATATTCCATATGGTGGTGCAAAAGGAGGAGTTGCTTGTAACCCTCGCGAAATGTCAGCAGGGGAAATCGAACGCCTGATGCGTGCTTATACACTTTCCATGATAGATATTTTTGGACCTGACAAAGATATTCCTGCACCAGATATGGGCACAGGACCAAGAGAGATGGCCTGGTTAATGGATGAGTATTCTCGTACGCAAGGGATGACAGTGAATGCTGTAGTAACCGGAAAGCCAATTGTCTTAGGTGGTTCATTAGGAAGAACAGAAGCTACAGGACGTGGAGTAATGGTTTCTGCTTTAGCTGCTATGGAAAAATTAAAAATCAATCCATATAAAGCGACATGCGCGGTTCAGGGATTCGGTAATGTAGGCTCCTGGGCAGCTAGGTTATTGGCAGAACGCGGCTTAAAGGTTCAATCCATCAGTGATATTAGTGGTGCTTATTTCAACGAAAATGGAATTGACATCGAAGCCGCTGTAAAATACCGCGATGCTAACAAAGGCTCATTGGAGGGATTTACACTTGCCGAAAAAATCCCTAGCGGAGATCTTCTCACACTAGATGTAGATGTACTTGTTCCTGCTGCCACAGAAGATGTGATCACAGGAAATAATGCCGGTAAGATTAAAGCGAGATTGATTGTAGAAGGAGCAAACGGCCCTACTTCATCGAAAGCAGATAGCATTATTTACGATAAAGGCATCAGTGTTGTGCCCGATATCCTTGCGAATGCAGGAGGCGTTACCGTGTCATATTTCGAATGGGTTCAAAACCGTTTAGGATATAAATGGACAGCAGACCGTGTTAATAGGAGAAGCGATCGAATTATGAAAGATGCTTTCGACAATGTTTATAAAACTGCTGTTGAATACAAAGTTTCATTGCGCATAGCCGCCTATATGGTAGCTATTGACAAAGTAGCTAAGACATATAAATATAGAGGCGGATTTTAAAAACTAGTTTCTACATTTTGAAAAGGTCTAATTTCTTTAGACCTTTTTTTATTGAGGGAAGGAAATTTTTCCCAGAGAAACGGTTGGTATGCTGTTAGATCCTGAACCATAATTTATCCAACCACCACAAATACACTCATTCGCTAAAGTAGCAAATAGCACTGCTTCCTTCGCCTCCGGCTTAATCCCTAAATCTGCAGTGGTTAAGAATGTATGATGCTTTAATTGCCGCTTAATATTTTCCATCAATATCGGATTGTGTATGCCTCCGCCACTTGAATAAACTGTAAAGTCTTTGTCCTTCAGAAAGTCACTCTTTAATGCAAATACGATCATATCCGAAGTGAATCGATTAAGCGTGGCCATGGTATCCTCCATTCTAATTTCGCTTGTCCCTGCTATTTTGTTAGCATTCTCTAAATATTCCAAATTGAATAATTCGGGCCCTGTAGTTTTGGGGTAAGACTGATCAAAGAATGAGTGTTGCTTCAGTGCGTGTAACAATAATTCATTTACATTTCCTCTTTTAGCAAGATCTGCATTCTCATCAAAATATTTTCCGGGCACATTTTTTTGTATGAAAGCATCCATCATTGTATTGCCTGGTCCTACATCGGTACTAAATACTTCCTCTGCATTTAGACTCTCTGGCAAATAGGTAAAATTCGCAATGCCTCCAATATTTAACATGATTCGTGCTTCTCCTTGTTTAGAGAATATTAAAAAATCTCCATATGCTGCTAGTGGAGCTCCTTCGCCTCCGGCTGCAATATGTTTTTGACGAAAATCACTTATCGTTAGAATGCCAGTTGAAACCGCAATATGGTCTCCATCGCCAATCTGTAATGTAGCATTCCCAAAACCTGTTTGACCATGCTGAATTTTCGGAGCGTGGTAAATGGTTTGCCCGTGACTTGCAATTAAATCAATTTGACTTGGCTCCTTGCCCCAAGATTTTAAACAATCCAAAATCATTTTGCCATGCACCAAACCAATCCATGGATTTAATAAGCAAACTTTTTCAAGACTTCCATTCTTTTTAGCAAATACTGATTTTATTTCTTCTTTGAAAGCCGTGTCATAGCTGATCGTCTTGAAGTGAAGCAATTCAATTTTGGTCTGATGACCATTCCCCTTAAATCGACATAACGCAATATCCAATCCATCCAGCGATGTTCCAGACATTAACCCAATGATTAACCTTTCCGGTTTATTCGCGATGGTATATAGCTTTTCAATTTGAGGGCTCATTACGAAGATTTCAAGTATTAAAATTGAAGATGGCTACTTTCTATAAACACTATTTAATTGATGACAAGTTCGAATTAGATCAGCGACTCGCTTTTTCAACTCTTGTTCTTCTTTGATAAGTAGTCACTGCCTCCATCTTCCGGCCATAATGCAAACTAGCATTAATCTCGTACCCGTATAATAGTACAATGGTTACCAACTGAATCCATGCCATCAAAGCAATCAATGCACCAATCGAACCATACACTTTGTTGTAACTTCCAAAGTTGGTAATGTAAAAGGAAAATCCATAGGAGATCCCCAGAATAGCCAATGTTGCCAATAATGAACCAATTGAAAAAAACCTCCAATTATAATGCACGGCTGGACCAAAATAATAGATAAATGAAATGGCAATAAAGAATACTATAAAGATGACCACGAACCTCAAAAAGAAAAGCAAGTATATGGTATAACTATCAAAATTAAGATGACTGAATTGGGCTATGTGAGTCGTAATGTAATCCAGTGAAAATTGACCAACAATTAATAAGATGATTGCAGAAAATAAAACAACCGCCAACATCAATGTTAAACCAAGAGAAGTAAGGCGCATCATTAACCAATTTCGTCTTTCAACGGTTTTGTAACACGCATTAAATGCACGCATCAAAGCCATCATGCCATTGGTTGAAAGATAAAGTGCAAACAGAAAACCAAATGTAAGCAGGCCGCCACGCTGGTTATTAACAATGTCAAATACAGTAGTCGCCACCGCATCATACATAGAAGCCGGAACAATTTCCTTCATAAAATCCATGATCGTTTTGGTAGAAATTTCCGGAAAATAGATAGAAATATATGGGATCAGCGTAAACAAAAAGATGATAGCCGGAAATGTGGCCAAAATAAAATTATAAGCTACTCCGTTTGCCCGATCTCCAATTTCGTCTTCACTAATGTTGTGCCCAAATATTTTTAAAAATTTATAAAGCGAAAGGTTATCATACCCTTTAAATTTAATTTGTTTCAGCCAATTTCTACCAGTGCGGGCAGTAGAAAAAAGAAGGATTCGTTTTCTTGTTACGTATTTCATCTCAACCAAAATAAGGTTTCAACAAATTTGTGAACACCAATGGAGGACGGCAAGGCTTTCCTGTCTTCTTATCAACAAAAGCGAGCAGTGTTTCACCCTCATGAATCAGGTTGCCCATAGCATTGTAGATAGAATAATTAAAGCATATTCGGACACCTGGCCTTTCACGGATAACAGTAATTATTTTAAGATGATCGTCATACAATGCTGGTTGATGGTATTTAGACTTGTTCTCCAACACTGGCAACATTACACCCATCTCTTCTAACTCCTTATAGGTAAGACCTAATTGTCTCAAACTCTCTACCCGTCCTACTTCATAGTACATGGCATAAAAGCCATAATAGACATACCCCATCTGGTCAGTTTCACCATATCTTACGCGAACAAAAGTTTCTGACGTGTACATTACTTGTTATTAGCTGCCGCCTTTTTCATTTCAACTGTTAATGCCTTCTGATATTTACGCGCATTCATACTGTGTTCGCTAAGGTTAGCGGCAAAATTATGGTAGCCCGAAAAATCTTCTTTGGCGCACATATAAAAATAATTACTTTCCTTAAAACTAAGTACAGCATCAATGTTGGCAATTTGAGGTATGTTGATTGGTCCTGGGGGTAATCCAGGATATTTATAGGTATTGTAGGGTGAATCAATTTCTTTGTGAACATTATAAATACGTTTAAGGGAAAAGTCCCCCGAGGCATACACCAACGTTGGGTCAGCCTGCAAAGCGATATCCTTCTTTAATCGGTTGATATAAAGTCCCGCGATAATGGGCGCTTCATCTTGTTTAAGCGTTTCAGCTTGCACGATGGATGCGAGTATTGATACTTCAATGGGCGTTAACCCGATTTTCTTTGCTTTCGCTATGCGTTCTTCATTCCAAAACTTCTTAAATTCTACATGCATTCGCTCAATCAGTTCTTCAGGGATTACATTAAAGTAGACTTCGTAGGTGTTTGGTAAAAACATGCACCGAACATTCTCCTTTGTAAATCCTTCGTTGTTTTTTTCAACAAAATCTTCCAACGCCTCCTCGAATTCATCAGGAGAAACGCCAATATTTTTAGTTAATTTTTCAGCTAGCTCCTGCTTTGATCGAACATATGAAAAAGTAATTTTGACAGGCTCTTGCTTCCCGGACTTGAGTACTTTAATGGCCTCCAGATTCGTCATACCGCTTCTCAAAATAAAACGACCCGCCATTATATTTTTATCATACCCGGATAATCTCGCTAAAAAGCTAAATGAGACCATATCATTCACATAATTACCTTTTCCCAAATCTTCTAGGATTTTACGATAGGTTGTTCCGGGCCGAACAATAAACATCTTGTTATTTCGCTCCACCAATATATTAGGCAGATAAATAATTTGATACGCATAAAATGTGAAGGAGATAAGCAACACAGAGCCGACCAAAAATAGAACCAGCTTAACTTTTTTAACTTCTTCCATAACTCAAAATGAACATCAAAAATACAAAAAGTAATTTTCCCGTTTACGGATATCTAACCCACTTAACCTATTTAACTACCTTTGTCTTTCAATAGCTATGATAGCCGAATTGCTTTCTATTCATCCCATTAACCCCGAGCAACGGAAAATAAACCGCGCGGTGGAAATTCTACTGAAGGGTGGCGTCATCGTGTATCCTACCGATACGATCTATGGTATTGGTTGCGATTTGAAAAATAGAAGAGCGGTAGAACGACTGTGTCAGATTGAAGAAATCAAACCCCAAAAATTGAACTTATCATTTATCTGCAACGACTTAAGTCATATTTCAGAATATGTAAAACGACTGGATACGTATGAATTTAAAATTTTGAAACGACTATTGCCCGGGCCTTTTACTTTCATTTTTGAGTCTAATTCGAATGTGCCTAAAATTTTGGGCATCAATAAAAAGACAGTTGGCATCCGAATTCCAGATCATCCAATCCCCTTAGAAATGGTAAAATTATTAGGTAATCCGTTGATTACTTCCTCCATTAAAGATGATGACCACATTAAGGAATACACCACAGACCCCGAAGAGATTTACGAAGACTTTAAAAACAAAGTGGATTTAGTAATCACTGGCGGACAGGGAGGAAATATACCTTCTACAATTGTAGATTTTACCGGGTCTGAACCAGTGGTAACCCGTCAAGGTTTGGGAGAATTCAGTATTTAATAACTATAGCCCCACACACTTTTCTATAATATCGCAGCACTCATGTATTTGCTCTTCCGTGATGACGAGAGGAGGAGCCAATCGAATGATATTACCATGAGTTGGTTTTGCCAGCAACCCGTTTTCCGCAAATTTTATACAAATATTCCAGGCGGTCTCGCTATCCGGTGAATCATTAATGACAATCGCGTTCAGTAAGCCTTTTCCTCTCACCAACTTAATCATGCTCGATTTTTTCATAAAGGCCGTCATTCTATTTCTGAACACGTTACCTAATCGCTCAGCATTTTCTGCGAGTTTTTCATCCTTGATGACCTGTAAAGCTTCCATAACGACAACAGAAGCTAGCGGATTCCCTCCGAAGGTAGAGCCGTGCTGACCGGGTTTGATCACAAGCATGATTTCGTCATCGGCCAACACCAATGAAATTGGAAAGACTCCACCTGATAATGCTTTGCCTAATATCAATAGATCGGCACGGACACCTTCATGATCGGACGCGAGCATTTTACCAGTACGGGCAATACCGGTTTGAATCTCATCCATCATTAATAACACGTTATGCTTTTTGCATAGCTTTTCTGCAGCCTTCAGGTATCCTTCTTGGGGTACATACACACCTGCTTCACCTTGAATCGGTTCAATCCAGAGTCCACATACATTTGGGTTAGCTAATGCTTTTTCTATTGCTGCGATATTATCATAATCAATGATTTCAAAGCCAGGCATAAATGGTCCAAAATCTTTTTGGGCCGATGGATCCGTAGAGGCTGAAATAATTGTAGTAGTACGCCCATGGAAATTTTTCTTTACCGCAACAATTACTGCTTGGTTGTCGGGAATACCTTTTTTCGTGTAGCCCCACTTGCGGGCAAGCTTTATAGCAGTTTCATTCGCTTCTGCCCCGCTGTTCATGAACAGCGCTTTTTCATAACCAAACGTCTCGCACACGTATTTTTCAGCTACGCCTAACTTATCGTTATAAAAAGCACGAGAGGTAAGGGTCAACTCTTTGGCCTGATCAATCAATGCATTTATAATGCGGGGATGACAATGGCCTTGATTGACAGCGCTATAAGCGGAAAGAAAATCATAATAACGCTTCCCCTCAACATCCCATAAAAAAACACCTTCACCCTTGTTGAGTACAACGGGTAGAGGATGATAATTATGTGCGCCATACTTGTCTTCAAGTGAAATCGCTTCTTGGCTGGAGGTAATGGTATCAATCATGATATTGAGTATTCAATGAACTGCAAAGGTATAGAAATCAGCCAGATATTTAATTTAAGAATCGAACAGGCTTAAAGCAAAACGATGATAAGCTGATTGAAATAATATAAATTTACAGCGTATGGATATAGTATTGGGAATTATCGGATTAGTAGTGGGGGGGGGACTGGGCTGGCTGCTGAGTAAATCAGCGCAATCATCCGTTCTTCAAGATGTAAAAACACGATTGTTGGTAGAACAAGAAAAGAATACAGGATTAGCTAATCAACTCCTGGAAGAAAAAAAGGCCGCAGCCGGAGAACGGAGTAAAGTGTTAGAGTTATCGACTATACTCTCCGGTATGGAGGCTGATCATAAAAATCTTCAATTGAAACTGTCAGAACAAAAAAAGGAAATGGAAAGCCTTCAAGAGAAGTTTACCATCCAATTTGAAAATCTGGCCAATAAAATATTTGAAGAAAAAGGGAGGAAGTTTGCCGATCAAAATAAAATCAATCTTGGGGAAATACTGAACCCCTTACGTGAGAAAATCAGTGACTTTGAAAAGAGGGTTGAACTGACGAATACCGAAAGTGTTAAGAATCATTCCGCATTGCGTGAACAGCTTACTAATCTTAAAGAATTAAACCAGCAAATCACCAAAGAAGCCAGCAATCTGACCAAGGCATTAAAAGGAGATTCAAAGGCACAGGGTAACTGGGGTGAATATATTCTGGAAAGTATTTTAGAAAAATCAGGATTAGTGAAAGGGCGTGAATATTTTATTCAAGAATCGCTTACTTCAGAGGATGGAAAACGACTGCAGCCCGATGTAGTGATTAAATTGCCGGATAACAAAAATCTAATTATTGACTCGAAAGTAAGCTTAGTTGCGTACGAGCGATTTATGAGTGCAGATGATGAAACCGAACGTTCCATTCAGCTGAAGCAACATATCCTTTCACTGCGCCAACACATCAAAGGACTCAGCGAAAAAAACTATCAAACACTCTATAGCACTGGAAGTTTAGACTTTATCCTACTTTTCGTACCGATAGAGCCTGCGTTTAGTGCTTCTGTTCGTTATGATGTTGAAATCTTTAATGATGCTTTTGAAAAAAATATAGTCATCGTAAGTCCTTCAACGCTGATTGCCACTTTACGAACAATATCCAGTATTTGGAAGCAAGAATCCCAAAACAGAAATACAATTGAAATTGCTAGGCAGGCCACTGCTCTTTATGAAAAATTCAGAGGATTCACAGAAGATCTGATCGAAATGGGCAATCAATTGAAGCGAACCCAAGCTTCTTACGAAGGTGCTATGAATAAACTTTCTACAGGCAAAGGTAATTTGGTAGGAAGTGTAGAGAAAATAAGAATGTTGGGATTGAAGCCAACAAAAACAATTGATCAGCGTTTGGTAGAGCGAGCGGATGAGAACACAGACTTATTTGAAGGCTAATACATGAAGATCACGGCAGATAACAAGCTCAAAAAAT
>JANPBK010000261.1:0-19007 GCA_031430395.1 Cyclobacteriaceae bacterium
CTATTTTTTAATTTTAAAAATGGCTCCTCAAGCCAAACATAGCTTAAACCTGCTAATATGATGGAAGTTACGACAACAAGAAGGAAATGAATTGCTGCATGACCTACAAAATAATAACTAACTAGTGTCATAGCTAGTACATGCCAAACATACAAACCGTAACTAATTTTGCCAAGATAAATAAGAGGTTTACTTTGAAACAATCTACTTATCCAATTTGAATCTGAAAGTACTATTACACTACAGATAAAGCCTGAAAAAGTAATTCCGAAAAAAGTATATTTGAAAGACTCTTTAAGAAGTTCGCTACTAAACTCCAAATAAATAATAAGCAACAATCCAATCAACGTAATTGTTATAAATATCCAAGTATTTTTTTCAATCAGGCTTCCCTTTTTCTCTGCTATTGCAATGATCCCTCCATACACGAGTTGATCTAATCGAGTAAATGTAAATACATTTATTGTAAGACCTTCATTCAACATTAGTACTCGAAGTACATGCACAGCAACAACCAAAAAAATGCAAACATAGAAGAGGATGTTCGGTTTAAATTTTAATGCATAATAGACAATGGCTGGCCATAATAAATAGAAATGCTCTTCAACTGCTAATGACCAATAATGCCCAGGACCGGCAGCATTCCAATCAAATGTTCGGGAAAAATTTTGAAGATATGTATAGTATACAAGTTGCTCCTTAAATGGAGTAATAGCGGAAGTTATCCCAAGTAAATATGGCAAGAAATAATAAACAAATAAACCTGTATAATAAAGCGGAAATATCCGGAGTAGTCTTCGGACATAGAAGGCCTTAAAATAAGAGCTATCCTGATGCGTTTGAATTAAAATTCGGGTAATGACAAACCCAGAAAGTACAAAGAACAACGAAACACCAAAATTTCCTAAATAGGACAACTTTCCTAATATAGGCCATTGTGGAAGTACATCGACTGAATAAGCATGAGCTAGTATAACACCTACAGCCGCAAAAGCTCGCAAGGCATCTAAGTTTTTTACGTAACCTATTTTCATTTCTTATGCATGAATTGGGGAGGTATACTTTGCTAAGGAATTCTTTAATCCATGCTTCATTGGCAATTGCCATAGGAGTTTACACCAATCATGATTTGCTTCAATCAGTTCAGGACCGCTGTTTGTAATGGCAATATCCCAGCCAATAGATCGATTATTCTTGTTATAGAGTGCTGCTGCTTTCACCATACTCATTGTTTCAGTCCAATAGGGAACCTGAAAATCAACTATTGAAGTCCCTGTGATGGGATGAATAATCTGATCCACTTT
Organism: Cyclobacteriaceae bacterium; assembly: GCA_031430395.1. Lineage (GTDB taxonomy): Bacteria > Bacteroidota > Bacteroidia > Cytophagales > Cyclobacteriaceae > ELB16-189. Next base: position 1,305 of record JANPBK010000261.1, read on the forward strand.
GGTAATATCGCTATAAACACCTGCGCCTTCCACGCTGCCCGTGAGGATATTAATGGGTGCAGCAAGATTACCTGCTGCCATGTTATCTACAGCTGAATTTACAGTAATGCGAAGACGCGCTCCTAAAATATCTACTTCGTCTTTGGCATTGAGTTGTGTAATGATGCGAATTGTATTTAAGCCGGAAGGTGATAATTTCATCAGGGATTCATGTTGAACAACATATTCCTCGGCTAAGTCATTTTTACTTTCTTTTAATCCTTCAATTAATGTAGAGCGGGAAAAACTTTCCGTGGAGTGAACTTCTACACCAATACCACATTGCCCGTCTGAGCTTTTAAAAACAATTTTACCGGAAGGGTTCTGCAATAGAAGCTCTGCCTTCTCAGGGTCTTCCTCTAATTCAATTAAGGAGGCGTGTTGATGGTGAACAAACTGAGCATACTCCTTTAAAAATTTTCGTTTGTCCGAAAGTACATTCCGCGCGCCTTTGGGGTTCATCTTCAACTGGTACTCATACATAAATCCGGTGCCGGCATAGGTTTCCTTTTCCGAGTCTGGTATTTCATAAAAATGGAACTGAAAATATTCTAAAAAAGAGATATTATATTTTAAAGAGGAGTAAATAATCCTTCTCCATACAGTAAAGGAGGAAACTCCTGTCCTCTGTTTCACAAAAGACATAAATGAATTAAATCGAGCCCATTCAAGCTCTTTGAAATAATAAATAAGATAGATGAAACGCATATAGATTAGCATCAATTCTTTCCATCAAATGGTGGCATGGGTCTATCTTCACTTTGATTAATCCCTTCCCTTTTCAATACTTTCAAAAATGTAAGCCACAAAATTCTACTATCCAATATCCATGATATATGCTCAACATAATAAAGATCTAGCTCAAACTTCCTCGTCCACGAAATGCTATTTCGACCATTTACCTGAGCCCATCCCGTAATACCTGGTTTTACATCATGTCGTTTTCGTTGATTTATTGAATAGAGTGGCAAGTATTTAAATAACAATGGCCGGGGACCAACAAGGCTCATTTCACCTTTAATGACATTAAGTAGCTGTGGGAGTTCATCCAGGGAGGTTTTGCGTATAAAGCTTCCCATCCACGTTAACCTAACATTGTCGGGCAATAAAAATCCACGGTCATCTTTTTTATCATTCATAGTCTTAAACTTAATTACTTTAAAAGGAGTTTCATTCCAGCCTGGCCTATCTTGTATAAAAAATATTTTTCCCCTATTTACAAAAAGGAGGACAATCATAATTACCACAAAAATTGGCAAGAATACTGTAAATGCAATAATGGAAATCACTAAATCAGTTAATCTCTTCATCCATCTCTTGTACATAACGCACTAAATATTTATTCGCATTAAGGTTCGTAAATAAAGCCGATGCAGCTCTCGCATTCTGTTGAAGTTCCTTTAATTTCCCGTGAGAACGTTTCATATCAATGATATAATCCATTATCGATTGCTTATCATTTTGAGAAAAACACATACCACTATTGTACCTATTTAGATGTTTGGCCAATTCAGAATTAGTGGCCGCAATTCCCAGAATGGGTACTCCAACCACTTGAAGGTTATAAATCTTACTGGGGATACTTACATGGGCTGTTTTATCATCTAACAAAACTACACCGAGATCAGCAGCCGACAATGAATCGTTCAACCGATCATCCGGCTGGAAAGGTAGTAACTTACAATTTACAATTTTCTCACTTTCCACCTTCTTATTGATCTCATTATACTTTTCACCTCGACCTATAATAAGAAAAAATAAATCAGTTTCACCAATCATCAATTTAGCTATTTCAACTAAAATTTCCACGTTATGAGTATAGCCAATATTACCTGAATATTGTACAATAAATTTATCTTCCAAATGATGTTCCTTAAGAAAAGAATTTTTCTCTTTGGGTATTTCGCGTACTTTGGTTAATCCTGACCAATTGTGAATGACTTTTATTTTTGATTGATCAACATATTGCGACAATAGTTCAGACATACTCTCCCCCAAAGTGAATAAACAGTGTGCGCGATTAAAAAGAATTTTATTCCATCTCACCCAAAGTTTATAAATAAAATTACGTTCCGATATATTGTAAATCGTAAGCACATTCGGATAGACATCAAAAATTAATATCGAAAACCGATTGCGAAGAATTAATGATAGTAAGTAAGCAAATGGCGGGATCGTAATATAAAATATTTCATACTTTCGATACTTTGTTAAGAGTAGCCAACCTATTTGCAAGGTACCTACAAGCCAAGAAAAAAATTTCTTTGCTGGATTTCCTCTGTTGTAAAGTATAACCTTGGACCAATTTACAGTATCTGATATCGGAATATCCTGAACCCGAATGCTTCCCGCAATGATTGCCACCTTCTTAAAATATCCTGATTTGACAAATTCATTAATGATGTCAATTGTCAGGTAACCAGTAGCCTGATTTACAAATACAATTGATCGGTCTATTTTCTTCATTGTAACGATACTTCTCCAATTTAATAAATTATGTATGTTGACTATTTAAAGATGCGTACAAAACTTGCTGCAAATGCTTTGACACGGTCTTGATAACTTTTATAGATGATCTCACCAGGATTGAATGAAGCCAACATATCTGCCAACGCATGGGCATCATGCCTTTCAAAGAAAAAGCCATCACTTCCCAATTGCTCCATATTCACAGTGAGGTTAGAGGCTATCACAGGAACTTGCAACGTTTTGGCATCTTCTATGACGGTACTCCAACCCTCAAATAAACTTGGTTGAACAACCGCTTTGGCATATTTCATCAGTACTAGTTGGTCTTGCCGTGGAATTATTCCAAGCAAACTCACAACATCTTCTAAATGATTCTCAGCGATTGTCTTTCTGATCTCCTGTATATACTTTTCATTTCCTTTAAATTCCATTTTCCCCGTGAACACAAAATAAACATTACTGTTTCTTTTCTTTAACTCAATGAGTGCACGCAGCACCACTAAATGATTCTTATGATTGGTGAATTGATTCGAAACCATGAAGTATTCACTTGGCAATTTGTATTTGTTCAGAATATCTTTGATCATTGGAAGCCCTGAATCATTGATAATAGAAACAAATCGTACAACATGAATAGAAAGTTTCTTGTGAATTTTATAAAACTTACGAAAATGACTCTCCACATCACTACTTGAAACCACTAAATCATTTGTATTTCTAAGTAACAATTTGATTCGTAGCTCGCGCATGTATACCCTCATTCTTCCAAAAAACTTTGGATAAAATTTATGTTGCAGATCCGGAATCCACGCAACGATTCGAGTTCCTCTTGCTAAGGCTTGTTTATCCGAAACAGGCCAGTCATTGAGTGGATAAATTCCAGCTGGATTATATTTTTGTATTATAGCTTCCACAAATGCATTTTTTCCACTCAACCATGATCGCAGATATCCTTCAGCAAAACCATAGAAATTCCACTGAACAAACCTCAAATACGGATAATTGAAATCTTTCAAAAATTCTGAAAGAGTAGGATTATAAAAAATTATAACTTCCGGTTTTTCTTGTTCATCAAGGGAATCAAGCGAGTTTACCAAATTGATTAAATAAATAATCCCACCCATCCAACCTCTTCTAAAGTTCAGAATGATTGCTATTTTCAGTCTAACTCTTTGATCCATTGATAATATTTCGTTAGCCCAGCCATCAAACTAAATTCTCTTTTGTAGCCTAATTTTGTCAAAATACTGATATCGGCAACCCAATTATTAGGATCACCTTCCCTTTGTTGACCTGAAAAATGATAGGGCACTCCGTAGTCAAATAAACTATAAAATGTAGCTACACAATCTTTAATGAATACTTCCTCGCCATTGGCAACATTTATAGCCTGCCCTTTAAAATCGCCTTGAGTTGCTAACACTCGTATAGCTTGCACTAAATCATCGATATAGATAAAATCTCTAGATTCCAGACCAGATCCAAATAAAGTTATCGAAGTGCGGGTTTTAGCCTTCTGATAAAGATCCCAAAAGAGTTGCTTTCTTAATCCTTCACCGTAAGCAGAGAAAATCCGCAATGAACAGGTAGCTATTCCAAAAAACTGATAAAATTCCTTGCAGATTTGCTCACTCATAAATTTATGATATCCATAAGGAGAAACAGGAGTTGCCAGATGACTTTCCCTAATTGGAAGTTCACCAGGATTTCCATACACCGCAGCACTGGATAAATTAATGAATTTACAATTTGGTTGTGTCAATCTAATTGAGTCTAACAACTTAAACACATTGATCGCATTCAAACTATAGTCACGGTGAGGATGCAGCAAGGAATCGGGCACACTTGCTGCACCCGCACAATTAATACAGATATCATAATTTTCCTTTTCAAAGACTTCTCTATAATCTGAATTAGTAGCGTCTATGACAAAATAATTGCCGGTGTTTGCGTAATCAACCACCACATCGGCACACCAAACCAAATAGCCATTTTTCTCAAAATGTTTTTTCAAGTTTTGTCCAATAAATCCTTTTGACCCTATGATGAGTATTTTATTCATTTATTTTGATAGATACGTCCACCAATAATCACGACAAGATATTTCATTTATCGGGCATTATAAACTGAAAAAATTGCTCACCAATATTTTCCTTTGAAAATCGCGAGATACTTTCTCGAGCATACGCACCTAAACGCTCCCTTAAAACGACTTCTTCCATTAGTAATTCCAATTTCATTCTGAACAAGTCCAGATCAAGTAATGGTATCAAAAAACCATTTTGACCCTCTTCAATCATTTCTGAAGGGCCTGCTACACAATCAAAAGCAACTACAGGCAGCCCCGCTGACATTGCTTCCCCTATAGCATTGGGAAATCCCTCCGAAATCGAGGTGAATGCGAATATCTTGCTACTTAAATAGAAGTCATCCACATTTGATTGCTTCCCAACAAACAAAACACTTTTCTCTATATTCAACTTTTGCGCTAAATCTTCCAGTTTATGCCTGTTTTCCTGTTTTAAATGATCATAACCCACAATCACTAATTTCCAATCGGGACGATTAATTTTAGCAAAGATCTCTATCAACTTATCTTGTTGCTTTGATTCAATGAGCCTACCTACTGTTAACACTACGTTTTCTCTGCTGATTTGATCCTTATCAAGAATATTCCGAATAGGATTTCCAATCACCCGAATATTTTGATGTCTATATTTAGTCAGATATACATTCTTCGCAACGGCCGTTTGTGCAATCACTCCTGTGGCCTTAGGATATAACCACTGGCGCAGTTTTTCATGCATTATGCCGAGGCTCTTATCGGGCTGACTCCTATCGGAAACAAAAAGAGGAAATTTTAAACCATATAAAGCCAAAAGCACAAAACTATTCCAGTATTCGCCAAAACTTAACATGGCGTCAGGCCGAATATTTTTTACTTTTCTTCTCAAAAAGAAAAGTGTTCGAAAGGTAGAAATCATTCTCCATGAGTCATCAAAAATGAACAATGGACGATGCACAATCACGCTGGCAGGTATAGGATAAAAAATATCCCTTTTAATCCCATACAGGATAAGATGCACTTCTATATTACTTTTATTGGAAAAGAGATTCGCCAGTTCACCCATCACTCTTTCCATTCCCCCCGCCTGCATAGAATGAATGATCAAACAAATACGCTTATTTATTCGACTCATATATAGGCAGTAATGCAGGTTTTACATGATCATGGACAGAATCAGCGAATAATTTCTTTATAATCAATGAAGTTAGCTTCTTTGAACCGGATGTATTCAAATGATTCTCACTTAACCAGTCACTTTTGACTTCATACATGGAATCCGCTAACACCTTATGATTGAAGTTAAATATTTTGAAACCTTTCCCAATATTTTCGCTCACATAAACATCTTCACATTCATTCTGTGATTTCTTCCAACAGGGCATTTCAAAAACGATAAGTTGAATGCCATTTTGAAAACATACCTCCGCAATCTGATGAAGATATTTGTAACCCGGCTTTAAATAATCATCTTCTTGTAAACATTGGACAGCGCTTAACGAATAAGATGAATTATCGGTTACCGATTTATTAATCCTTAACTGCCCATCGACAATTACAGCATTTCGATGATCGCGCGACAATAATTTTTTAATATTCTCTATAAATAGCCATCGAAACTTAAAAAGAGGAACATCTTTAATCGTAACAGGTAGTAACAAGCTATCATAATAATAGTCTACAATCGGATTCACTTCCATGATATTGTTATAGTTGTTATGACAACTACTAAGACCAATCAAAACTTTTGATGGGCGTAGGTTGCACTTAAGATACTTAACCAACTGTATAAAATTTGTCTCTAAAGAGGCCCCTCCTATCGCAAAGTTATAGGTAGCCCCAAAGCGAGTCGATAATAGCTCTGCATCTATTCCATCCAACGCAGTGCTGTTTCCTAGTACGACTACCTTAAATTTTTCCTCTTTGAAAGAATGCACTTTTTTCGTCTTACTGAAGTCCCAATCTATTTTACTAAGAATGATCAAATAGAAAACGTTCAACACTGAAAAGGCAACGAGTAAACTAACCAAAAAAAGAAGAAATTTTCTCATCTCAAAATTGAAAGTAAATGAAACTCTGCTCAGAAAATTCACCAAAAAGAGTGATCAAAACGAGTAATATCAAGCAAGTTGAGAAGGTTACTATTTTTCCTGGTTTAATGAGGTTATTTTTTCGATATAAATTAAGTGTGCTTATTATAAAAAATGCAATAAATGAAATCAAATAAACCAGGAGTTGATTGTTTTGAAGATTCAAACTCCGCCCATCCTTCATGTTAATTATATCAGATAAATACATAACAGCATCATGAACAGAAGCTGATCGGAAAAACACCCACGCTATAGTAACAACTATAAAAGTGAAGGCAACCTGAATCAAATCAGCCAATGTTGGAAAAGGTTGTTGCTTTGACACAATGTCTTCCCGAAATTTCTTATTTGTTCCTCGAATAAAAGATGGAATAAATAACAAACCATGAATGGACCCCCAAATAATAAATGTCCAATTGGCCCCATGCCAGATCCCACTTACTAAAAACACCAACATCACGTTCCGAACACTTAGTATTTTCCCTACCCGAGACCCTCCCAATGGTAAATACAAGTAATCACGGAACCAACTCGAAAGGGAAATATGCCATCTCTTCCAGAATTCCGCTATATTCCTTGCCAAATATGGGAAGTTAAAATTTTTCAATAAATCAATTCCAAATAGTTTGGCCGTACCAATGGCAATATCCGAATAGCCGCTGAAGTCACCATAGATTTGAAAAGAAAAAGCAATAGCCGCAATGATCAATGCCGTGCTATTATACTCGGAAGGAGCTGTAAACACTCCGCTCACTAAGCCCGACAAGGTGTCGGCAATTACTACTTTTTTAAAAAATCCCCAGAGAATAAGTTCAACGCCTTGAATTGCCTCATCATCAATAAATTGTCTTTTTACTTTTATCTGCGGCAATAAATGGGTCGCTCTTTCTATTGGCCCTGCTACGAGAAGTGGAAAAAAACTAACAAAGACAGCATAGTCAACAAAATTTCTTTCAGGTTCAATTTTATTATTATATATATCAAACACATAGGACAATCCGTGAAAAGTATAAAAAGAAATTCCCACCGGTAGTATGATACTGAGCGTCCACACATCTACTTTCAAACCTGCGTGAGCTAAGGCTTCTGCAAAAGATGTGGCGAAGAAATTGTAATATTTGAAAATCCCTAGAAAACCGAGATTTACAATAATACTTAACCAAAACCAAAATCGTTTATTGGTTACCCGTTGAGCCTCGCTCATTTTAATACCGGTAAAATAATCCAGGAAAGTGGAAAAAATTAAAAGAAATAAAAATCGGTAATCCCAAAATGCATAAAAAACATAACTAGCTATTAATAATAGGATATTTTGGATCCGCAAATTTTTATTGAATACAAACCAATACAGAATGAAAACGTTGGGAAGAAAAATCAGAAACTCAATTGAATTGAAAAGCATCAGGCATTCATATCTAATGGGTTCCTACTATTACCTCTACCATCCATCCATAGGGGTTAAATTTTCCTTCATGCCAGTGAAGCTGTTCATCCCAATAACCGGGACAATCATCATACCCTTCAGGAGCAAACCCATAACTTATCTCCACCAGCAAAGGTTGATTCGTAGCATCAAAAACAAAATCATACGCTACACTTTGGGCCTTTAATTTAAGGTTAATATCAAATGCTAATTGAACACATCGTTCATCAAATTCCTCCTTTTCATACTTGAAATTACCGCTGCCAGAGGCTCTAAAATCATTCTCACGAACCATTCTCTTAAGTGCAAATGCTTTTCCTGCAATCACAATAATCCGGGTATCAGATTTGTTGTTTGGAATAAATTCCTGAAAGTAAATATACCCCTTTTCATTACCCTTGATTTTCGCATAGGGTGGTGGTATTACTATACGAATGATGCCCTTTATTACATTTTTTAGATTGGTCTTCCCCAACCTGCACTTTCTATATCGCTCTTGTAAGTTGGCCCATGGATCATACGATTTGAAGCCACTTCCAAATGCTCGGTGGATTAATTTATATGCTTCCGAACGAGAACTTACCAATTTTACATTCTGAGAGCCCGCTCCTCCCCTCAGTTTGAATACTTTGGGAAACGAAGTTAGGTTTGCCCATTCGAGAGCCTCTTCCTTTTTATAGAATACCCAAGAAGGAATAAATTCTTTTACCGCCAATGCTTCCAATAGATATTTTTGTCCCACCTTATCATCAAAATGCCAGCCGGTTTTAAAATCAGGAAACACCTTTTTACCGGCATGTTCCAAGGCGAAAAGTAATTGCCTGGCAAAGAGAATGTCTTTTGGGTTTCCCTGATGATGATGCCAAAGTAGAGCAGAACAATCTTTTACTTGCTCAATGATATTAGAAGCATAACAATCAACGATTTTATATTCAATTTGATGCTGTTCGCAATAGGCAATCCATCTCTCGCTAAAAAGTCCTTTGGAATAATGAATCGCTAGTTTCATGTACTACTCATTTAAAAAAACGTTCGTTGTGTGCCGAAAGCAAGATCACAAAACTTAACTATTACAGATTCCCATGGCCATGAAAACATTGTTCCCTTCCGTTTCATATCCTGAAAGTTACGAGGATAATTCCATCACTCCATGATGAAGGTGGAAATAAGTTAAATAATCGAGTACTCATTCATTGAAGCGTGTAAATAATTTTAAAGGCATCTCTAAAAACTTAAACTGTTTGTCAGACTGAGTTTATCGAAGTCGTTTTGAAAGACAAAAAGAAACAACTTGGTTTCGACAAGCTCAACCTGACAAGGCTTTAGAGATGCTCTTACATATATGCATAGCGATTACCATCGGATACTATTTCTTCACACCTTAAATTTCTTTGCCCAAGCTTCAAAAGAAATCATAATCCACAAGGACTCTATATCTGCTACCGATATAGTGTTTACATTGTTGCACCACTTTTCCACTTCTGAACCATTAAAAAGCCCCCGATCAATAATGGCGGGTAGAATTTCATCTTTGATATAACTTTGAAAAGGTTTGCTATGAAAGAAAGCACGCAGAGGGATTCCAAAGCCTTGTTTGTCACGAAATGCAAATGATTCACCAAAGGCAGTTTCTGCCAGTTTTTTTAACGAATACTTCAAATTCTTTATAGAGTTTCCATCGGGCATCAAGTATTTTTCAGGTATACTGAATGCGTGAGCTACTAATTCATTATCTAAAAACGGGACTCTGTTTTCAATAGAATGTGCCATAGACATTTTATCTTGTCGAAGTAGTAGATCAGGAAGATATGATTTGATTTCATATTTTACCTGGCGGTCAAAGGTAGAACCGCTAGTCGATTCATATAATTTCTTGCGTTCGTATAACGCACGATCTAATTGAAAATCCCTTTTCAAGAGTTTTGCTTGCTCTGGCGTCATGAAAGCAGCAGCCAGCACCGCTCTATTAGCTGCTGAAAAATATCGATTGATGAATTGAAACGGATGATTCCTACTCCTCTTTAATCCCGATATAAAGGTTTTCCAGTAATAGGGATTTACCAAATGAGAGAAGCGATCATATCCACCAAAAACTTCATCCGCACCTTCGCCACTTAACAAAACAGTGACATACTTTTTTGCCTGCTGAGATAACAAGTAAATACCTATGGTATTAGGATGATTCAAAGGGCTTTCAAAATGCCAGGTTGCCTTTTCAAAACTATTCAGATAATAAGTGGGCTCCAGTTTAAATTTATGAGAGAGTAAGCCCAGTTTTTTTGCTACTTGGTCAATATAAAATTCCTCGCTGAATGCCGCATCATCAAAAATCACTGACACCGTTTCAAGCAAATTATCTTGTTTAATAGCTTGCGCAAAGTAGGTTACCAGTGACGAATCAACCCCCCCTGAAAGCTGACAGCCTAATTTTACATCACTGAGAAGTTGACGATTTACGCTTTCTTTTACAAGCTGGCCCGTTTCCTTCAGAGAAACAGCTAGAGTAGGTTGGAGGGCAGTGCGTTGATATTCTTCAATATCAAAAAATGTGTGAGACGTAAAACCGGAAGATGGTGTATAAATCTGATAGGTTCCTGGAGTCAGACAAGATACATTTTTAAATAATGTCCGATGGATAGCATTTCTGAATAGCAGGTATTCATCCAACAACTCTGTGTTCAATATGGCCTTAAATTCAGGTAACGGCAAAAAACTTTTAATCTCAGAGGCAAATGCAAACATGCCGGTTGTTTCAAAAAGATACAACGGTTTTATACCAAATCGGTCACGCGCCAAAAATAATTGCTGCTTTCTCAAGTCAGCCAACACAATTGCGAACATTCCATTGAGTCGCTTGATCATTCCTTCAAAACCATACAGAAGATAGAGATATAGAATCACCTCTGTATCTGTATTACTCCTGAATTGATAACCCGCGGCCTGGAGCTCATCTTTATACTCGAATGCATTATAAATCTCTCCATTGAATGCGAGGATTACCTGCCCATCGGGGCTGCACATAGGCTGATGCCCATTTTGTGAAAGATCTAAGATACTGAGTCGGTTAAATCCAAGAATTCCTTCAAATACGTCCTGAACAGTCTCTGGGGTACTAGCTGGATACTCCTTGCTTGCCATGGAGGTCAGTGAAAAAGCGCGAATACCTGTATCATCTGGTCCACGATGTCGCTGACTTTCCAGCGCCTCTATCAGGTGGTGGGTCGTACCAATTTTTTTCTCAGAAGTATAATAGTAACCCGCAATACCGCACATACTTTATTGCTCCAAATATTTAAGAAATACATCCCGATGTGCTTCGCATCGGGTGATGTTTAATAGTAATCTTTTCTTCTGCTTACTGAACAGGCTGGGAATCAGTTTTCTTTTACGAAGAGATGCGAGCAATGAATTTCGATACGGCTCCAAATAGATGTTATAAATATCCAGTTTACTGATACAAAACGCATCAAATCTTTTTTGAAGTTGAACATCATCTGCAATGATGGCATTTAATGAAAGCATATTTCGATTGAACACAAGTGTTTCTTCATTTGAAAGTTTAAATAATCCCGGCATCTGATCATTTTGCGAAAAAGGGATGATATCAAACAAAACACTCTTCCCTAATTTTAAACGAACCGCAAATCCAATATTCCAAAATGAATTTCGTTGACCCGGCCAATCAAAGCAAAAGTTGCCTAGACTATAAAAAATCGGTGCTTCCCTATAAATTTCATAACCGGAAACGATATGGGTATGATGAGCCACCACTGCACAGGCACCTGCTTCTACATAGAATCGCAATGTTTCCTTCAGTCGTGGGCTTGGTAGTTCATAAAATTCATTGCCTCCATGAAACACCACAATAACATATTCTGCTTTTAATTTTGCAGCTTGAATATCCTGAAAATTCTTTATCAGGTCCAGGGGATTAGCTCCTGCTTCTTCTCCATGCGTATTTGACCACTCATTTTCAGTAATATTAAGTATGGCCACTTTACTTCCTTTGATCTCAGTTAAGTAAGGCTTTCTTGCTGCCTTCAAGTTACCCCCCACACCAACCGTTGCTATACCTGATTCGTGGCAAATAGATATTGTCTGCTGAAGACCCTCATAACCATAATCCATGATGTGATTATTCGCCATAGCTACTAAGCCGACATTAAGATATTTGAGTGCTTTTACACCTGCCGGATTTGCCTTCAAATGAGGTCCCGTTTTAGGCCTTTGCTTTCCTTCCAATACGAGTGGACATTCCAGATCTACTACCGAAAAGTCACTCTTTTCAAATTCCGGCTTGAGGTCATTGAAGAGGAGATCAAAACGATTTTGCAGTACCAGCTCCTCCACTCGTAATTGCGGACAATAGTCTCCGGTCAATAATATACTTACTTCATTCATTGTGCTTTATTTCCTTTCATAAGATCTCCCAATTCATCCGAACTCATAAACTCAACCTCCGGCCATTTCTTGACAATAGTAGCCAATAACTGGTTTAACAGCTTTAAGTTCTGATCTCTATTCATTGGATCAAGAAAACCTATAAAGTTAATACGATGAGAGCAAATAATAGCGGGCTTTTTCCATCGAAATGCATCCCGAATACCTGCCAGCGTATAATCAACCCAATCTATCTTGTTAACTAAACTAGGTTCAAAGGCAACATTTCTGACCATATGAATAAGGTTGCTTTTATTCTTTTCACCGAGGTAGTGATATCGCTTCTTATAATTTTCAAAGCCTCCTTTTGGCTCATACTGAAACATACCACCTTGTAAATATTCAACGCCTCCATTCACAAGCGTATCTTCAATTCGACTATCCCATGTGTAGCACGGTGCAATAAACGACTTAGAAGCATAGCCGAAGGTCTCTTTAAACTGCGCTAGCCCATCCTTCAAAATACTTTTCACCTGCTCAAGGTCTGAAGGGAGATCCATATCCAACGCCTCCATAAAACTATAATCTCCTTTTCCGGAAAATGTTGTTCCCTGATCAAACGCAAATAACACTTCCCTACTTCCTTGCCGCAGAGCACGCATCCAACGACTCACATTCAAATGCTCCCTTCCATGAAACTGAGGTCGGAATAAATTTTCTTTCATTCCATATTCATATAATTGAAAAACCCGGTCGTGGGCCGGATACCGCTTCAATGTTTCTATAAAATGTTCGTAGTGATATATTTGAAAACCATCGTCCTGAATCTTTTTAAAATCCGGATTCGCAATGATTGAATTGGCTGTAAGGCGCGCAGGATTGCCAAGACTGTCCTTCCATTTGCCCAATACTTCAAAAAGAAAATTAAGATCGTCATTAGACTCTAGTGCATCTAACCGATTATATTGACTATTCTGAACATCAAAACCATATTCTTTGAATTTTTCAAAAATAGCAGATGAAGGGATTCGAATGCTTCCCCAATCGTCAGACTCGATCACCACAATTTTGCGAGAGGTCGTCCAGCCCGGAATATTTTTTAAATTGCGAAGCACGGTGGCTCCTATGTTTCTAAATTTCATGATGGGTTCTGTTCATATAATCGCCCAGTTGGTCCGAACTTAAAAACTCAGCATCTGGCCAGGTCTTTACAATTTTCGCTAACAGTTCATTCAAGTCCCTCAACCCAGCTTCACGGTTCTTCGCATTGATAGCTCCTATAAAATTCACACGATGTGTGCTGATAATGGCAGGCTTATTCCATTGAAATGCATCTTTTATGTCATTCAGACAAGCAGAAGGCCAATCTTTTCCACCCTGACTAGGCTCAAAAAATGCATTGCGAATAATAAACCGTTGGCTTGCATTATTTCTTTTTCCCAAATAATTGAAACGAGTTTTAAATTTCCCATTTCCAATTGGCACACGGTGCAGCCGAGATGAAAAAACATAATTTATACCAACCAGTTTTACCACCTCATAAAGACTTTCGTGAAGTATTCCGTTGGGTGGAACAAAAAATGTGGGTCTATAACCAAACATTTCTTGAAATAATTTTATTCCATCTACAAGAATTTGCCCATGACTTTTAATATCGTCTTTTGTTTCCGGATCAAAGGCTGCTTGCAAACTTATGTGATATGGGTGCTTGTTGTTATATCCCCACATACCTTCATTAAAAGCTGCATTTGCTTGTTGATCTCCGTCACGGAGACCGTTCATCCAGATTTTTACATTGAGATGCTCTCTTCCATGAAACTGGGGAATAAAAAGTCTTTCCTTTATACCTTGTTGCCAATACTGAAAAACATTTTCATTGGGATAATATCTTTGTAGTGTAGCGGTGATCGGTTCGTAATAATATTGCTGAAAATCATATTTTCTGATTTTTTCAAAATCAGGATTAGCCACTAGACTTAAAGCAGTAAATACCGGATGATTTCCATGCTGATCTTTGTATCGCCTGAGTATATCGAACAAAGAGGATAGATCATCAATTCCAGCCAACGTGTCGTTTGTGTTATAGCGAAGTGAATCACCGGATGTAAGATCCAATCCGCTTTTCGTTAATTTCTCAAACGCTTTCCTGGATGGCATGCGGATACTTCCCCAGTCATCAGACTCGATAACCACAATTTTTCGCTTGGTATGCCAACCGGGAATATTGAGTATCGATTTCTTTAAGTCTGAGAGAAAATTCACTTCAAGGAACTATTTAATTAAATTAATTAAGGGAATGTCATTTTGAACAAAGGGCGCAATAAAAGGGTTTCCGATAATAGTCATGATACCCATTGTAGAAAAACCAATCCGAATTTCTACCACCACATATAATAACGTAACCGCTATTAGTGGCACTCTTGCCCACAAAGGAAATAACTTTTGCTTATTTGCCTGAACGAAAAAGAAAATTGCACCAAATAGAATTTCCATAGAAACCAATTGAAACCGGATTCCTACGGAAGGCACAGTTGAAAGAATATTGGCGACAGAAAATAACAGTAAACTATAGCAAAACAAACTGGCGGCTAAGTGATGTTGACCTAATAATTTCCGGTACTTAAAAAACATAATCGCAAGCAAAAGGTTAGTGACATATATGAGCCCTACCATTCGCCAAGTCACATACCAGTTAACAACAGTCGTCTTATTGACTTTTACAAGCCCCTTTATATAGTCTGCATTCGTATAGTTTTCCGTTCTCTCTCTGAATACAATAGGGAGTGTTTCTGTGTAGCCACTAATCACTTCAGGAGTAACTTGCAATACAAAAAAAGAAACAAAAAAGAACGAAAAGCATACAATTAACCGATTGCCAATAACTCTATGCAACAGTAAAATAAAGACAGGTAGAATAAAACTAAAATGAACAAATAAAGAAGCCAGGCAAAACAAAAATCCTCGATTTTTTCTTCCTTTGAAAAGAAGTATTAGACCATAAATAAAAACGTGCGTAGCTGTGGCAAATCGGAATCCATTAAGTTGCCAAATTGAGACTACAAAAGTAAAGAGAAATAAAAAAGGCAGCGCTTCTTTTTTAATTCTACTGCCTACCTTTGAGAAAAGAAACCAGACGTTACGCGAATAAAAGAAACCAAATATCAATCCAAAGCAAGTAAATAAGATACGGCTATCTGCAGTAAACCGTGACACAACAAACGTGAGTAATGGCTGTAGTATATCTACATAATCCGTATCCTCTCCATAAAGAAGAAAAGAAAATTCAGTCAACGAGGTAGCTGACTTCTGAGACATCTCAAGTAATGCCAGCTTGTATCTATTAGAATCCAGTTGATCATTTGAAATAACAAATGTGTATCCATAGAATGCAATAAATAACCATAAAATATTCTTTGCCCATGGTGCTCGATAATTATTGATTGCATATAATAACGAGGCAAAAGGCAAGACCAACCATACTATATAGCCTGCACTACCAGAAGTTGTTACACGATTTACAGCTACAACGCTCCGGCCGGCTTGGGAAGTCATGCGATGGGAGATGTTGGTTTACTAATTAATTGCAGAAACTGGCCACATACATTTTCGATCTTAAATTTCTCATAGTTTTCAAAAACAAATGCATTCGTATAATTGCCATTTAAGAATTCTTGGAGTACCGGCATATTAACTTCATTAGATTGCAGAGACAAAACCGGGCGTCCTACCAGATAGTAATCAATCAATTTACTTGGTGATTGCACAGATACGTCATAAGAGATATTTAATAAAAAGTCCATTTTGCACAATACTTCAAGCAATTCCATTCTTGGAACCTGATCTTGTATAACAATCCTTCCCTTTCCGGCTGCCAAATAAGGCTCCACTAAATGTTTCTGTTCGGTGAAGATGATCAACTTAAACATGACATCTAAGTTCACTAAATATTCAAGTAAAACCCGAGGATCTCTCGCTCGCTGAATAAAAGTACCCGCATAGGCAAAGGTCGGTATTCTATTGGGTTTGTATTCAGGTAATTTTTCTTTTGTCATTTCAAAATTAAAGCCTTGTGTAATCTCTACTATCTTATGATGAAATTCAGGATAGTAATTATTACGCATATTAATATTGGTAATAGCTATATAATTTGCTAGCCTCCCAAACCACTTTTCGAAATACTTGAAATAAAATAGTTTCCTGAAGCTGTCCGTTCTTTCTCCCATGTACGGATCGCCACAATCGGCAACCCATGTTCGTGCAATTTTTGAATTACTTCTGGTTGCCCAGGCTACCCCCCAATGTACGGGGTGAGGAACAGCAATAGAAATAAGAAGATCATAGCCACTTTCCTTTACCAACACCTTTCTAACCTTAAACATCAATTCAATATCAGGGTATTCAAACAGGAGATTAAGTCCCCGATTAATCATTCTTTTAATCAATGAAATGATTTTACCACCTGCTGAGTTATCCAACGCATGTAAACGCAGCTGTCCTAATGATTTAATGGTTACACCAAATTGTTTCTCAAAAGGAACATGAATTGCATCATCCTTTATCGTATAGAGAGTAACCTCATGACCTTGCCGTGCAAACTCCTTGACTAGCTCAGTAGCCCGGAACGACCGAGGGGTATTAATAGGATAAAACGTTTTGCTAACGATTAATATTTTTTTTTTCATATAAAATTAGCAAACTGGCACATTGACTCTTATTCAAATAACCTTCCTTATATGTATTAATATTTTGACAATTTAAAAGCGAACTAATTTAGTAAAGGTAGTTCGTAACACCCTGTATATTAAATATAAATAAGGCGATCGATTATATAGAAATCCTTCCATTCGATAGAATTCATTACAACCGTGTAAATTAACTTTGTTCATACCCACTTGCTTGAGTCTTTGAAACACTTTTTTAAATTTTCTTAAATTCAAATTGGTGGAAAAAGATACTAAAGTCAACAAAACAAATTTACAAATTGGTTGATTTAGAAATTCTTGTTGCTTTTTTGATAAATCACGAGTCTCCCTAAAGTCAACAAGATATTGGGCAGCAAGTATAAACCCATTGATAGCCTTATCTGAAGAAAATAGAGTGGAATTGGTCGCTGATCCGGCTCTGGTGGTACGCTGATAAAAAGATTGCCCATCAAACCTGCACTTTCCGGCAAGACAAAGGATACGTGCAATTAATTCTCCGTCCTCCAAATAAGGAAATATATATATATATATATA
>JANPBK010000262.1:0-23488 GCA_031430395.1 Cyclobacteriaceae bacterium
TGCTCGCGAAATTTATTGCCCAGAAAATCCTGATATCCAAATAAGGATGGGAACCCTTGCATTTCAATGAGTCTGGGAACCAACTCTCCATTTTCGAGCGTGCAGATGGCAAAATCTAATGCCAGAAAAAGGGTATGTGGCGTTTCATTAGGAACAAGAAGGCTCGGTGGAATGGCATCTTTCATGCGCGCCTTAAAATCGGGTTGTACCAAAAAATCAACAATTTCATTGGCCCCCTTCAATAATTTATTTTTAAATTCACCACTGATGAAAATGGGTGATTCGGCTATTCTAAAAGGTATTTTATAGTTATAGGTAGCGTAAAGATCTTCCAGAAATGCCTGATACTTTTGCTCGCTGAATTGAGCATTGAAATGTTCGCGGGCGAGGGCAATCATACGCTCACAGGGTTCAACCTATGTTGCATAGCCATCATCAGGAAACGAGGCAGCACGGCACGGTTTGTTTGCATGATTTTATCCGGATCATTTAAATGATCTAGCATTTCCCAATATTTTTTCTCACCATGTTTTTCGATTACCAATTCCTTTTTGTCCTGCCGCAGCAAATATTTGCGCATTCACACCGCATCGGCCTCCGGATGGAATTGTGTTCCAAAAAAAGCCTCATCAAAACGAATGGCCATAACGGCTCGTTCTAATTCTACATGATGCCTATATTTTTCTAACGATAAAATTTTTCCGCCTCGTTCCTTTATCTTCTCTTCATTAGGTTGGGTCAACTGATAGTCGCGTGAATCAACCGCCCAAAAAGGGTCTCCCAGCGAACGCAACAATGGGTCATGATGTCCGTCAAATGTTTTATGAATTGGCATCACTCCAAAGGAAGTCGATTTTCTTTTAGTGACTACTCCATATCCATAGTAACGGCAATACACCTGAAAGGAATGACAGATCAACAATACGTGTTTTTTGCCATCCGGATTTTTTTTATTGAACTCATGAATTTCGTCCATTAATCCAAAATACTTTCGCTCCCAATAAGAGCCCTCACTATCAATCGGACTACCCGGACCTCCACTTGAAATAAATGCATCGTACGTAATATCAGGAATGGCGCCTGTCAATCTTGTTTCAAACACATCATAGCGCAGAGGCATATGAAAATCTGCGCTTAGTTCCTCAATTAACTCGCGAATGCTACGCATACCCTCGTTGGCAGCGCCTTCATAAAGGTCTAAAATGGCGACACGTAACTGGGTTGGATGATGACTCAAAGCCTGATTTTTAAGGATACCCAAATTTACGAGAAAGTTGACCGAGTTGGAATAGTCGCTAGCATGAATTTCACACTATTAATTGGGCTTAAACCAGGCACTACTTAAATGCCTTCCAGTGTTTGTTGAGTTATATAATCCACTACACTCACCAAATTTCCAGTTTGTGCAAATACTGCCAGTTGCCGATCTGCTCCGGTACCCTCATTCAAAATCTTGTATACGTATTGTATCGCCTGCCGGCTGCCGAGATCATCGACCACATCATCAATGAATTCCAACAATTCTACAATCAAAGCCCGTGTATCTTTCTCTTGCTGTATTCCGAAGTCAATCATCCGTCCATCTAGTCCATAGCGTGAAGCACGCCATTTGTTTTCGTTAATCAGCGCGCGGCTGTACAGGATGAAACTCATATTTTGCATTCTCAATTTATAAAGCTTCACTACCAGGGCCTGAAAGATAGCGGTGATCGCAATGGTTTCTTCTACCCGCATGGGCACATCACAGATTCGAAATTCGATGGTATCGAAGAAGGGATGAACGCGCACATCCCACCATATTTTTTTTGCATTATCAATACAATTCGTTTTGATCAACAGGTTGATGTAATTTTTGAAAGCATCCCAGCTTTCAAATTCATCCGGAATTCCGGTGCGAGGAAATTTATCAAACACTTTTGTTCGGAATGATTTAAATCCTGTATTGCGGCCTTCCCAAAAAGGTGAATTAGAAGATAATGCATAGACATGCGGCAAAAAATACCGGACCGTATTCATAATGTGAATGGCCATGTCTTTGTCTTTGATGCCTACGTGTACATGAAGGCCAAAAATCAAGTTGGAACGAGCAGCCTCCTGCATTTCATTTACAATCGCATCATAGCGCGGGTTCGGTGTGATGAGCTGCGTATTCCAATCTGAAAAAGGGTGCGTACCGGCAGCGCCAATTTTTAAGTTTAAGCCAGCGGCTATTCCTGACACATGTCTTCGCAGCTTTTTAATATCTGCTGCGGCTTCATCTACATTCTTGCAAATGGCGGTCCCTACTTCCACGACAGCCTGATGCATCTCTGCTTTCACAAATTCGCTATACTCAGATGCTGCTAATTCTACTATTTTCTGATCATGTGACTTCAGTTCCCGGGTTACAGGGTCTATCACCATGTACTCTTCTTCAACACCCAATGTAAATTTTTCCATAGCTACCTGTACTTGCTCCTTATGTCCCTCAACCTTTTGGTAATCATTTTATATTCCACCTTTAACCCGACACCATCAATGTAGGTTAAAACAAAAGCTATTTTTTAGCTTTCGGTTTTGTTTCTACCTTCTTCACTTCCTCTTTGGCAGCCGTGGATTTTGCTGCTGTGTTTGGCTTAGCTGGCGCAACGCCTATGCTCATTGAATTGGTAACATAGGTACCCCAAGTAAGATTGTCTTTGCCTGGCTTTTGTTGCTGCGCGCGTTCGATCGCCATCTTAGAGGCATGCTCTACCACCCATTCAAAATTTTCCTGACCGACCGAAGTCACTTCTGCATCAGGTGCCGGATTACAAAAATCAATCGCATATGGAATCCCATTACGCACAGCCATTTCTACTGTATTGAAGTCGTAGCCTAACGCATTACATAAGAGCAATACATAATCATGGACTTGCTTTAATAACTTCGCAGAAGCAGGCCCGTTGTTACTCTGATATCTTAAATGATGTGGATTGCGTGGCTCGTATTGCATAATGCGAACATCTTTGCGTCCCAGGCAATAGCAACGGAAATAATCTTCAAAAACAATTTCCTCCTGCAACATCATCACTAATTGTGAAGTCTCGCTATAGGATTTAAAAAACTCGTCCATGTTATTGAGTTTGTACACACTCTTCCAACCACCGCCCGCATGTGGCTTCATGTATGCCGGGAAGCCAATATGTTGAAATATTTTTTCCCAGCTTAATGGAAATTTCAAGTTGGCAAAAGAAGCATCACTGGTATCAGTGGGGCGTTCGTGAGAAGGCAGAAGTACTGTTTTTGGAACAGGCACACCTAATTTGACTGCCAATGCATTATTGAAAAATTTCTCATCTGCACTCCACCAGAATGGGTTATTGAGAACGGCCGTTCCACTAATAGCGGCATTTTTTAAATACGCACGATAAAATGGCACGTCTTGCGATATCCGATCGATGATCACGGCATAATCATCACCCACCCCTTGCTGAACCATATCGATCACCACAGGTTCTGCTTTAATGTCTTTTAATCCTGCTTTATTAATACGCTCAACAAATGCTTCTGGAAATGAGCGTTCCATGCCGTGTAGAATTCCTATTTTTTTCATGGGTATTCGGTTAAGTTATTTTTATGAAGTTGTAAGATGATTTCTTGTAGTTTCTTCGGTTCCGTAAGATTAAGGTTATGCCCTGAATTTGTAAACCAAAATAACTCCTTTTTTTCGGCTTTTAGCATTTTACAGTAATCTTCAGTCAATTTGAAGTGAGTTTGATAGTCGTGGCTGCCCACAAAAAAGTAGACCGGGCAGCTGATTGCGGGAGCCGTTGAGTTCAAATTGATGGCCGATGCCTCGTTAAATAAGGATAACCATTTGGCAGCCCAAGATTGAACATACGTTTTAGAAAGAGGCTTATTACCAGAGAAATGGGCTAGCCAGTTTCGGTGGCAGTATATTTGCTCTCCATCCTGAAAGGGGATTTTTATCTTTTGCAACTCCTCCAAAGCTACTTGGTTTTTATCCTCTATCGCCTTCTCCTTCATCCAGACCAGCGACATCTTTTCACTCTCAAGTTGGTTCACCATTGGGCTAACGGCAAGGCAAGCAACGAACAATTCCGGGTGATGAGCGGCTGCTTGCAATACCAAGAAACCACCCCATGAGTGGCCCATTAAGAATATTTTCTGTCTTGAAAAGCGCGCACGCAAGTAAGTAATTAATCATCTCCAAAACATCTGACTCCACCACTCCCAAAGACAATGGCTGATTCGGGGGATTTAGTTTCAAGGTCTTCCCGCATTCGCGCTGATCCCATTGCACTACCACGAAGTTCTTTTGCAATTCAGCTGTGAACTTGCGCGCATAGCTAATGGCAGAATTACCCGGGCCACCATGTAAAAAGAGGAGGATTGGGTTTTCACTTCTTGCACCCTTAATTTGAATCCATTGTTGGATGCCACCAATCTTTATTGATTCTTGGATGTTTATTTGACCGAATATGTTTTGAGAAAAGAAAAATGAAAAAACGCTTATGAGTATAAGGGAATAAAGCCGGGAAGAAGAAACGCGTATTTGGATGATTTGGCAAAGGATAGAGGTATGTGGCAGTACCCGCTCTTCCTCAGTGGCTTTTGCGAAAGCTGCAGAAGAGATACCACTAACTTTCACGTTGCTATTTTATCAATGACAAATAATGCGGAAACATTTCGCGCCAGACGGGCCAATCGTGATTGGCTCCTTGTCGTACATCCAACCAATGGTGCATTCCCTTTTGCCGCAGAATGCCGGCCATTCTTTCGTTGGCATCCCAACACATATCATTCGTACCTGTGCCTAAGACAGTAAACATATCCCATAAAAATGCATTATTGGCATCCGGTAAAAAATCTGCTGGATTGTTAAAGAAAACATCATCATTATAAAATCCATCTAATTGATCTTTAATGTCAAACGCGGCCCCCATATTGAAAACATATTTGACTACCTCCGGATGTTTAAATGCGAAATTAGTCGCGTGGTAGCCTCCAAAACTACAACCGGCAGTAGCTACCCGTCCAACACCCGTTTCCCGCTGTGCCAGCGGAACGAGTTCTTCCAACAACATTTGATCATACCAAATATGATTACGCACCCGATCAGCCGGATGAATATTTTTATTGTACCAGCTTGCGCTATCAATACCGTCTACACAATAAATCTTCACGAGTCCTTCATCCAAAAACCAATTGACACTTTCAATGAGCTTAAAGTCTTTATTCTCGTTATATCTTCCCATCGAAGTAGGGAATAGAATTACCGGATAACCACGATGGCCAAAGGATAAAACGTGAATATCCTGATTGAGGCGAGGTGAGTACCAGCGATGAAGATGTTCATGGGGCATAATCAAAATTGTTTTGAATTGATAATTCTTATTTTTGAGTGATTTAAAGGTGCTAAAAAAAAAATCCAAAGCCAAACCGTGCCAGAATTAACCGAAAGCAGCATTAAACCGATTGTATATACTGAAGAAAAGATAGTAGGAGTACATTCCAAATTATTGAATCGGGATGTGGATATTAACTTGCTTCTCCCGGCTGACCTAGGCGACCAAAAATACCCATTGCTCTTACTCAATGACGGTCAGGATATGGAAACGCTACAACTCCGGGCAACCATTCAAAATTTAGTCGAAAAAGCACTGATCCCACCCATCATTGTGGCGGGAGTCGTGGCAGCGGATCGATTGCAAGAATACGGAGTGGCATCCAGAAAAGATTATCTTAAACGGGGAAGCCTTGCCAAGGCATATTCTGAATATATTTCCACGGAGCTATTACCCTATCTAATTTATAAATATCCGATAGAACATTCAGCGGAACATCATGTTATGGCTGGCTGTTCGATGGGTGGATTGAGTGCCTTAGACATTGTTTGGAACCATCCTCATCTGTTTCAAAAAGTAGGTGTTTTTAGCGGCTCCTTTTGGTGGCGAAAACGTGACAGCAAGAGTCTTTTTTATACAGATCATCGGGATCGCATCATGCATCATGAAATCCGTCATAGCAAGAAAAAAGAACACTTGAAATTCTGGTTTCAAACGGGCACACTCGATGAAATCAGTGACCGTAATAAAAATGGAACCATTGATTCCATCGATGATACATTAGATCTCATTGCCGAATTAACCATCATCGGATATCGCCCCTTCAAAGATATTCAGTATTATGAAATGAAAAATGGCAGGCATGATATTGCCACGTGGGCAGAAGCAATGCCCGTCTTTTTACAATGGGCTTTTGGTAAATAGCCTCAATATGATTGACACTATTATTTTCGATTTAGGCGGTGTGCTTATTGATTGGAACCCACGCTACCTCTATCGCAAAATATTCAACTCCGAAGAAGAAATCACCTGGTTTCTGGAAAATGTTTGTACAGGCGAATGGAATGATCATCAAGACGCGGGGCGTTCATTTGAAGAGGCAACGGAAGAGCTAGTTGCAAAATTTCCTGATTATGAATTACCTATTCGCGCTTGGTATGGACGCTGGCAAGAAACAATTGGCGGACGTATCTACGAAACCGTAGAATTACTTGCAGAAATCAAGGAATCTAAAAAATACAAACTCTACGCCCTCACTAATTGGTCTGCCGAAACCTTCCCATGGGCACTAGCAAACTTTGACTTTCTTCATTGGTTTGATGGCATCGTTGTTTCGGGCGTAGAAAAATCCAGAAAACCTTTTCCGGAGTTTTACCAGATATTGTTTGATCGTTATCAAATCAATCCCGCGCAAGCGATCTTTATTGACGACAATATTAAAAATGTAGAGGGCGCTTTAAAAGTAGGATTGCCTACTATTCACTTTCAATCCGCAGCACAAGTGAGAAAAGAATTCACAACCTTAAAGATGTTGTCAGATTGAAAACACTAAATCATCCCGGCCATCTTTGCTAACTGCACGAGAGCAGTGGTGTCCCGTGCGCCTAGTTTGTCTATCATATTGCTCCTGTGGTTTCCAACGGTGGCGGTGCTGATGAAAAGACGATCACCGATTTCTTTCGTACCACAATCATCCGCCACGAGCCTCAAAATTTCTTTTTCTCTTGAAGACAAAAGATCTTTATTCGAATAGACTTTTTCCTCTGAATGAAATGTGTGTACATGTTCATTGCTTTCTCCATGCGAAATTCGTATCCAGTAATGGGTAAAATCCTTTTTCAACAGATGATTGATGTTCTGCACATAATTAAAGGTATAACTGAATTTCCGGTTTGCATCGTAGTGAATGGGCGAACCTTTGGAAAATAGACAGACCGGCTTGCCGTTCAGTAGCGTATACCTGATGCCGCAATGAAATATCTGGATGTTCATTCTTAGCTCAAATGGAATTTTTTCCAATACGCCTGTAAACCATTTAACTGAATCCGTAAAAAATGGCAGGTACTCTTTTTCCAAGAGGCTCATGATTTGAGGCATTCGATCGGCCTTTGGCACTTCGGGGAGGATGCCCCAAAATTCCTTTTCGCCCACTTCAAGCACAGGGGTGTAGTTTAGATGATCAAATATCGCAATAACAGCATCGGTGCCACTGATACCACCAAGCAAGAGATTCGCTTCTTTTCTGAAACGCTCTATTTCTTCCATATCACCATCTCTAAAAAAAGAGGCGGACATAGCCACTATCCTTTTATAAAGGATGTCCGCATCCCGCATTCGGCTCAAACTATTTTCCTGCATCGTTAATTCGTTAAACATCTGGACACTTCGGCTGGAAAAGAGACAGCAAAATAGTGATTCTCACTATTTCCCACGCGTCTCGATGCGCACACTTTTGTACTTGTAATATACGTCTTCATTATCACACTTAAAGATTGCATTATGCTAGCGACAATAAGAGTTTCTACTGCGCAAGTAATCAACGCGCCATCGATTGCAAGTAGCCAGAAGCATGGAAAAGCTGCAGAAATGGCAATTCTTGTACAATTGATTAAATCAAAAAGTGAGAGGGGCTTCAATATCCTATACACCAATTATCACAGAGCACTGTATGGTGTATTGTTTAAATACGTGAGACGGGCTGATCTGACTGATGACCTGCTACAGGATACTTTTGTGAAAATATGGAAGCACATTGATGGCTTTGATCCTGCGAGAGGATCACTTTATACATGGATGCTCAATGTAGCCCAAAACCTGGCGATTGATTATCTGCGCTCAGCAGCTCATCGAAAGCAATCCTTACAGGTGAACATCGATTTGGTTTCGTTTAGCAAGGCTTACAAAAGCAATATCACATCAAATACCAATGAAGTAGAGTTTAATGATTTTAAAAATAAGGCCTTGCAACTTGATCCAAAATATACGGAAGTGATCGATATGATTTTCTTTTATGGATGGAGCCACGAACAAACCGCACAATTACTAAAGCTTCCTTTAGGCACAGTGAAAACCAGAGCTAGAAAAGGGCTTGGGTTGTTGAAAATACTTTATCAGCAATGACGTATCATAGGTTTTTAAAGAATTGTCTAACTAAATCGGCCGCATCATATAAATTTACACATCAGTTAAACAAGAGCGCAAGAACGAATGAGTGAAGGTGAATATATCACAAGTGGAATATTGGAGGACTATTGTCTTGGCTTGTTGTCGCTAAAAGAGGAAAGAAAGGTAGAAGCGATGTGCCATGCTTACCCAAAGGTGGCCAGTGAACTTCAGTTGTTACGCGAGACCCTTGAAAAATATGCCGGCAGCAATAAAATACATCCTCGGTCCGAATTGCGGATGGAAGTATGGAAGGCCGTAAAAAAATTATGGGAAGAAAATCCATAAGTGATTTGCAAACACCCAACAGAAAAGGCGAAAAAAGGCTGAGGTAATTTAACTCTTTGCCAAGTTCCCGGCCACTTGCATGGTCTCAAGAGATGGAGATAGTTTTCCTCCGCGCGGTTCAATAGTTACAGCAAAGGTAGTTGGCACGGCAAATGCCTCTTTCATTTTTATAAGGCCCGCCACACCAAAATCAAAAACTCCACAATCAACCGGCTTGCCATCAATGATTGCCCAAAGTTGATATTGGTTTTCTTTCGATAGCTCCTTCATCTGTTGGATGCTCAAGTAAACTTCCTTGGTCTGTGCATTCCAATACACGGAAGCGAGTGACTCCGGTGAGTTAGGTGTACCTCTCATTACTACGCGTGTAAAGTTCGGATTGCTGGTGACTTTTAAATCGGTTTCAATTTGATCCAATCTTAAATTCACATTGTTGTAATCTTGGGCAATGCGTTGGTTCTGGGCAATTAAATCCGTCAAGTTTGATTCGCTATTTTTCCATTTGCCCCAATAATCAAAAGCGAGATAAGAACTGAATAGGGCAATCGCAACAGATGCAGCTGTTGCGTATCTCCATCCACTAGAAGATTCCTGTGTCATTTGCACAAGCTTCCCTTCTGGCTTTTTGTTGATTTTTTGAAACAGCTTTTGTTTCACCTCTATCCGAGGATTCTTACCAGCTTTCATTAGTAATGCCTCCATAGTCTGTTCAACTTTCGAAAGCTCATCGCGCAAAGCAGGATATAGCTGGAGATTTTTCTCCACTTCTTCCTTTTCCTTTGCTGAGAGATCTCCTAAGGCATAGGTTTCTAAGATTCCTGACGATATGTATTCTTCAATGTTCACTTAATGTCTAATATAGATCGTAATTCAATCATTGCCAATCGTAATCGCGTTTTTACAGTGCCCAATGGAATATTGAATTCCTCCGCTACTTCCGATTGGGTGTATCCTTTCAAATATAATTGGTTAACTATAAACTGTTGGTCTTCTGACAATTTTAACAACACTTCTTTCAATCCAATCGCATCTATTGGTAATTGTGAATGTTCTTGAATATCGATTTTATTTACGAGGTAATCAATGTCATCGGTTTTTCTACCCTTACTGGCCTCCTTTGATCGCGCTTTATCAATGGCTTGGTTGCGTGCAATATTGATCATCCAGGTAAACAGCTTGCCTTTGGTGGCATCATAGCTTTCAATCTTGTCCCAAATTTTTAAAAAAATATCTTGAAGTACTTCTTCGGCAATCTCCTCTTTTTTCAGAATACGAAAGACAACCCCATATAATGCACCTGAATAGTGGTCATATAAGTAATCTAACGCGGATTGATCTTTAGCAATCAGTCGTGCAACCAATTCCGGCTCCGCTATAGTACTTATTGATTTGATGGCATTAATATCAAGGAGCTAAGGTATCGAAA
Source organism: Cyclobacteriaceae bacterium (assembly GCA_031430395.1). Classification (GTDB taxonomy): domain Bacteria; phylum Bacteroidota; class Bacteroidia; order Cytophagales; family Cyclobacteriaceae; genus ELB16-189. The sequence continues at coordinate 10,207 of JANPBK010000262.1, forward strand.
AAAACTTTCACGCCTAGAAATCCAATCCTATCGCCGGTATCGTATCTGGGACTATAAAACCAAATAAAACATTATGAACAAACTAAATCCAAAAAAACTAGTGATGGCCGTTGTGGTGGCCACGATCTGCGCATCAGGCGTTTACCTGATTGCCGCTGACCATGCAGATGCACCGGCCGTGACCGGAAAAACTTCTGATATCACAGATGTGTATGCTTTTGAAAGTCCAAGCAATGCCAGCAATATGGTATTGGTAGTAAACATTCAAGGCTTGCTGGCCCCATCAGCTACAGGTGCTGCAAAGTTTGACCCTGAAACAATGGTGGAGATCAACATCGACAACTCTACGACTAAGGACAACATCGAAGACTTAGTGATCCAGGCAACTTTTGAAAATGGTAAAGTGCAAGTATATGGTCCTGCAAAACCGATTCAAACCGGATTAAAAAGCACGCTTATCAATGCCGCCACTAAGGTTGAGGGCGCAATCACTGCATATAGTGCTACTTCACCTGCTATTGCCGAACTAAATGGCATGAAAGTATTTGCAGGCCCTCGTGATGATCCATTCTTCTTTGACTTAACACAATACAAAAAAGTAATTGCTGCAACGGCCACCTCATTTAACAATCCAGGTGCAGATACTTTCGCTGGTACCAATGTGATGTCCATTGTTGTCGAACTGCCAAAAACGTTGCTTGGCACTGGCACAATCAATATTTGGGCTACCTCTAATCGTAAAATGTAAAAATTATAATCTATTAAGAATATGAAAAAATCATTAAACACTTTCTCTCTGATAGCGATTGCTGGTTTAGCAATTCTATCAAGCTGTTCTAAAAGCGAAAATGCAGTGTTACCCACTGTAGTGTATCAACAAGAAGATCAAATGGCAAGGCCAGCGATCAACACCGTATTTGTCGCTTCAGGTGCACCAAAGGATGCGTTCAACGGAACTATTCCGTCTGCGATGGGGGCTATCTATACACCGGTAGTTTCCGCAGTGCTAACTGGCTTTGGCTATACTTCAAATGCACTTGGCCACGACAAAGCAACTTTCTCTGGAATATTAGCAACCGATGTGTTGAGTGTTTCCTTAACCGGAAAAACAACTTTCTTTGATGGTACCAATGTACTAACAGGGCGTGCGTTAGCCGATGATGTAATTGATACAGAATTGCTTTTGATCTTTGGAGGATCTACAGGAGCGAGTAACCCAGGTCTAACCAGCGATAAGGTTGCTGCAAACGATAAAGCATTCTTGACAACGTTCCCTTTCTTAGCTGCCCCCTTTTAATTTTTAAATCGTGTCCCGCGCTTAAGTGTAATAACTTTTGGCGGGACATTTTTTCTTTTTCGAATAAAACATATGAAAAACTTACTATCCATTGTTTTGATCAGTTGCGCTGCGCTAGTTAGCTGTTCTACTAAAAAAGAAAATGTAGCAAACCTAAAAGATTTCGAATTCGCTATCCAAACGAGCGATACTGAAGGGCTGCAAAATTGTATCGAGGAAATCTCATTTTGGAATAAAAAGCAAGTGACCAATCCCAGTGACACCTATTTATCAAAAATGGGTGGAGCTTTCGCAAAACGGTTTGCCATTACCGGAAAAATTGAGGATATCTATACTTCAGATAGCCTCTATAAGCAAGTACTAAAGTCTGATTCTAACCGCACTGGCGCGTATCAAGCGCTAGCCGTTAATTGCATCACTCGTCATGAATTTCGTAAAGCCCGAAATTATATTGAAAAAGCGTTAGTGATTGGCGATAGTAAAGCGGCTTCCTTGTACACTTTGTTCGATATCAACATGGAACTGGGGGACATTGCAGGTGCCAAGTATGCGATCTCAAAATTTGAAAATAAAAATGCATTTGCCTATGTGATTCGCGAAGCAAAAGTAGATGATCAAGAGGGTCGCTTGGATATAGCAATTGAAAAAATGGAAAAGGCTTTTGAAAGGATTAAGGATGATCCCTCACTTTTTGCTTGGACGCTTTCCAACTTAGGAGATATGTATGGACATGCTGGCCGCGTAAATGATGCTTATCATGCCTACCTTACTGTATTAACAAAGAATCCCGCTCATGATTTTGCCTTGAAGGGAATTGCGTGGATTGCATTATCGCATGATCATAACACTTCTCTGGCCAAACAGATCACTTCTGCGTTACTAAAAAGAAAAGAAATGCCTGACATGCACTTGCTTCTCGCAAAAATAGCGGAAGAAGAAAATGATACCACTGAACAGAAAATACAACTTAGTTTATTCACCCAGAAAGCCTCTGAAGCAAAGTATGGCGACATGTACAACAAATACTTAGCGCTATTAGAGGCAGAAGAATTTAATCACCCCAATAAAACTATTGAGATTGCTACCGTTGAAATCAACAACAGGCCAACACCTCAGTCTTATGATTTACTAGCATGGGGCTATTTTCATAATAATCAAAAAGAAAAAGCCCTTGAAGTCGCGCAACAATTTGTAGAAGGGAAAACATTCGAACCAGATGCGATCTACCACCTAGGCATGATCTACAAAGGCATTGATGCTGTAAAATCGCATCATTTTCTAAAAGAAGCTTCGCAAAGTTCATTTGAACTAGGGCCAGCTATTGCTGCAAGCATTCAAAAAAGTCTATAGTAATTGAATATTGATTGATGAAAAAGATTTTTCTCATACTTTATTTCATCATCCAAGGGTTTTGCTCTTTTGCTAGCGGGATACTTCAAGGGACTATTTTCAGCGAAAGCAACGAAGCACTAATCGGTGCTCATATATATATCCCGGAAATCGCAAAAGGCACTATTGCCAATAGCCTGGGCCAATTTCAATTTCAAAATATTAAATCCGGAAAATACACAGTCGAAATTTCTTTCATAGGATTTGAAACGCAAAAACTCACCATCGAAATTAAAGATGGGCAAACTATCTCTCTTAAAACGAAGCTGAAAGAAGGAGGTCTTCAACTGGCTGACTTAGTAGTTTCAGCTTCTAACGACCGGCCAGTAAACACATTATCTCAGACAGCTATAAAATTGCACCCTATCAATACGTCACAAGATATTTTACGAATGGTACCCGGGCTTTTCATTGGCCAACATGCAGGTGGCGGCAAGGCCGAGCAGATTTTTCTTCGCGGATTCGATATTGACCACGGAACAGACATTGCGATTGAAGTGGATGGTATGCCCGTAAATATGGTTTCGCATGCACATGGCCAGGGTTATGCCGATTTACATTTTCTCATGCCCGAGTTGATCAGTATTGCTGACTTTGACAAAGGCCCCTACGTTGCCGACAAAGGAGATTTCAATACGGCCGGTTATGTTTCGTTTCAAACCAAAGCAAAACTCGATCGTAACTTTGTAAAGGCTGAAGGTGGAAGCTTTGGGTTTGGCCGATTGGCAGCCGGAGTGAATGTGCTGCGAACTTCAAAGTCGAACGCTTACATCGCTTCTGAATATTTTAGAACCGACAGCTATTTTCAAAACTCACAAAAATTCCATCGCTTCAATTTACAAGCTCGGTTTAACTCCCAATTAAGTGCGACTACCAAATTACAAATGGGTTTTTCTGCTTTTGATAGCAAGTGGGATGCAAGTGGTCAAATCCCGAATAGATCGGTGCTGGATGGCTCCATTTCACAGTTCGGCTCCATTGATAACACCGAGGGTGGCAATACAGGTCGCTTTAATTTATTTGCAAAGACAATCCATCAATTAAAAAATGGATCAACGCTAGAAAACCAAATTTTTGCTAACAAATATGATTTCAGTCTTTTCTCCAATTTTACTTTTTACCTGAATGATCTCATCAATGGCGATCAAATCCATCAGCAAGAAGGGAGATGGATTTATGGATACAAAAGTCGTTTCACAAAATCAGGCAGCCTGCTCAACAAAGACTTAAAAACAGAAATAGGTGGCGGCTTGCGCTACGATGTAGTCAACGATATTGCGCTTTCGCATACAGTAAAGAGAGTTTTTCTGGGTGATGTTAAACGGGGTGATATTCGCCAGGCAAACTTCGATGCCTATTGGAGTGAAACACTTTCACTCACCAACAAACTTTCTATTAATGCTGCTTTGCGATTTGATTACCTGAGTTTTTCTTACTTCGATAAGTTAACTGCAATTCAATCAGATCCTGTTGGTAAATCAACCCTTAATCCAAAGTTAAATCTGAATTACCAATTCAATCAAAAAATTAATTTGTTTGCTCGAGCGGGTACAGGTTTTCATTCCAATGATACCAGAGTAGTAGTGGCGCAGTCAGGCAAAGAAATTCTACCAAAAGCCTATGGCCTAGACATAGGTGCAGATATGAAACTATTGCCCAATCTATTTGTGCATACCGCACTATGGCAACTCGACTTGGATCAAGAGTTTGTTTATGTAGGCGATGAAGGGGTGATTGAACCAAGTGGAAAAACAACACGGCAGGGTATTGATCTTTCTGTTCGTTATCAGTTCAACTCATGGTTGTTTGCTGATGTGGATATGAATTTCACCAAACCACGCTCGAAGGAAGCCATCGAAGACGAAAATTATATTCCACTAGCACCACTCGCTACTTCTGTTGGAGGCTTGAGCTTTCAGCGCAAAGATGGGTTCAATGGAAGCCTACGCTATCGCTATATGGGCGACCGTCCTGCTATTGAAGACAACAGCGTAGTAGCAAACGGATATTTCATCGTAGACGCCATTTTGAATTATACAAAGCCTGGCTATAGTATTGGGCTATCTGTGGAGAACATTTTCGATCATCAATGGAAAGAGACACAGTTCAATACAGAATCAAGACTACTCAATGAGGCTCAACCTGTTTCTGAAATTCATTTTACTCCAGGTACTCCACTTGCTTTGAAGATTAGATTTACAAAAACATTTTGAGCAGCTTCACAATTGAAGGCACAGAATGCCAAGTGCTGGTTTAATGGCATTGTTGTTTCCGGAATATAAAAATCCAGAAAACATTTTCCGGAATTTTACCAGGTATTATTTGACCGTTATCAAATCAATCCCGCGCAAGCGATCTTTATTGACGACAATTACAAAAATGTGTTGGGTGCTCAAGCAATGGGATTGACAACGGTGCATTCTCAGACACCTTTACAACTGAAAAAAGAACTGCTCAATTTGAATGTTTTGTAACTTTTTCACTCAGCCTGAATGGATAGGCCAAGTCAGATGAAAAAATAGAACGAGGCACACGACAGAAAAAGGTGTCAGAGTAATGATTTTGTTTTAATCGTGTGCTAGCGGTATTTCGCATCGCCGATGACCATCTCTAATGGAGGGAAACGCACGACATCAAAAATCATCGCAATATTATCCAAGTCACTAAAGGGAACGCCCACACTATTCAAAACTAAGTAAAAACGGTTTTGAATACCCATTGTAATCTGAGCCTTGTTATTTGCTTTATCGTACTGCATCCAACCGGGTTGCTTTTGCAGTTCGTAGGCGTTTTCCAGTATCAAATCTGTTTCGTGACCTTCGGCATTTTTCCATTTTTGAGTTGCCTGTCTAAACATCACCGAGGCGTTGTTATAGTCAAAAAGCATGAATTTGATTTGTTTCTTGCCTTTAACAAATGTCCGCTCTATCATAGAATACGAAAGCGTGCCGATTTTTAGGCTTCGCCCTTTTAGGCTTTCTACCAATCTGTATCCTTCAATTTTTTTGGGTGCTAGCTCTCCCAATTGCTCGATTGTAAGTATCGAGAATTGCGCGCGACCAGGGTTAGTGGCCAAAGTAATAGCCGCTATCAAAAAAATCCATTTCAAAGATAGGTCTCCTAAGAAAAAGAATATACGTACCGGAAACAAGCGCATTTTCTATGCTTATTGGAACACTCTTAACAGAAATCTGTTCTCAGACACAACTACAAATGTATCACCTCTCCATACGCAGCCGCAGCCGCTTCCATAATTGCTTCGCTCATAGTAGGATGTGGATGCACCGTTTTAATTACATCATGTCCGGTTGTTTCTAATTTACGTGCTGACACTACTTCTGCAATCATCTCTGTTACATTCGCACCAATCATGTGTGCGCCTAGCCACTCACCATACTTAGCATCGAAGATCACTTTTACAAAACCATCACTGGCCCCAGCTGCTTTTGCCTTGCCCGATGCCGTAAATGGAAACTTACCCACTTTAATTTGATAGCCTGCTTTCTTCGCTGCCTCTTCCGTATAACCGACAGAAGCAATCTCGGGAGAACAATACGTGCAGCCAGGGATATTATTATAATTAAGTGGTTCGGGTTTTTTGCCCGCAATATTCTCCACACAAATAATTCCCTCCGCTGAAGCCACGTGTGCCAATGCAGGGCCGCTGGTAATATCACCGATCGCATAGACTCCCGATACGTTTGTTTTATAAAATGCATCTACTAATACTTTCCCTTTTTCGTTCTTCACGCCAACCTCTTCCAAACCAAGATTTTCTAAATTGGTAGAAACACCTACTGCAGAGAGCACCACATCGGCTTCTATTTTAATTTCTCCGGTTGGTGTTTTTACCGTAGCCACACAACCCTTACCGCTCGTATCTACTTTCGTTACTTCTGAATTCGTATAAATAGTCATCCCCGCTTTCTTGAATGACTTCTCCAACTGCTTGGAAACTTCCTCATCTTCTACGGGCACAATACGCGGCAAAAATTCTACAATCGTAACCTCTACACCAATGGTGTTATAGAAATAAGCGAACTCCACTCCAATAGCTCCTGACCCTACTACCAACATTTTTTGTGGTTTGGTGGGTAACACCATTGCATCGCGATAGCCAATGATTTTTTTGTTATCAATTTTCAGTGCAGGCAATTCGCGTGAGCGGGCACCCGTAGCTAAAATAATATGTTTCGCATCGTAGTCTGTTTTCTTTCCGGTAGCATCGGTCACTTCTACTTTTCCACCTTTCTTTAGTTTGCCATGCCCTTCAATTTGATCGATTTTATTTTTCTTGAACAAAAATTGAACACCCTTGCTCATTCCTGCGGCCACATCACGACTGCGTTTCACCATCGCGGCCATATCTGGTGAGGCTTCTTTTACATCAATTCCATAGTCTTTCGCATGTTGGATGTATTCAAACACATTGGCGCTCTTTAACAATGCCTTCGTGGGAATACAACCCCAGTTAAGGCAAATGCCACCTAATTCAGCCTTTTCAACAACACCCACCTTCATCCCCAATTGTGAAGCTCGGATAGCTGCCACATAGCCACCCGGGCCAGAGCCAATAATAATTACATCATAACTCGCCATAGAATTTCTGTTTAATTTGAAACGGTTCAAAATTAACCCAAAATCTGATGCAGAAAAAAGATTAGTTTTGAGACCAAAATATTCATTTCTAACTGAAAAAATTGGTTTATGAAACTACTGCAAAATAAAACCGCTCTTATCACGGGTGCTTCCAAAGGAATCGGCAAGGCCATTGCTCTCAAATTTGCCGAACAAGGCGCCAATGTTGCCTTTACTTATTTGTCAAGTGTAGAACAAGGTCAAGCGCTAGAAGCAGAATTGGCTGCGAAAGGTGTGAAGGCAAAAGGCTATCGCTCCGATGCTTCAGACTTTGCACAAGCGGATAAACTAATCAATGATGTGGTGACTGAATTTGGCTCTCTGGATATTCTAGTAAACAATGCAGGCATCACCATGGATAACTTACTCCTTCGGATGACGGAAGAAGCATGGGACAAAATCATCAACGTAAATTTGAAATCGTGCTTCAATACCGTGAAGGCCGCTTGCAAACCCATGATGAAACAAAAGGGAGGCTCTATTATTAATATGACCTCTGTCGTTGGATTAAAAGGCAATGCCGGTCAGGCAAACTATGCGGCATCCAAAGCAGGTATTATTGGCTTTACAAAATCCATCGCGTTAGAATTAGGTTCGCGTGGCATCCGTTCTAATGCTATCGCTCCGGGCTTTATCGAAACAGAAATGACGGGCAAGCTCGATGAGAAAACGGTGCAAAGTTGGCGCGATGCTATTCCGTTGAAACGAGGAGGCAAACCTGAAGATGTAGCGGACGCATGTGTGTTCTTAGCGTCTGACATGTCTACCTACATCAGTGGTCAAGTTATTCAAGTGGATGGTGGCATGCTTACGTAAGTCAATATCAATTACAATCATTCTTAGTATTGGATAGTTTTCATTTAAATTTGAGGCCTCCTTTTAAAGATGACATCTATAACTTGCTCTGAAACTTCTCAATTAGTCGATGACGTAAATTCGCTATTAAAAGAAGCGTATGATGGGCGTGGTCATGATTTAGTGCAAAGCTTAGCGCTCACCGAAAAAGTACTTATAAAGTGTGAGGTCAATCAATATGAAGAAGGGATCGCAAAATCTAAAAATCAGTTAGGCCTTTTTTATTTGATTCGCGGTGAATTTGAAAAGGCTGAAGTGTTTTCAAAAAGCGCGCTCATTTATTTTGAATCCATTAACAATTTAAAAGGAATAGCAGATGCCCGGTACAATATGGGCGGCATTTTTTATAGGACAAACAAATATCACCAAGGCTTAATTGAATTGTCGCATTGCCTGGCCTTGTATCGTCAATTAAACGATTATTACAATCAGGCTCGTACCCTCAAAAGCATGGGTACGATCTATGAATATTTTAATGATCGGGAAAAGGCAATCGAATCATATGAGAAATCGATTGAGGCGAGTAAGGTAATTAATGACCTAAGCCTTGAATCCAATGCACTGAATCCGCTCTCTGGTATTTATTATAGACAGGGGCTTGAAAAACTGGCTGTTGAAACGATTGAAAGAAGCATTGAGTTAAAAACGAACGCCAATGACACCAGAGGTTTGGCCTTCGCATTATATGGAAGAGCTAAAATATTAATCAAGCAAGGGAAACCACAACAAGCGCTTTCAGATCTTGAAAAGATGGTCCGTACGCTGGAAGACGCGGAGGACATGCTTGGGTTGGGAATGGCGTATAACAAGATAGGAGTTTCCTATCAAGCATTAGGCGATTTAATTCAAGCTAATGCATACTTTTTGAAAGCACTGGAATTGGGTGAAAAATATAATGTTCAATTTGTATGCTTCAAAGCAAACTTTAATCTGTACTTACTCGCCAAGAAAGAGGGTGATTCATTTCGGGCACTGGATTATTTAGAAAAATATTTTTTGCAAAAAGAGCAGGTCATTAATCGAGAGAATTATAATATCATTAAAAGCTATGAAGCTTTATCCAAGATTGAGTCGTTGGAACGAGAAGCCAAGGCGCAGCTAGAGAAAAATGAAATTGTGGAAAGAAAGAATGCCGAACTCGATTCATTCTTCTATCGGGTGTCACATGATCTAAAGGGCCCTATTTCTTCTTTATTGGGTTTGTACGGGGTGGTCAAATTAGATGTTAAAGAACTCTATTCGCTCAAGTTATTTGACATGTACCATTCGCAAGCCGTGCGAATGAATGACATTGTCATGGGGCTTATCAATCTCACCGAAATAAAGAACACAGAAAAATTAAAGTCAAAAATAGATTTTGGAAAATTGGTGGAGGAGTGCACTAACTCATGCCGGTACTTACCCAACTTTGCCAGTGTACAGGTGCAAAAAGAAATAGAAGATTTTGACTTTAATTCAGAATGGGCAATCATAAATACTATCCTTCAAAATTTGATCGAAAACGCAATAAAATATTCTCGCAACAATTGTGAATCCATTGTAAAAATTATCATTAAAAAGGAACTTGATTTCGCATCGATATCGGTTCAGGATAATGGACAAGGCATCGCTGCCGATCATCATGATAATATTTTCAATATGTTTTATCGAGCTACAGATCGCCAGCAAGGTTCCGGCCTGGGGCTTTACATTTTAAAAAGAGCTGTGGAGCGACTCCATGGCGCTATTGAATTATCCAGTACACCAAATGTCGGGTCAACTTTTCAAGTGAAATTGCCACTTACCTAACGTTATTTTTTAATGGACAAATGCTTACCAAACACTTGTGAGCAAAAATTTCTTAACAAATTTTTAACCAAGGATTTGGAAACTCTACTAAACTACTATACGTTTGTGACATCATAATCGGTGAAGCCAAAAGCCAACCGATTTATACAGAAGCGTGGAGAGAACAGGCTCTTTGAAACGCTAGCAACCCCGAAAAGGGTGCTAATTCCTGCCTCAGAGAAGGTCTTTGAGGAAATATAAACCGGTATGAAAATGAAACATTTTATCATTCAATCCATCACAGCAGGAATTCACCTCCTCCAAAATTTCTGTTACCTACTTCAAAACAGCAATAGCAACATGTGTTGTTGCCCTGTTCGTTGTTGGTAATCTTCCGTTGAACTTCCAACAACACATTAGCGCACGGCCTACCGAGTGACGGGTATGGTTACGGCTATTCAACATCCTTAAAATTCTCAATTCTAAATCTCATAAAGAAATTACTATGTCCAACGTTTTAAAATTTTCTATTAACTCAAAAAGTGAATCGCCTGCGAGAACTGAAATAGAGACACGCGGCTTCAAACTAATCGTAGATGAACCTACTGAGTTAGGCGAGACCAACTTAGCCCCCAATCCGGTGGAATACATTTTAGCTGGCTATGCCGGATGTATCAACGTAGTAGCCCACATCACGGCAAAAGAGCTCAACATTGATTTAAAAGATTTAAATATTTCCATCGATGGTGACTTGGATCCAGCACGTTTGTTCGGCCAATCGTTTAAAGAACGCGCAGGCTATCAAAACATCAATGTGCAATTAAAGACGAATAGTAAAATTGATGAAACGGTTAAAGCCAGGTGGTTGGAGGCTATCGAAACCCGATGCCCTGTCAATGACAATCTTCGTAACTCCACTCCAATAAATTTTTCCCTTAACTAATTATTTAATTTTATAAACCTCATTTATATGTCAAACTTAAGATTCGAAACACTTCAATTACATGCTGGTCAAGAAGTAGATCCTACTACCGGTTCACGTGCCGTACCTATTTATCAAACCACTTCCTTTGTTTTTAAAAATTCAGAGCACGGTGCTAATCTTTTCGCGTTAAAAGAATTTGGAAACATCTACACACGCATCATGAATCCAACTACGGATGTGTTTGAAAAGCGCGTGGCTGCATTGGAAGGTGGGGTTGCTGCGTTGGCAGTAGGCTCCGGACAGGCCGCTCAATTCATTGCCCTGAATAATATTTTACAAGCCGGTGATAACTTCGTATCAACTTCCTTTTTATACGGAGGTACCTACAACCAATTTAAAGTCGCTTTTAAGAGATTAGGTATCGAAGTGCGCTTTGCGGAAGGAGATAGTATTGAGGCTTTTGAAAAGCATATCGATAAAAAAACAAAAGCGATTTACTTAGAAACTATTGGAAATCCCGGTTTTAATATCCCAGACTTTGAAGCCATCTCTGCGTTGGCTAAAAAACATGACTTGCCGCTGATTGTTGACAATACTTTTGGTGCAGCCGGATATTTGTTCCGTCCATTAGAGCATGGGGCTAATGTTGTGGTAGAATCAGCAACCAAATGGATAGGTGGTCACGGCACTTCCATTGGCGGAGTAATTGTAGACGGTGGCAATTACAATTGGGGCAATGGTAAGTTCAATCAATTTACTGAACCCAGTGAAGGCTATCATGGATTAAAATTCTGGGATGTGTTCGGAGAAGGAAATCCTCTGGGTCTTCCAAACATTGCCTTCATTATTCGTGCCCGTGTAGAAGGTCTACGTGATTTCGGTCCTGCTATCAGTCCTTTCAATTCATTCTTATTGATACAAGGTTTAGAGACACTTTCCTTACGTGTGCAACGGTCTGTTGACAATGCATTAGCTTTAGCGCAATGGTTGGAGCAACAATCGAACGTAGAAACTGTTAATTATCCCGGGTTGCAAACAAGCACCTATCACAAATTGGCTAAGAAGTATTTGAAAAATGGGTTTGGCGCAGTGCTATCATTCACTGTGAACGGCACCAAAGAACACACAGCAAAATTAGTTGACAACTTAAAATTGGTCAGCCACCTTGCAAACGTAGGAGATGGAAAAACATTAATCATACAGCCCTCTGCTACTACCCATCAACAATTGTCAGATGAAGAACAAATTGCATCGGGCGTTTTACCTACGTTGCTGCGGGTTTCGGTTGGATTTGAACATATCGATGACATCCAGGCTGATTTCCAACAAGCGTTTGAAAAAGTTTTTGAAAAAGAGTTAGTGGTCTAATCTATTATGTTAAAATCTGATTCCATATTTCATTACACAAATGAATTTAAGTTAGAGTCGGGGACTATACTCCCCGGCTTTCAACTTAAATACACCACCCTTGGTCAATTGAATAAAGACCGAAGTAATGTGATTTGGATTTGTCACGCCCTCACAGGCAGTTCAGATTTTACCGATTGGTGGAAAGATTTTTTTACGGAAGGCTCTCCCTATGATCCACGGGATTACTTCATCATTTGTGCAAATGCTTTAGGGGGATGTTATGGTTCAACCGGTCCCCTATCAATTCACCCAGCCACCGGCAAAAGCTATTTTCATGATTTTCCTTTACTCACCAACCGAGATATTATTAACTCGTTTGATTTATTGAGAGAAGAATTGGGACTCAGAAAAATTCATACACTGATTGGCGGGTCGCTGGGTGGCCAGCAAGCGCTAGAGTGGGCGATTGAAAAACCAACGGTGTTCGAGCGATTAATCGCTATTGCTTGTAATGCCAAACATTCTCCCTGGGGGATTGCATTTAACGAAGCGCAACGAATGGCTATTGCTGCCGATCCAACCTGGAAAAATAATGACGCAAGAGCTGGTATCGAAGGATTGAAAGCCGCACGTGCTATCGGAATGATTTCTTATCGAACGTATGAAACCTATCAGCAAACACAAAACGAAAAAGGATCGGAAAAGATAGATGACTTTCGTGCCGCTTCGTATCAAAAATATCAGGGACAAAAGTTAGCGAATCGCTTCAATGCTTTTACCTATTGGACTTTTTCAAAAGCCATGGATAGTCATAATGTGGGGCGAGGCAGAAGAAGTGTGCTCGAGGCATTGGAAAAAATTGAAGCCAGAACATTAATTGTAGGAATAGAAAATGACCTGTTGTATCCACTCAGCGAACAGAAATTGCTGGCTGCCTCTATTCCTTCAGCCAAATTAGAAGTGCTCACTTCTCTTTATGGACACGATGGGTTTTTAGTAGAGTTCGATGCATTCAAAAAAGTTGTAAGAAGGTTTTTAGTATCCAAATCAAATGAAATCGT
>JANPBK010000263.1:0-5398 GCA_031430395.1 Cyclobacteriaceae bacterium
AATGCCAACTTTGCCTGGGACAATCACAGCAAACAATACCAGGCGATGTTCATTTGGAACTTCTTCGATAAAGAATCGCATGTGACACCCTATATGACTGGCACTTATCTGGGAAAAAAGAAAGTACTCAATCTGGAAGCCGGTTTCATCACGCAAGCCAATGCGACTTGGACGGGCTCAAACACCAACGCAGATCCAACGACAGATCCAAACCGAAAATACTACAACATGAATTTATGGTCTGTGGCCATGTTCTATGATGCTCCTGTTAGTGCTGAAAAAGGCACTGCCATCAGTGCTTATCTGGGTTATTTTAACACGGACTACGGCACTCGTTACTTAAGGTACAACGGCATTATGAATCCGGCCAACGGAACAAGTCTTTCCAATACGCCTACTGGAAATTATGGAAATGCCTTCCCCATGTTTGGCACGGGTAATGTCATCTACGCACAGATTGGTTATCTGATGAAAAAGGATTTACTCGGAGAAGGAAAGGGAACGCTCATGCCCTATGTGACCTATCAAAGTGCCAACTACGAAAGGCTCGATAAGCAGATGAATGTTTATGACCTCGGTGTAAACTGGTTCATGAAAGGGCACACCAGTAAACTGACGCTTGACTACCAATTGCGGCCCACGTACAATCCCGTGGGCAACGACTTAATCCAAAACACCGGCCTGAATGGACAGGTAGTAGCACAATATCAATTCTTTTTTTGAACTAGAATCTGAAAGAAACTCAGGCTTTACAGCTTTTTCACAATTTGAAGTCATATTGGTAAATAGGATCTAACGGTGTGTTTGGATCCATCTTAACCAAATCATGTAAAATACCATCAGTCAACCCATACACCCAACCGTGCAAAGTTGGCCGGTTATCGTCCTTCCATGCATGTTGTACGATGGACGTTTGAGCAAGGTTCATCACTTGATGCATTACACTTAACTCCGTTAATCGATTGGCGCGTTTGTCGTTATCTTCAATGGCCTCCAGTTCTGTCTTATTCTGATAATAGGTATCCTTGATATTTCTTAGCCATTTATTGATCAACCCCAAGTCGCTATGTGACATCGCTGCCTTTACCCCTCCGCAACCATAGTGACCACAGACAATAATATGTTTGACTTTCAACTGCTGCACGGCATATTGCAATACACTTAGTAAATTCAAATCCGTGTGGACTACCAAGTTGGCAATGTTGCGGTGAACAAATATTTCTCCAGGTGCCGTATTTGTGATTTCGTTGGCAGGGACGCGACTATCAGAACAACCAATCCATAAAAACTCAGGTGTTTGAAGATTGGCAAGGCGAAGAAAAAAATCCTTATCTACCTCCACGTGCTCTCTCGCCCAGGCCTTGTTTTCCAGTAATAGTTTTTCGTATGCTTTCATATTTATCAACTTAATTTCACATTTAACACGTTCAGATTGGATCCTGCCTAAAAAAAACATTCATGGCATTATTCGACTTTTTATACTCCAACTGTATATTTTTCGAAAATGCTTCATTCTTATAATCTTCTAATATCGAGATGATATCCTGGTCAATAAATTCAGCCTTACTGCCATCGACCAATAAGCTTGCCCCGGCAGGGATTCTTTCCAGCGCTCTTCGCAAAGAAGACTTATTCAAGAACGAGACATCTTTCGTTAATTTAATGATAAAGTTGTTTCCATCATTCATGAAAAAGACAGCCGATCTAAAATTTGTTTTGACCACAAAAAACAACGCCACCATCAATCCGATAAATACGCCTATCAACAAATCAGAAAGAAGGATCGCAATAACAGTTACCACAAATGGGGCAAACTGCGTGATCCCTTTGCCATACATGTTCTTCAACACGTTGAGCGAAGCAAGTTTATAGCCAACAACCAACAATATCGCAGCAAGGCTAGAAAGCGGAATTAGTTCGAGAAATCGCGGGAACAATAGCACAGCGGTCGCCAACAAAACACCGTGTATAATTGACGACAGTTTGGATCGGGCCCCGGCCGCAACATTTGCAGTCGTTCGAACAACAACCGAGGTGATCGGAAGACCACCCAGCAATCCAGAAAGTATATTCCCCACTCCCTGAGATTTTAGTTCGTGATTCAATGGAGTAATTCGCTTAAATGGATCCAGTCTATCTGCTGCTTCAATGCTCAACAACGTTTCCAAACTTGCAACCAGCGCAATGGTAATGGCAATGGAATATATTTTCGGATTGGTTAGGTTTGAGAGGTCCGGAAAGGTAAACAAGGAGGCAAAGCCAGCAGTATGAGATACATCAGGGAACGAAACCAAATGCGATGGCAATATTTCGTAGGTCGGCATATACTTCGCAAACAAAGTATTCAAGATTATTCCAATCACGACTACCACGACAGGCCCCGGTAAAAGGTTAATAAGTTTGTGCCTCTTAAACGCTGGGCGCTCCCACATCACCAAAATAGCCAATGATACAAGGGTAATAACAATAGCACCTGGCGTAATGAAATTAAACGCCTGTATGATGTCAGTAAATGTATTCTCACCATCTGGCTGAAAGAAACTTTCATCACCTTCAAAATCAGCATCATAGCCAACCGCGTGCGGAATCTGTTTTAATATCAAGATGAGGCCGATTGCTGCCAGCATTCCTCGGGTGACTGCGATGGGAACAAAGTGCCCAATGACTCCTGCCCTTAGAAAGCCAAATAACACCTGAATCATTCCGGCAATAACCACACAGCACAAAAACGCTGGAAATGAATTCAGGTCATGGATGGCAATCAATACGATGGAAGCAAGTCCTGCCGCAGGACCACTAACACTGATTGGCGATTTGCTAAGAGCGCCTACCACCACTCCGCCAACAACTCCTGCAACGATTCCTGAAAACAAAGGTGCACCAGAAGCCAGGGCAATGCCCAAGCACAATGGCAATGCTACCAAAAACACAACTATCGATGCGGGTAAGTCAGCCTTTAGACTATCTTTGAATTCATTAAAATTATTCTGCTTCACAACAATGAATTATATCAAAAAAAATAAATTACTTAAAAAGGGATTGTAAGAACAGGAAAAAGTTCCAGAGCGTGCTACCCTCGAGGCGGGGGCGAATCGGTCTCAATGATGTGATTCGAAAAGGATGAGGCAAAAGAAAAAGAATGGATAGACTCAATACAAAACACTGATTTCAATCTAATGAAGCTAATTTGTTCGCAAAATTCTTTACTGCTGGATATATTTTCACTCTCTGTCTCTTCCTCGCAGTCAATTAGCTCCATGCAGCAGGTAGCAAACGAATCACGCTGACCAAAATCGATCACGAAAAGAAGCCGCATAACGATGACCCCGATCAGAACACTTTTTAGAACAAGAACTAAACTGCTTTTCATCTTGCCCAAATTTAGCACAAAAAAAGTATCTACATCAAGTTATTTATTATAACGACACAACTCGTCTCTCCGCCTACTGCGACTTATCACTTGTCTCGGGTCAATTTGTTATCTTCGCAACCATAGCCTATGAACTTCAAAGAAATATTTTCCGTAACGCTGATCCTCTTCTCCGTCATCGATATCCTGGGATCTATTCCCTTTGTGATCCTCATTCGAAAAAGAGAAGGAAGAATCTACGCGGAGAAAGCCACCGCCATTGCAGCGATCTTGATGATCGTATTCCTTTTTCTGGGACAATCTATTTTAAAACTATTTGGGTTGGATGTAGGCTCCTTTGCTGTAGCAGGTGCTATTGTCATGTTTATCATTGCCATGGAAATGATATTAGGTATCGATTTGATCAAGGACGATCCGGATGCCAAAGGAACAGGCTCCATCGTACCCATTGCTTTTCCGTTGATTGCAGGGGCAGGAACGCTCACCACCATTCTCTCACTCAGAGCCGTGTATGAAGAAATCAACATCTTGATAGGAATCGTTCTCAATCTTATTTTCGTATACCTGGTACTGCGATCTAGTGGATGGCTGGAGCAGAAAATAGGCAAATCAGGCTTTGTCGTTTTGCGTAAAGTTTTTGGCGTAATCTTGTTAGCGATAGCCGTGAAAATATTCAAAAGCAATCTGAGTCTTTAAAAGCAATGTCCTTATCGACTAACTATTTTTTTTGTAACTTTCATACAGAAAACGGGCATCTAAAGGCAGCCTTAACATAATTGTAGTTTTTAACACCAAAGAAAGACCATCAATCACCTATGAAACGTATCACACTCGACTTACCTGATTCACTGGGACTCACTGAGTTTGACGTTAAAATGACGTTGGCCTGTCAACTCTATCACCAGGCTAAATTATCTTCTGGACAGGCGGCCGGTTTGGTCGGCATTAGCAAGCGTGCTTTTTTAGAGACCATGGGCAACTATGGCTATTCAGTATTTAGCGAATCACTCGATGACCTTCGCAAGGACGTTGTGAATGCATAAGATTGTCATTTCTGATACGAGTTGCCTGATCATCCTAGAAAAGATTGACAAGATTTTTCTGCTAAAGGAAATTTATTCTGAAGTAATCACCACGCCAGAAATTCAAACCGAATACGGAAAGGAATTGCCTGAATGGATAAAGATCCTCTCTGCGAAAAATAAATCTTTTCAAAAAGAACTGGAAACCAAAATCGATGTGGGCGAATCATCAGCGATAGCCCTGGGGCTAGAAACCCCCGACTGCACAATAATTTTGGATGATTTGAAAGCGCGAAAAATTGCCGAATCTCTTCATGTAAATTTTACAGGTACTCTTGGTATTTTGGTCAAAGCCAAACAACTTAATCTAATTCCATCAGTTAAGCCGATAATTAAAAGTATGCAGGAGGTTGGCTTACGGTTTTCGGCTGAAGTGGCAGAGGATATTATTAAACAAGCAGGAGAATGATCCGCATCTATACAGACGGTGCTGCACAAGGCAACCCCGGGCCGGGAGGCTATGGCACCATCATGAAATATGGGCAACACGAAAAAGAATTGTCCGAAGGATTTCGTTTGACAACCAATAACCGGATGGAATTAATGGCCGTCATCATCGGATTGGAAGCCATTAAAAAACACGGCATACCCGTCACCATTTACTCCGACTCCAAATACGTTGTCGACTCCGTAGAGAAAGGATGGATCTGGAATTGGGAGAAAAAGAATTTCGCCAAAAAAGCGAACTCCGATTTATGGAAACGATACATTCCCTTGCACACTAAACTAAAACCAAAATTTGTGTGGGTCAAAGGTCATGCAGGCCATGCTGAAAACGAACGCTGCGATCAACTGGCTGTCATGGCTGCCGAAGGCAAGGGCTTACTGGTCGATCGGTGGTATGAGGAGAATAAGGAATGAGTTGCGAGGGACGAGGTTCGAAGTACGAAGTACGAAGGACGAAATAAGATTTAAGACGTAAGACATAAGACGTTAGACATTAGAC
>JANPBK010000264.1:0-12939 GCA_031430395.1 Cyclobacteriaceae bacterium
GTTGGACCGGGCCGATACCACTGGATAATCAAAATAGCGGTCGTGTTAGGTTGGTTCCCGAAAAACCAAGCAGCGCTAATCCTTTTCAAGTGGAGATCAGAGAGTACTTAAATCCATGGCTTTATAGCTATGGTTTCGGCTTCCGGTCCATGATGTTCGGTTATTATCTTAAATTTGACTTGGCATGGCCAGTCGAAAATTATACCGTGCTTGCTCCTCGCGCCTTCGTAACCCTTGGATTTGATTTCTAAATATATTTATAAAGTAGTTGTATGATTAAATCCATGACTGGCTTTGGCCAAACTATATTAAATTCGGGAAGCCTGGCCATTTCAGTCGAGGTAAAGTCACTGAATTCAAAATCTGTAGACCTAAGTTTACGGTTGCCTCGAAAGTTTTCAGAGCGTGAATTGGAGATTCGTACGTTGGTGTCAGATCGTTTAGAGCGGGGAAAGATCTCCCTCACCATTGATTGCCAACAAGCCGAACGAACGGGAATACCGTTGCGATACAATGAAGAATTATTTGCTGCATATTATAATGAGCTAAAGAGATTAGCAGATAAAGTAATGGCCGGGTATGACAATCTATTTCAGTTGGCTTTGTCTGCTCCGGATGTTGTGATATCCAATGGAAAAGACGAATTGGATCCAACAGAATGGGAAAGAGTTCGACTTTTAATTGTAGAAGCGATTGATAAATGTGAAGAGTTTAGAGTGGCAGAAGGCAAAGTACTGGAAGGTAAATTGAGGGAATATATAGAAACAATAGCGAAGGGATTAGTTGCTGTAGAAGAAATTGATCCTAAGCGTATTGAGAAAATTAGGAGTAGGATAAAAGGGAACATCACAGAGTTTTTCGGGAGCGAGGGCTTTGATGCCAATAGAGTTGAACAAGAGATTATCTTTTATATTGAAAAATTAGATATTCACGAAGAGCGGGTAAGGCTGAGGACCCATTTGGATTATTTCTTAAAGGCATTAAATGATAAACAGTCAAATGGAAAGAAACTAGGTTTTATTTCTCAGGAAATAGGTCGTGAAATAAATACAATAGGAAGTAAGGCCAATGATGCTGAGATGCAAAAACATGTAGTGACCATGAAGGAAGAACTTGAGAAAATTAAAGAACAATTAAATAATATTCTTTAGGGCGACCGAATAACCTTGATTGGAAAATCCAATGTAGTTAAACGGGTAACCTTATAAGTTAAACGGTTTGGCAGGTAACGTTTGAGTTACTAGAAACAAAAAAAGACGGTCAAGCCGTCTTTTTTTGTTTCTAGTAATAAGGCCGAAAGAAACTTATTCGCTCTTTTTCTCTTTACTTGAAGCTTTAGCCTTTTTAGATTTAATCGTAAGTAATTCTCCGGTTCCTTCGTAGTCAGCCATAATGATGCCGCCTTCAGTAACTTCACCTTTCAGAATTTCTTCTGCAACAGGATCTTCCAGATACTTTTGAATAGCACGGTTGAGAGGTCTTGCGCCAAATTGAGGATCAAATCCTTTTTCTGCTAAGAAATCTTTTGCTTTTTCAGTTAGTTCAACACTATAACCCAACGTAAGGATTCTAGCAAATAGCTTTCCAAGTGTAATGTCGATGATCTTATGAATATGTTCACGTTGTAAAGTGTTAAACACAATGACATCATCCAAACGATTTAAAAACTCGGGAGAGAAAGCCCTCTTCAAAGCATTTTGAATAGTTGATTTCATGACTTCTTCATCATTTTCTCTATTCGCTTTCGTTGCGAAACCAATACCAGACCCAAAATCCTTCAGATCTCTCACGCCAATATTTGACGTCATAACAATAATGGTATTGCGAAAATCTACTCTGCGCCCAAGTCCGTCTGTAAGTATCCCATCATCTAACACCTGCAATAGAATATTGAAGACATCCGGATGAGCTTTTTCAATTTCATCAAGAAGAACAACACTATAAGGCTTTCTGCGTACTTTTTCTGTTAATTGTCCCCCTTCTTCATATCCTACATATCCAGGAGGTGCACCGACCAATCGTGACACAGAGAATTTTTCCATGTATTCACTCATATCAATGCGTATCAATGAATCTTCTTTATCGAAGAGATACGTAGCGAGAACTTTTACTAACTCTGTTTTACCGACACCTGTTGGACCCAGGAAAATAAAAGACCCGATAGGCTTTTTAGGATCCTTAAGTCCTACTCGTGTACGTTGAATAGCCCGAGTCAATTTTTTTATGGCTTCTTCCTGACCTATCACTTTGCTGCTTAATTGCTCGGCCATGCCAAGGAGCTTGTTGCTTTCTTTTTGAGCAATACGATTCGCAGGAATGCCTGTCATCATACCTACTACATCCGCAACATTATCTTCCGTGACAGTGTATTTTTCGGTACGTGTCTTTTCTTCCCAGCGCGCTTTCGCTAAATCCAATTGTTCAATTAATTTCTTTTCCTTATCGCGAAGTTGCGCAGCCTCTTCGTATTTCTGGCTTTTCACAACCCTGTTCTTTTCTTTTTTCACATCCTCAATAGCAGCTTCAAACTTCACGATGTCTTCCGGCACATGAATGTTATTGATGTGGACACGCGCACCGGCTTCATCCATGACGTCAATTGCTTTGTCGGGCAAGAAGCGATCGCTGATGTAGCGGTCAGAAAGTTTTACACAAGATTCCAATGCTTCTTTCGTATAGGTTACGTGATGATGTTCTTCATATTTCTCTTTGATGTTTTCCAGTATCTGAATCGTCTCATCCACAGAGGTGGAGTCAACCAAGACCATTTGAAATCTACGCGCTAAGGCACCATCTTTTTCAATATACTGACGATATTCATCTAATGTAGTGGCTCCGATACATTGTATCTCTCCGCGTGCTAAGGCAGGCTTAAACATGTTGGATGCATCTAAAGAACCAGAGGCGCCTCCCGCGCCAACGATAGTATGGAGTTCATCAATAAATAGAATGACGTCTGCGGATTTCTCCAATTCATTCATCACTGCCTTCATTCGTTCTTCGAATTGTCCACGATATTTTGTTCCGGCAACGAGCGATGCGAGATCAAGAGTAACAACTCTTTTGCCGAATAAAACGCGGGATACCTTCTTCTGAATAATTCGTAAAGCCAATCCTTCTGCGATAGCTGTTTTACCTACACCTGGCTCTCCTATCAGAATGGGATTATTCTTTTTTCTTCGACTAAGTATTTGCGCTACTCGTTCGATTTCCTTTTCACGTCCAACGATCGGGTCTAATTTATTATCTTCCGCTAGTTTAGTAAGGTCGCGTCCAAAATTATCAAGGACCGGGGTACGTGATTTTTCAACTCCTTTTTTTTCTTTACCTGCACCTGTGGCGCCACCGCTCCCAAACATTTTAGAGGAATCATCATCGGGATCGTCAGTGTCAGAAGATGCTGTAGGTTGTTCATTTTGATATTCAAGCATTTCTTTAACAACGTCATAAGCGACATCAAATTTATTAAGAATTTGAGTGGCTAAGTTATCTGGGTCTCTCAAAATAGAAAGGAGCAGATGCTCTGTTCCTATCAATTGAGCTTTGAAAACTTTTGCTTCGAGGTACGTAATCTTTAATGTTTTCTCGGAAGCTCGAGTCAGCGGAATATTAGCCAGATTTTTTATTTCGTGGGTGGCTGTACCTTTAGAAATCTTTTCAATTTCAGTACGAAGTTGATCTAGCGGCACGCCCAATTTTTTAAGTACCCCAACAGCTACTCCTTCACCTTCGCGGATCATGCCTAAGATGAGGTGTTCGGTACCAATGTAATCATGGCCTAAACGCAGGGCTTCTTCCCGACTCAGAGAGATTACTTCTTTGACGCGGTTAGAAAATTTGGCTTCCATATTTGGCATAGTAAATTGATATATGTAAATGTAAAGTTTTAGCGTTCACAATTCCAAACCCTCTATTTCTAGGGCTAGTTAAGAAATTAAGAGACTGCAATACTAACGCTTAGTTAAAATTATTTGTTCAAATAGTCTTAGTGGTTTGTAAGAACCGTATGGTGTTAGGCCCTTCACAAAACAATAAGTCTAATAGACTCAAATTGGCTACAAAAGAACTGCCAAACACTTGTTGATACTGGATAGGATGATAAAATGACCGATTACTATAAGATAATTTGGGAATTATTTGAGATCGAAGGTCTGAAAGGGAGCTATCAGGCTGAATACTAAATGTTATCGTCTCAGATAGATTTATTTTGAGATGAATGCTCTTTAGACAATATGACAGCAAATCATGATTAAGTGAGACTAGAAAATCGTGGCCTTGGTAAATGATATTTTTGAATTCTTCTGAATAGAACTCAAAAAACGGGGCCTTCCGATAAGCTGATTCGATGGCGCGCCAGTGGTTGTTTTGCCACTTTTGACGATTATCAATTTTTATATTTTGAATCGAGACCTTGCCATGTTTTTCGGTTAGCGGGACAATGAGCATTTGTATGCCTTGGGAGGTGTTAATGTAGCACCGATTTCTAAAACTTTGTTTTACAAAATTTTCATGCTTCTCCAAAATCACATGTTCGAAAGGATAGATGGCACAAAAATACTCGATAGAAGGAAGGTAATGTAAATCAATGAGGGCGACCTTCATTCAAAAAAGAGATGTCTATTATTGAAGCATCTTTAGTAAAGTACTGAGTCGTTGCTTTAAACTTCTTCGGTCAATGATGAAATCAAGAAACCCATGCTCTAGTACAAACTCGGCACTTTGAAAACCTTTTGGTAAATCTTTTCCAATGGTTTCGCGAATTACACGTGGACCTGCAAAACCGATCAATGCGCCTGGTTCAGCTATATTGAAGTCTCCTAACATTGCATAGGAAGCAGTTACGCCACCCGTTGTCGGATCGGTTAGTAAGGATATGTAAGGAATTTTAGCTTCATCTAAAAGAGCAAGTTTGGCTGAAGTCTTCGCCATCTGCATTAATGAAAGCCCCGCTTCCATCATTCGGGCCCCCCCAGAGCGAGAGATCATTAAAAAAGGAGTACGGGTTTTTAAGGAATGCGTAATAGCACGAGCAATTTTCTCACCAACGACAGAACCCATGGAGCCACCGATAAAAGTAAAATCCATGCAGGCGATACATAAATCAAGGCCATTTATTTTTCCATAGGCAGTTCGCACCGCATCCTTCAGATGTGTTTTAGTCTGCGATTCTTTTATGCGTTTAGGGTATGCTTTGGTATCAACAAATTTGAGTGGGTCACCTGACTCCATGTTGGCGTCTAATTCAGTAAAGGAATTATTGTCAAATAGAATTTCGAAGAACTCTTCAGACCCGATTTTAACATGAAGATCTTCTTCGGGAACTACATAAGCGTTGTTTTTTAATTCTCTGGTATGTATAATTTTTCCGCCCGGAGATTTGAACCAAAGTCCATCAGGTACTTCACGTTTGGATTCAGTGGGGGTTAGAATTCCTTTATCGGTACGTTTGAACCAAGGCATAGTTGTTATTTTTCAATGAATCAATCGGTTGATTGGCCCATTCATTGAAAGAGGCCAATCAACCCATTGGTAATAATTTATTACGCTATGTCTATGGTTTTATCCAAGTAGACATCTTGAATAGCTTGAAGTATTTCAATGCCTTCTTTGATTGGGCGTTGGAATGCTTTTCTGCCTGAAATCAAACCCATACCACCTGCGCGTTTGTTAATGACTGCTGTGCGAACGGCTTCTGCCATATCGCTTGATCCTTTGGAGTCTCCACCAGAATTTATCAACCCCGCGCGGCCCATATAGCAATTAGCAACTTGGTAACGACACAAGTCAATTGGGTGATCAGAAGTAAGTTCAGAATAGATGCGTTCATCTAATTTTCCATATGAACTGCCTCCAGTGTTTAGAGCTTTGTAACCTCCGTTATTCACGGCAAGTTTTTGTTTGATAATATCGGCTTGGATGGTTACACCTAAGTGGTTGGCTTGTCCTGTCAAGTCGGCTGATGAGTGATAATCAACTCCGTCTTTTTTAAAGGCATCGTTGCGGGTATAACACCATAGAATGGTAGCCATGCCCAATTGATGGGCTTTTTCAAAGGCTGCTGAGACCTCCTGAATTTGACGCGTAGCATTGTCGGATCCAAAGTAGATGGTTGCTCCAACGGCCATCGCGCCTAAGTTCCAAGCATCTTCAACAGATCCAAACATAATCTGGTCAGCCTTATTCGGATATGTCAAAAGTTCGTTGTGATTGATCTTTACAATGAAGGGAATTTTATGGGCGTACTTTCTGGACATCATTGCTAATCCACCAAAAGTGGTCGCTACTGCATTACAACCACCTTCGATAGCTAGTTTGATGATATTTTCAGGATCAAAGTAAATAGGGTTCTTAGCAAAAGAAGCCCCAGCGCTATGTTCAATGCCCTGATCTATTGGAAGAATCGAAAGGAATCCTGTATTTCCTAATCTGCCTTTATCAAAGATGGCTTGTAAACTGCGAATCGTTTGTGTGTTGCGGTTTGAAATGGAAAAGATCCGGTCTACGAAATCATGCCCAGGTAAATGAAGCTGATCTTTTGAAATGGTTTTGCTCTTATGAGTTAAAAGAGACTCTGCATCTTTACCAAGCAGTTCGGTGATGGATGGTCTTGCCATTGTTGTTTTTTAAGTGAGGGACAAATATAGGTGGCTATCGTAATTCATCCAAGGTTCTTTGTTAAAGCAAAAAACCCATTTCAATGGGTTGAAATGGGTTTTTTGATATTTATTTTTTGATTTACGCTGTTTTTACAACAGCTAATTTTTCTTTAATCCTTGCTGATTTGCCTTGACGGCCTTTCAGATAGTATAATTTTGCTCTACGAACTTTTCCAGCCTTAACAAATTCAATTTTGTCGATGCTTGGGCTAAGAATAGGAAAAATACGCTCTACACCAACTCCATTTGACACTTTTCTTACCGAGAAGCTTTCGCCATTAGTGCCCGTTCCTCTGCGGTAAAGAACAACACCTTGAAATTGCTGAATCCTATCTTTATTACCTTCGCTGATCTTTACATGCACGTTTATGGTATCGCCAGACTTAAAACTGGGTATTCCTGCCCTTTTGGAGGCTAACTCTTCTTCTACAATTTTCATCAAATCGGCCATACTGCTCGGTTTTTAAAATGGACTGCAAATATAGCAGGAGAACGCAGAATTGGGAAATCGTGACCAATAATTTTAAGAATAGCTGATTTCATTGTGCGAATATTAGCTTTGAATTAGGCCTGGTCTTCTTTCCTGAGTTCTATTTAGTGCTTCTTCCTGTTTCCATTCTTCGATTTTGGCTTGATGTCCGGATAAAAGAACCTCTGGAACGTTCCATCCTTTATATGATGCCGGCCTCGTATAAACGGGCGGGGCGAGTAATCCATCCTGAAAGGAATCACTTAACGCAGATGTTTCATCATTTAATACGCCTGGAAGCAATCGTATAATGGAATCGGCCACCACCGCTGCAGCTAGCTCACCACCTGATAAAACATAGTCACCTATACTTATTTCACGAGTGATTAAATGTTCACGTACGCGTTCATCTACACCTTTGTAGTGTCCACAAAGAAGAATCAAATTTTGTGTTAAACTTAATTGGTTAGCCATTGCCTGAGAAAATAATTTTCCGTCAGGGCTCATATAAATGACTTCATCATAAGAACGCTCTGATCTTAGTGAAGAAATGCAACGATCTATAGGCTCAATCATCATAACCATACCGGCACCTCCTCCGAACGCGTAATCATCGGTAGTTCGGTGTTTATGAGTAGAATATTCACGCAAGTCATGCACGTGCAACGACACCAAGTTTTTATCCTGCGCCCTTTTTAATATGGAATCAGCAAAAGGGCTTTCAAGTAATTTGGGTAGACAGGTAATAATGTCGATGCGCATACTGCTAAATTATGAAAGACCATATGAAATGAAGAGAGCCAATGTCTAAATGTCTAAAAAACCATCCGGTAATTCTACCTTCATTACTTTCTTTGACTTATTTAGACTTTTGATAAATGGACTATTAACTGGGATAAGAACTTCTTTAGTTTTATGATATAAAGTCAAAAGCCTGTTTGGGCCATTTGAACTAATTTCTTTTATGGTTCCTAAAATGCCAATGATTTCATCATGCACCTCAAATCCGATTACCTCATCATCGTAAAACTCTCCGCGTTTTAATTTTGGTCTGGCTTCTTTGGCTAAATAAATACTACAGCCTTTGAGTGTATTAGCCTGATCAAGGGTATCCACTTCATCCAACTTGATAAATGCTTTGTCACCCCGATTAGAAATCGCTTTAATAAAATGGGGAACCAGGGTGCCCCGCAATTCAACAAAAAATGAATCAATTTGACCAAAATCCGCCTCTGCAGTGATCATCATGGTGATCTCGCCTTTTAAGCCATGTGCTTTCGCAACATAACCAATCTTAAAATAATCGTCTTTTTCCATTTCGACCAAATAAAAATGCCATCACACAGTGACGGCATTTGAAATTTTATAAAATAAAATATTAAGCCTGACCTTCTACAGAGGGAGTTTCGGTTTCAGCGGCTGCTGCTTCAATCACAGGAGCTGCTTCTTTTACTTCTGCTTTTTTGCGGATCGCTTCAGCACGAGCTTCTTTTACTTTAGTTTCAGCTTGCTTACGAGCTTTGGCCACATCTTGCTTCGATTGAGTGAGGTTATCCACCTTACTTTGAATTCTAGATTCTTTCGATTTTAACCATTCGGCTAGCTTACCATCAGCAACTTCTTGGGTAAGAGCGCCTTTGTCGACACCAATTTGAAGGTGCCTTTTATACATGATTCCTTTATAAGATAGCATTGCTCTGACAGTATCTGATGGCTGTGCGCCAACCATTAACCAATGGAAAGCCCTGTCTTCACGAATTACGATCGAAGCAGGGTTAGTTGCAGGATTGTAAGTGCCAATTTTCTCAATGAATTTACCATCCCTTGGGGCCCGAGCGTCAGAAACGACTACATCGAACAAGGATAACTTTTTGCGACCTCTGCGGGCCAATCTAATCTTTACCATTTTTTCTTACGTTTTTAATGTTGGAACACGTCCGTTTATAAAAGGATCGCAAATGTATGACTAATTTGAAGATTATCAATTTAGGAGTTAGAAAATCTTCGGTAGCCTGTTATATCAAGTCTTGGTAAATCATGAGAATTGGCAAAAGCCCCTGAATCCTTTCAAAACAACAAATTATGGCTTATATTTGTATAAGCGATTATTAGGTTTTTAATTCTTGTCTTGAGATTATACATTTGGTAGCTTTTTAAAATATTTCATGGACAAGTATAGCTACATCTCCAATGCTGACACGAGCTACATCGATCAGCTTTATCAAAATTACAAACAAGACCCATCCTCTGTAGATGCTACCTGGCAAAAATTCTTTGAGGGCTATGATTTCTCATCGCAACGTTATGGGGAAAATGGTCAAGCAATAGCAGGAGACACTCCAAATATTAAAGAGACCTACGTCCGTACACTCATTTTTGCTTATCGTTCTTTCGGTCATCTTAAGTCGAATACGAATCCGGTACGTACCCGAAGAGACCATGGGGTACAATTAGATCACACGAATTTTGGGCTATCAGACGCTGATCTGGATACGGAATTTGACGTAGCCACGGAAATTGGTATGCCAAAATCAACGCTGCGAAAAATCATTGATCGACTCAAAGTTTTATACCTGGGGACTATAGGCTTCGAATACAACTTCATTCGAAATGATGAAATTAGGAGTTGGTTCTTTCAGAAAATCGAACAAGAATATTTCAACTATAACCCCAATCAAGAAGAGAAAAAGAGAATATTAAGTAAGTTAAACGAGGCAGTTGTCTTTGAAAATTTTCTGCATACTAAATTTTTAGGTCAGAAACGGTTTTCACTAGAAGGTGGAGAAAATACCATTCCATCGTTGCAAACGATTATTAATAAGTCAGCGGAATTAGGTGTAAAGGAGGTGGTGATTGGCATGGCTCATAGGGGCCGGCTAAATGTCTTAACCAATATTCTGGGAAAAATTTACGAACAAATTTTTACTGAGTTTGAGGGGAATATTAACCCGGATTTAACCATGGGTGACGGTGATGTGAAATATCATTTAGGTTACTCTAGCTATATTGATACGCCCTCTGGGAACAAAATATATTTAAAATTAACACCCAATCCGTCCCACTTGGAGGCTGTAAATCCATTAGTAGTAGGCTATACACGCGGACAAATCGATGATGAGTACGAGGGCGATCTGAGTAAAGGAATGGCCATTCTTATTCATGGGGATGCTGCGGTAGCGGGTCAAGGCATCGTATATGAGGTTATTCAAATGTCGGGATTGCCGGGCTATACAACGGGTGGGACTATCCATTTCGTCATTAACAATCAGGTTGGTTTTACAACCGATTATGATGATGCTCGTACCAGTATTTATTGTACAGATATTTCAAAAATTGTAGATGCTCCTATACTGCACGTTAATGGAGATGACGCAGAGGCTGTAACTTTCTGTTCTAACCTGGCTGTTGAATATCGCCAAAAGTTTGGCAAGGATATATTTATTGATATGCTATGCTATAGAAGGCATGGACATAATGAAAGTGACGAACCGAAATTCACACAGCCCAAACTTTACAATCTGATAGCCAAGCATCCAAACCCGAGGGAGGTATATGTTAAAAAGTTGATCGAAAGAGGTGATGTAGATGCTTCCTTAGCAGACGAAATGGACAAGAATTTCCGAAGTCAGCTACAGGATAGATTAAACGAAGTCAAACAAAAACCCCTTCCGTATAAACCGCAGCAAGTAGAAAATGAATGGGAAAAATTACGCAAGTCAATACCTGCAGATTTTGATGCGTCACCGGACACAAGTATAAAACAAGCGGTGATCGATAAGGTGGCCAAAGCGCTTACAACCATCCCTGAAGGATTTAAGCCGATCAAACAGATCGAAAAATTATTGAAGGATCGGACTTCTGCTTTTTTTGAGAATAAAATTTTAGGTTGGGCAGAGGCTGAGTTATTGGCTTATGGTTCGTTGCTATCGGAAGGAACATTTGTTAGAATGAGTGGACAGGATGTGAAGCGTGGAACGTTTAGTCATCGCCATGCCTATTTTGTAGATGCAAACACCAACCAGCCATATTGTGGCTTAGATCACATTGAAGGCAGCAAGCTGAAATTTGATATTTATAATTCTTTGCTCTCTGAATTTGGAGTACTTGGTTTTGAATACGGCTACGCCATGGCTACTCCTCATGCATTAGTTATTTGGGAAGCTCAGTTTGGGGATTTTGCGAATGGGGCACAGGTAATTATTGACCAATTTATTTCTAGCGCAGAATCCAAGTGGCAACGCATGAACGGATTGGTGATGTTGTTACCGCATGGGTATGAAGGACAAGGACCTGAACATTCGAATGCCAGACCGGAGCGCTTCTTACAATTGTCGGCTGAGTACAACATGATTGTTGCGAACCCTACCACACCTGCCAATATTTTTCATTTGCTAAGAAGGCAGGTGACATGGGAGTTCAGAAAACCTTGTATCGTTTTTTCTCCAAAGTCTTTACTAAGGCATCCTGCCGTAGTTTCTCCCATTAAGGATTTCACGAAAGGTTCTTTCCAGGAAGTGATTGATGATGTGAACGTGAATGCAAAGGATGTTAAGAAGGTGGTGTTGTGTACCGGAAAAGTATATTACGATTTATTGGAAGCACAGACTAAGAAAAAAAATAAAGATGTTGCACTGGTGAGGATGGAACAATTGCATCCCTTCCCTGAAAAGCAATTGAATGCGGTATTGAAAAAATATAAAGGCGCTAAGCTAGTTTGGACACAAGAGGAACCTTCGAATATGGGTTATTGGTCATTCATTTTGCGCTATATGAGTGGATTAGAGCTCATTTCTCGTAAGGCAAGTGCTTCACCCGCTACCGGTTATTCCAAAGTGCACAAAGCAGAGCAAGAGAAAATCATTTCATCATCGCTTGAAATCTAGAATCTTAAATTTTTAAACAAGAGTTTTATATGGCTCAACAAGTAAAAGTGCCAACCGTTGGCGAATCAATCACCGAAGTAACGATCGCTAATTGGTTAAAGAAAGATGGCGATGTGGTGAAAATGGATGAAGTGATTGCGGAATTGGAATCCGATAAAGCTACGTTTGAATTAACGGCACCTCAAGCGGGCGTATTGAAAATTTCGAAAGCGAAAGGCGAAGTGGTTCCGATCGGAACAGTGATTTGCGAAATTGCTGATGGAGGTGCTGTTGTAGCTCCAGCGACTCAACCGAAAGAAACAAAAACAGAAAACACTCCTACACAACCTATGAAAGCTACTGGTGGAATTAAAGAAATGAAGGTGCCTGCTTTAGGTGAATCCATTGCCGAAGTAACCATTTCTACCTGGTTGAAAAAAGATGGTGACTTCGTGAAGTTGGACGAGGTAATTGCTGAGGTAGAATCAGACAAAGCAACATTTGAGTTGCCGGCTGAGGCAAATGGTATTTTGAGAATTGTAGCCAAAGAGAAAACAACACTTCCAATTGGAGGATTGATTTGTAAGATTGAAATTACAGAAGGCGGTGCACCAACAGCCACGGCAACTTCACCGACATCCGGTGCGTCACAACCAGCAGCGGCTTCAGGAGTTTCATATGCGGCAGGTACTCCGTCTCCTGCGGCTGCAAAAATTCTTGATGAAAAAGGGATTGCTTCTAATCAGGTTGCTGGAAGTGGAGTGGGGGGGAGAATTACAAAAGACGATGCCGTAAAAGCACAAGCCACCGCACCTGCAAAAGATACAAAGCCATCTCCAGCCATGGCTCCTCCGGTAATTGCATCGGGCGGTACACGAGGCGAGCGAAGGGAGAAAATGACTTCGCTACGCAAGACCATTGCAAAACGATTAGTAGCAGTGAAAAATGAAAC
>JANPBK010000265.1:0-5834 GCA_031430395.1 Cyclobacteriaceae bacterium
ATACAATGCCGCTTGTGAGCCTTACTTGCAACAACTTTGTGAGTTGCTCAATCGCATGGGTGCTAAAATCAGTGGCATAGGATCGAACCTATTGACCATTGAAGGGGTAGAAAAACTCCATGGTACCGAGCACACATTACTACCGGACATGATTGAAATCGGCAGCTTTATCGGTCTGGCTGCGATGACACAATCCGAAATCACAATCAAAAATTGTAGAATTGATCGATTGGGTATTATTCCGGAAATGTTCAGAAGATTAGGCATTAAGATGGAATTTAGAAATGATGACATATACATTCCCGCACAAGAACATTATGAAATAGAAACCTTCATAGATGGATCTATCCTCACCATTGCCGATGCTCCTTGGCCAGGTTTTACCCCTGATTTGCTAAGTATCGTTTTAGTAGTGGCTACACAGGCTAAGGGAAATGTATTGGTGCATCAAAAAATGTTTGAGAGTCGCTTGTTCTTTGTCGACAAGTTGATTGACATGGGCGCACAAATTATATTATGTGATCCACATCGGGCCAGCATTATGGGCTTAGACCGCAAACAAGCTTTGCGTGGAATTAAAATGTCATCACCGGATATCCGCGCAGGCGTTGCGCTATTGATTGCAGCATTGTCTGCTGCAGGCGAAAGTGAAATTTCCAACGTAGAACAAATAGATCGAGGCTATCAGGATATTGAAGGGCGTTTAAAAAAACTAGGAGCAAAGATCGAGCGCATCCAATAGCTGGAATTTTATTAATATGAATTCAAACCTTCAACTTCACTCCTACCGGGCAATGATCTGATCCATAATACTCATTATAGATCATCGCATCCGTTATACTTGGTAAGATATTATGGGTCACTAAAAAATGATCGATGCGCCATCCCACATTTTTCTCTCGGCCTTTAAAGATTTGATTCCAATATGAAAACTTCACCGTATCCGGATAGAAATGGCGAAAGGTGTCGGTAAAGCCGGCACCTAACAGGGCTGAGAATCCATCGATTTCTTGCTGCGTATAGCCTGCTGATTTATTATAGTTTTCTTTCGGGCGAGATAAATCAATAGGTTGATGGGCTACGTTCAAATCTCCACAGACAATAACTGATTTTCTCTTGCTCAACCAAAGTATGTATTCGCGAAACGCGTTGTCCCATGTTTGTCTATACGCAAGCCGAATCAATTCTGAGCCAGAATTGGGTGTATAAACCGTCACTAAAAAGAAGTTTACAAACTCAGCAGTAATCACTCTGCCCTCTTGATCGAACTCTTCAATACCTATATCATACGACACCGTGATAGGCTCTTCTTTAGTAAGAATAGCTGTACCGGAATACCCTTTTCTGGCTTTTGAAGAATTTGCAAACACTTTATATTCTGGCAGTAGTTCGAGCGTGGCTAGAGTTTCTTCTTTTGACGCTTTCGTTTCTTGTAAACAAATCATGTCTGGATTCATCGCTTTTACACTGGCCAAAAATTCTTTTTTGACAATTGCTCTTACGCCATTTACATTCCAGGAAACAAGGTGAAGTTCTGCCATTGATTAGTTACTGATAGGTTATGTAAATTTATTTTTTATAGATGTGGTCTTCCAATTCAAATCTATTGCAACGTCTTTCTCATGTTGTTTTCTGAATGCTGCTGCTAGAATTTATATCGAACGAATGCCTCCATGGCTTCATATTCAGCTAAGCCCAACTCATTATATCCGTGCGCGGTAGCATGATTTCTGTCTTCGGCTCGCATCCAAAACTCTCGCTTATCATGGCCGGGAAATACAGCGCTATCCTTTTGCGACTGGTGTTTGAAAACCGCCCTACGCTTGCGCATCAGTTCATCAGGGCTAAGCGGCACCGCCATTTCAATTTGATTAATGTCCCATTCCTGCCACGCCCCCCGATAGAGCCATAAATAACAATCTTTCATGTAGTCTTTATTCTTAAGTCGAGCCACTGCCTGGAAGACGGCCGACAAACAAACACGATGAGTTCCATGTGGATCGGATAAATCGCCAGCAACATAAATCTGATGAGGCTTGATCCTTTCAATCAAGTCTACAATAATTTGAATATCTTTTTCTCCTAATGGCTTCTTTTTCACTGCACCCGTTTCATAAAAAGGCATATCTAAAAAATGTGCTTGTGAATCAGGAATGCCCGTATAACGGCAACCCGCCTTTGCTTCACCCCTCCTAATAAGCCCTTTGATCTTCATCACTTCAGGACTGTCTACTTCACCCGGCTTTTTCTCTTTAATTGCTTTCTCAATTTTTTTGTAGAACTGTTCGCCTTCTTCTTTATTTAAACCAAAAGACAAATCAAAGTCGCGGACAAAATCTGCAAAGCGAATCGCATCATCATCAAACACGGCAATATTGCCAGAAGTTTGATAGGCTACATGCACTTCGTGTCCTTGATCTACTAAACGAATAAACGTTCCTCCCATCGAAATCACATCGTCATCAGGGTGAGGACTAAAGATAATAACTCTTTTAGGGTAAGGGTTGGATCTCTCTGGTCTATTCGTATCATCCGCGTTCGGTTTGCCTCCCGGCCACCCAGTAATAGTATGTTGAAGATGATTGAAAACCTTAATATTTACCTGATAGGCTGATCCAAATTCAGTTAAGATATCCCCCATCCCATGTTCCATATAATCATGGTTGGTTAACTTCAAGATGGGCTTCTTCAACTGCTGGCATAACCATACAATCGCTTTGCGGATTAACGGGTCATCCCAATTGCAGCTATCCACGAGCCATGGCGTGTTAATGGCAGTGAGTTGCGAAGAAGCAGCTTCATCCAAGACCACTAGGGTATTCGGATGCTTTTGTAAATAGGTAGAAGGTATTTGATCTGTCACGGGGCCCTCTACCGCTTTCTTTACGATCGTACTTTTGCCTTCGCCCCATGCCATCATAATGACACGTTTAGATTGCATGATAGTCCCAACACCCATGGTAATTGCTTTTGTAGGAACATTTTCCTCTCCATAGAAATCACTGGCAGCATCAAGACGTGTTACTTGATCGAGTGTAACAAGCCGCGTAGAAGATCGTTCCGGTGAGCCCGGCTCATTAAAGCCAATATGACCTGTGCGTCCAACTCCTAATACTTGCAAATCAATTCCTCCCATGGAAGCAATTTTCGCATCATACAGTTTACAGAATTCACCAATTTTTTCCTTAGGCAGGGTACCATCCGGTATATGAATATTTTCTTTGGGTATATCTATTTCACTAAAAAGATATTCATTCATGAATCGAACATAACTCTGTAAAGAGCCAGGTTGCATCGGGTAATATTCATCCAAGTTAAAGGTATAAACATTCGAAAAACTGAGTCCCTTTTTATGAAGTTCAATAAGTTCCGCATACACCCGAGTGGGCGTAGACCCCGTAGCTAATCCTAAAATACATGGTTTGCCCACTGATTGTTTAGATTTAATAAGTGCCGCTATTTCATTGGCGACAAATACAGACGCAGCCTCCGAGGTTTGAAATATGCGAGTGGGTATTTTCTCTATTTCCTTTTGTGAAAGCATATATTTCGAATGATCATTTAGAAGGTTAAAAATAGATACTTTTGTTCGGATAAGGATTACCAAATAAAAAAAAGTGTTTCGATATGAAATCCTGGAAGACTGATTTGATCTTGTCACCATCCGATCAGCCCATAGGATTGAATGACGCTCTATTTACCATCGGTTCGTGCTTTGCCGAAACAATGGGCAAACATTTTTCTGATAATAAATTCAAGACGGAAATCAATCCCTTTGGAACGGTTTACAACCCCGTATCCATTCATCAACTTTTAAGGTATGCCATCAAAAATGAATTACCTGCTGAAAATGACTATCTCATTCAACAGGAAATCCATTACCACTATCAGTTTCACTCATCCTTCTCAAGCTTAGAGAAGTCTGCATTATCGAAAAATATTCATTTGGCAATTCAAGCCGCTCATCAGTTTATTAAGACAAGCAGTTACCTGATGATTACCTATGGAAGCGCTTTTATCTATCGGAGGAATGACACCAATGAATGGGTTTCGAATTGTCATAAAATGCCACCTTCCAATTTTTCGAAAGAACTTTTAACAGTTGCCGAAATGCAATATTCATTTGCCGATATATTGCAAAAATTAAAAACACTCAATCCATCGCTTAAAATTATACTCACCGTCAGCCCTGTTCGACATCTGAATGACACCTTAGAGTTAAATGCCGTGAGTAAATCTTCCCTCCGATTACTCTGTCATCAATTAGTAAAAGAATATGGTGTAGATTATTTTCCGGCTTATGAATTCATGATGGATGATCTTCGGGATTATCAATTTTATAAATCCGATCGCATTCATCCAACCGAAGAGGCCGAAGAATATATCTGGAATAAATTTGCAGAGAAATATTTTAGCAAAGAAGCCAAGCATTTTATTTTAAAATGGAAAGAAATAAAAGCGGCACTTTCACACCGTACTGCCTTTGTAACATCCAAAAGCCATCAACTTCTTTTAAAATCTACCTTAAAAAAACTTGAAGAAGCTAATCTCCACGCGGACGTTAGCCATGAAATGGAACTCGTTCGCTCTCAACTCATCCCCTGATTGAATTCTACAACAATCTATATTGAAAGGACCCGATTTCAACTTTTGAATTCCTCCAAAGCAACTGATCTTGCTCCCTATTTAAATAGCGTTATTGCATTCTGCGAAAGATGGATGGCAGGACAAACCACCTTCCATTTGCAAACCTCCGGTTCCACGGGAGTACCAAAAGAAATTAAAATAACACGGGATAGTATGAAGGCTAGTGCTTTGGTCACCGCCCATACTATTGGACTACAAGAAGATCAAACCTCCTTGGTGTGCCTTGATACCCGCTATATCGCAGGGATTATGATGCTGGTGAGGAGTTTGGAGGTAGGTATGAATATATTGGCTGTTGAGCCTTGCGCTAATCCACTTGAAAAGATAGGCGATCATATAGTGGTCGATTTTGCAGCTTTCGCACCCTATCAGGTAAAGTCCATTCTTCAATCGCCACAGAAAAAATACTTCAACCAAGTAAAAAGCATTTTAATTGGCGGGGCTCCATTGGATGAATTAACCAAATTGGAATTGCAAGATTATAGTTGTCAGTTTTACGAATCCTACGGAATGACAGAAACCATTTCACACATTGCCTTGAAAAAAATTAATGGAATCAACAAATCAGACTACTTTGAAATACTTCATGGAATAACGATTCGACAAGATGAACGTGGCTGCCTTTGCATTAAAGCGCCCTACCTTTCAGATGAGATCATAACGAATGATGTAGTAGAATTGAAAAATCCGCAAGAATTTATTTGGCTTGGACGATTCGATCATGTAATCAATTCAGGAGGAGTAAAGATTTTTCCTGAATCTGTAGAAAAGAAAATAGCACCGATGTTTATTAATCTAAAAATTGACAGCCCATTTTTCATTGTCGGGTTACCCAATGACCGTTTAGGAGAAACGGTTGCTTTGTTAATTGAAGGAGATTTATCGAAAGATCAACTATCACAAATTGAAAACGGATTAAAAAAGTGCTTAGACAAATTTGAAATCCCACGATCCATTCAATGCATCGAAAAATTCATAAAAACCGAAACCGGAAAAGTAAATCGTAAACTAACAGTGGCGCAACTAGCCGATTCAAACCAAAAATAAAACGTAAATTTCAATAGCTTTCCTGCTATGTCGAGATGCACCCTAATACCTAGGTAAAACCCTCACTGCTCCCGAGGCCCACGTGCACATAGACCACCGGAAAACAGATTTTGGCAACCGCTAAGTTATTTCTCTTTATT
>JANPBK010000266.1:0-3608 GCA_031430395.1 Cyclobacteriaceae bacterium
TGTTGCTATCGCGACGCAGGACGCGGAACCTGCCGGTTTGACCGTTCAAGCTCAACAGGGAAATCTCAACCCGGTTACACGCGTTTGCGTCGGCGTCCACCACAACCTCCAGCATCGTAGACCAACGCTGGCTCACCTCCCCAGGCGCAAAGTCAACCCGGATCAATGGGCGATGTTCCGCGCCGGGCGCGGCCTGAAGTGTCAGGCAAAGCACGTGTTCGGGGCCGATCCGCAGCACAGGCGAAAGGATTGCCTCGCCAGATTCAAAACCCGCCCCAAGAAAGCCTATACATGTCCCCGCTAGTGGTTGCGCTTGCGCGCGCGTGGCGTCACCGGCCGTGGTCAGTTTGTGAAACGACTGGTCATGCAGAAACAGTGTTAGTCTATTTTGATCCAAAGCTTATTAGTTATGCTGAATTGTTAAATGTCTTCTTCACCTCTCAGGATCCCACTACTCCAGATCGACAAGGACCTGACCGTGGTGATTCTTATCGTTCAATAATTTTTTACAACACCGAACAAGAAAAGGAATTCGCTGAAAAAGCAAAGGTCTTCTATTCCAAGTCATTTAAGAATCCAATTGTTTCAGAGATAGTACCCCTCAAAGCCTTTTATAAAGCAGAGGAATATCATCAAAATTACATTGAACACAATCCATATAGTCAGTATGTAATGGGTGTTTCTATACCAAGATATGATCTATTTAAGCGAACGTATAAAGGCAAACTAAAGAGCCACAAAAAAGAATAATCTCCCGATAAGTCTATCATAAAGTTCTAGAGAAGGATCAAATAGATGGAAACACTTTGCTGATTTCTTACATTTTTGATGCTCATTTAATTGACTCCATTTTGAAGCATAATCTTTTGCAGTCCTAGGTCGATTATGTTTCATATGCATCGCGTCCAATGCACAAGAAATTGAGACACCTAATATATATAGGGTCAGTTTAATTTTAGTTGGGGCTATAACAGAGATTGGTATTCCAACAGTACTATCCATTTTGTTAACAACAATCCAGACCCGTCAAAAAGCTATGATTTCACATTATACAACGCCACTGCGCATGATCAACCGGTATGGAAAAATTTTGGGATATCGATCTATTCTCTATCCCCCAATATGATCTAACAGTAGGATATCATTTTAATGATAAACATAACATCGGCTTTGAAATAGGGTGGAATCATTTAATGTATGTAATGACCGACTGGCAGAATGTACATATGAAAGGCCAAATACGTGGTACTCCGGTTGAGAGGGTAGCTGCAGCTAGCTTGGTTATGTGTCATTTCTAAAATATATTATTATACAGTTTGACATGCAAGGAGCTTTCGTCAACTATTCCGATACTAAATTGGGGAAAGGTCATCAAGGATTGGCGACACATCAATTTATTTCATTACAATGGACATGGAGAAAGGAGTTATCTTTTTCATAGGAAAAAAATAAATTCTTATGAACTTTCCTGTGACTTATAGATTTGAAAGTATAAGTAGGTGGTTGCTTTGAAATTAAAGCATATAATTTACGGATCCTCCCCGATCTATATTGAGCAGTTTGTTACGCTCTGTTTGCAATTCACGGGAAAGTTTCGCTTGCTTTTCTAAGGTTCTCTTTTTGTATTCTTCAAACTCATTCGTCAATAGCTTAAGCGCTTCTACCTTTTCTCTCATAGCAAAGTTCATCCATTTCAACTTGCCTATGATAAATAGGACAATAACCAATAAACCGATTATTACTAGTACTGTCAACGTTACAAAAAGAGATTTCATCAGACTCATTCCAATAAATGAAATATGAGTACTGTCATATACAATCTGTTTTATTGATTGTTGCGTTTGTCCAATGGATGCCTT
This sequence comes from Cyclobacteriaceae bacterium, assembly GCA_031430395.1. Taxonomy (GTDB): domain Bacteria; phylum Bacteroidota; class Bacteroidia; order Cytophagales; family Cyclobacteriaceae; genus ELB16-189. The sequence goes on from JANPBK010000266.1 coordinate 1,860, forward strand.
CTGGGTCGCTACCTCATTTTCCAATTGCTTTATAGACAACTTTGCTTTTGCCAATAATCCGTATTGATTTTTAATCGAATCCTGAACAATCTTCCAAACGCCATCCAAAACTACTTCCTTAATTACCTTATAGTCTTGAAATGTCTGTGAAGTGTTTTTCATCATAACAAACCTTTCTTGAAGGGAGGGATTTCGAGTGTCAGCTAAAGTTGAACTCGTTTGACTGAATGAAGAAGTGTATATAAATATTAGTAGGACTCCAGCGCTGTATTTCATCTTATATATTTCGTTGAATATACTAAACTAATCCTTAATGATCATCCTTCATCTCACAGGAAGTTGAACTGTTAAAACAATCGACAAACGCAATCTAAAAGCGATGAAATCGAATTCGTTATACAAAAATGCAGAGCATAAATATCCCTCTACTCCGACAATGATTGATTTCCATAAGGCACAGTACTCCTCCAATTCACAAAAATAAATACCTCAATAGCAACCTACCACAATGATTCTGATCCAAGGGAATCTTACGTTGGCTAACTCATGACAGATACTTTACGATCTTAGCGAAAAAACAAGTCCAATTTAAATCATTGATTTTACTTTTCTTTGTCATTAAATTTTCAAGAATGATTCGAATAACCATCATAGCCTTTCTTCTTCTTTTGGTACAAGGTGTCATGTATGCCCAGGAGCCATCGATTAAAGACAGCACGCTTAATCTTAATACCAACTTCCATTTTCAACTAACCAGTGTTTCCCAATACAAATTCAATCTTTCCGCTCCCTACACTGGAGCCAATAGCCTAACAACAAGCGATGAATCAGCCAGCACGTTAACGGCAACCATCTTTTGGGGTACAAAGCTTTGGAAAGGAGCCGCGTTGTACATCAACCCTGAAGTGGCTGGTGGAAGTGGAATAAGTAGTGCGAAAGGGATAGCTGCCTTTACGAATGGAGAAGCCTTCCGGGTAGGCGACCCTGAACCAAAAATCTATGCAGCCCGGGCTTATATTAAACAGATCTTCAGCTTAGGTGGATCCAGTCAATATATTGGCGAGGGGGCAAATCAAGTTTATAAATATCGTACTGAAAAATACCTAATGGCGGTAGCTGGCAAATTTAGTATTGCTGACTTCTTCGATAACAATTCTTACAGTCATGACCCACGGTCACAATTTTTTAACTGGGGCTTAATGAGTAATGGCGCTTGGGATTATCCTGCCAACGTGAGAGGTTATACTTGGGGCGTAATGCTCGAATACGGAAATGAAAAATTCAAGATACGAGGCGCTACTACTTTAGTGCCCAAAGAAGCAAATGGAAATGATCTTGATTTAAATGTTGGCCAAGCAAACTCAAGTGTAATAGAAATAGAACGACCCATTACCCTTTTTCAAAAAAAAGGTATCATCCGGTTTCTAGGTTTTTTTACACAAGCACATATGGGTAATTATCAGCTAGCTTCCTTAGAAAGACCCATCAATCCGGATATCACTACAACACGATCCTATGGCCGAACAAAATACGGATGGGGCCTAAATCTTGAGCAAGAAGTGAGTAAAGGGATTGGCCTTTTTGCTCGAGCAAGTTGGAATGATGGGAAAAACGAAACATGGGCCTTCACAGAAATAGACAGATCAGCAAGCATCGGTCTATTAGCGAATGGGAATCGATGGAAACGAGTGGATGACTCATTCGGCATCGGAACGGTATTAAGTGGTCTATCAGCAGACCATAGAAATT
>JANPBK010000267.1:0-12816 GCA_031430395.1 Cyclobacteriaceae bacterium
ATGGAGGGAACGAAATCTAAAAGCTTGTTAGTCATGGCGGCCGGGATGGGTAGCAGGTATGGTGGGATCAAGCAAATAGACGGATTTGGACCCAATGGAGAAACTATCATGGATTATTCGTTATATGATGCCATTCGTGCAGGATTTACGAAAGTGGTGTTCATTGTGCGAGACGAAATCAAATCAACCGTTGAGGAAATTTTTCTCCCTAAGCTAAAAGGCAAAGTCGAAGTTTTTTTCGAGGTTCAAACGCTTGATCGTTTTGCGCCTAAAAATTATAAAGCACTGGAACGCAAGAAACCATGGGGCACTGCGCATGCCATGCTTTGTGGCAAAGAACTAATCCACGAGCCCTTCGCTGTCATCAATGCAGATGACTTTTATGGCAAAGAAGCTTTTGAATCCCTGTCTTCTTTTTTTAATACAGCAGCATCGGATCATCATGCGATGGTAGGATATACATTAAAAAATGTTTTATCAGAACATGGTAGCGTATCGCGCGGGGTAGCTGAGGAGCGCGATGCTCAAGGTTTTTTGAAGAAATTGAACGAGTTGACGAAAATTGTGAAGGAAGGCGGAAAGATTATTTCAAAAGAGGAGGGTGGAGATCGGGAATTAAATCCCCTTTTACCAGTGTCTATGAATTGCTGGGGTTTTCAGCCGGGTGTTTTTGAGGTAGCAGAGAACATGTTTCATGAGTTTGCAGACAGTAACAAACAAAATCCCACAGCTGAATTTTACATTGCCCTCTTAACGAACGAAATCATTAAACGGAATTTAGGTAAAGTGCATATTCTGGGCGGTGGCAAAACCTGGTTTGGTGTAACCTATAAAGAAGATAAAGAGGAAGTTTCAGGTAAAATAAGAGATTTAGTAAATCAGGGCGTCTATCCTTCAAAACTTTGGTAATGGAAAAAGCAGAAACAATTTTTGGCACACGGGCAGTCATTGAAGCGATTAAGGCTGGACGCGAGATTGAAAAAATATATATTCAAGCCGGGCTTAACAATGATTTGATTAAGGAATTGATCAACACAGCGGCTACGCACAAAGCGCCTTATTCATTTATTCCTCAGCAGAAATTGGATCGGCTTTCTAATAAAAATCACCAAGGCGTTGTCTGTGTTTTGTCAGCAGTTCAGTATGTGCCACTTGAAAATATTATTGATAAATGTTACAGTGAAGGACGCGAACCGTTTTTTCTCATTGTTGATCGGGTTACCGATGTTCGCAATTTTGGAGCGCTGGCACGCACCGCAGAATGTGCGCAGTTAGATGCTATTATTATCGCGGACAAGGGAAATGCACCCATCACAGGTGATGCCATGAAGACTTCCGCGGGAGCGCTTAATCACTTGCCGGTTTGCCGGGTGAAAGACATGAAAAAAACCTTTCAGTTATTGAAAGACAATGGAATTCAAATTATTGCTTGCACAGAGAAAGCAACCACCACCATTTATCAAATTGATTTGAATACCCCAATCGCCATTGTGCTGGGTTCAGAAGAAGACGGGATTTCCCCGCAAATGCTGAAAGAGGCAGATCACCTTGCAAAAATCCCATTGAAAGGAAGTATAGAATCACTGAATGTATCGGTCGCAGCAGGCATTGCGGTCTATGAAGCAATCAGACAAAAGAATTATAAATAGTCATTACTGTTTGGTTTGCTCTTGAGGTCATTCACAAGCCTTCTGAACAAATCTTCTTTATCTTTTTCGCAAACAATGACTACGTTCCCAAAGGCTCCAACTAAGTAGCCATTCAAACCTTGTGTAACCACTAATTTATCTTTATCACCTTTTATGATAGAATTACGGGTTTCATAAGTGAGCGCTTCTACACCAATGACATTATTATTAGAATCTTTTAGAGAATATTCATATAAAGAACCCCATGATCCTAAATCGGACCAGGCAAAATTACTTAGCCAAACATATACGTTATCGGCTTTCTCCATGATGGCGTAATCAATAGAAATATTTTTTATTTGAGAATAGGCGGCCTGCATCGCAATCTTTTCCTCAGGGGTAGAAATTTTTAAGGCAGCCTCTTCAAATATTTCTGTCATTTCGGGCAGATACTTGGCAAATGCCTGATGAATGGCCTTCACCCCCCATATAAAAATACCGGCATTCCAAACAAAATCGCCACTCTCCAAAAACTTATTAGCCAATGCTAGTTCCGGCTTTTCTGTAAAAGTCTTTACTTTTTTTAAGGCGCTTTTACTCTCAATAAATTGAATATAGCCATAGCCCGTTTCAGGCCTTGTTGGCTTAATGCCCAACGTAATCAACTTATCCTGGGTCTTAGCCATTTCTGCTGACTTCATGACAGTTTGTTGAAAATCAGATTCATTTAAAATAAGATGATCTGTAGGGCTTACAACAATGATGGCGTTGGGGTTTTGTTTAGCAATAATATGGCAGGCATAAAGAATACAGGGAGCCGTATTTTTGCGCATCGGTTCTGCCAGGATCTGTGTTTCAGCCAGAGCCGGCAATTGATCTCGTGTCAAGGTTTTATGTTCCTCGTGAGTAACTACATAGATGTTCTCTGCCGGGCATAAGGGTAAAAATCTCTCATAAGTTGATTGCAATAGGGTTTTTCCGGTGCCTATTACGTCAAGAAACTGCTTAGGCTTAGAATTTCGGCTATATGGCCAGAACCGTGTTCCCACTCCTCCAGCCATCAGCACCACATAAAGGTTATTATTCATCCAATGAATACGGTTTAATCCCTACAAACCGCTAAAATAGCTAACAGTTCTCTTATCCTTTCAAGAAATTTTCAAACGTGCAATCGTTGCATTCTGCTTTAAACCGTATTCTTAAAATTATTTCAATTTAGGGCTGCACAAATTACGGTTCTATGCGTTTGTCTGTTTCCAAGCAATAATGAATTATATCATACATGCTTTGCTTTTTGTCGGAAATTTTTTATTATCTTCAATCTCTTAAAAAATTTAAAACAGAATTTTATTAGTAGTACTATGGTTGTGGCAGAAGAGAAAGATGAGCTGAGGGCAAAACTCAAGGAAATATTCGGTTACGGAAATTTCAGGGGGAATCAAGAGGTAGTAATCAGAAATATACTCACGGGAAGAAATACGTTTGTAATCATGCCGACAGGTGCCGGCAAATCGCTGTGCTATCAGTTACCTGCGATGATGCATGAAGGGCTAGCCATTGTTATCTCTCCGCTCATCGCGTTGATGAAAAATCAGGTAGATCAGATGAATGCCTATGGTATCAATGCCCGATTCTTGAACTCTACTTTGAGCAAGGGTGAAATTACCCGCTTGAAAAAAGATTGTGTATTGGGCTTAGTGAAACTTCTCTACGTGGCACCTGAATCTCTTAACAAAGAAGAGAATATCGAGTTCCTGCAAAAGGTGAATGTATCTTTTGTTGCTATTGATGAGGCACACTGTATTTCTGAATGGGGACACGATTTTAGACCGGAGTATCGAAAAATTAAAACGATGATTGGTCAATTAGGCGAGAAGTCAGTGATCGCACTCACCGCAACGGCTACCCCTAAAGTTCAATTGGATATTCAGAAAAATCTGCAAATGGAAGATGCAGATGTCTTTCTTTCCTCTTTCAATCGTAAGAACTTGTATTATGAAGTAAGGCCGAAGAAAGAAACGAAGAAACAACTCATCCGTTTTTTGAAAGATCATAAAGGCAAATCCGGAATTATTTATTGCCTGAGCAGGAAAAAGGTTGAGGAAATAGCCCAATTACTGAACGTAAATGGATTTAAAGCGGCTCCCTATCATGCAGGCTTAGATCCTGACGTGAGAATGAAAAATCAAGATGACTTCTTAAATGAAGAAGTAGACATCATCACCGCCACGATTGCCTTTGGAATGGGTATCGATAAACCGGATGTTCGCTTCGTAGTACATTATGATGTGCCTAAATCATTGGAAGGCTATTATCAGGAAACAGGACGAGGTGGACGCGATGGCTTAGAAGGAATTTGTTTGATGTTTTATAGTCATAATGACTTAAATAAATTAGAGAAATTCAACAAGGATAAATCAGTACAAGAAAGAGAGAATGCCCGAATTCTTTTGCAGGAGATGGAATTCTATGCTGAATCTCCGGTATGTAGGCGTAAACAGCTGTTGCATTATTTTGGCGAAGAGTATAAAGAGGCTAACTGTGGTTCTTGTGATAACTGTTTAAATCCCCGTGAGCGATTTGAAGGTTCAGAGTTTGTGAGGATAGCTATCGAAGCAGTGAAACAAACAGACGAACGATTTGGACTGGCTCATTTAGTAAACGTAATCCGTGGAGTAGAAGATGAGTATGTAAAAAGTTATGCTCATTTTGATTTGCCAATTTATGGCAAGGGAGATACTGAAGATGCGGATTTCTGGAAAGCAGTAATCAGGCAAACACTTATTTATCAATATCTGGAAAAGGATATTGACAACATTGGTGTACTAAAGATATCTGAAAAGGGGCACGGCTTTTTGAAGAAGCCGCATCCAATAGAGTTAGCCCGTGATCATGACTTTAGTACTGAAGTAGGGAATGAAGAATCATCTGAACGAGTGATCATCAACTCCAAATCATATGATGTAAAACTATTTGATATGCTGAAGGCGCTTCGTAAGAAGATGGCCAAGGAAAAAGATCTTCCTCCTTATGTGATATTTCAGGATCCTTCACTGGAAGAAATGGCTACCACCTACCCTACCAATAAGGAAGAATTGGCATCGGTGAATGGAGTAGGAATGGGGAAAGTCAATAAATTCGGAAAAGAGTTTATTGAACTGATTGAAAAATACGTTGATGAGAATGATATCGAGACGGCCTCTGAAGTGGTGGTGAAGTCTTCGGTAAATAAATCTAAGATCAAGATTTTCATTATTCAACAAATTGACAGAAAGGTAGACCTGGAAGAAATAGCTGAATCCAAAAGCCTCACTTTTGATGAGCTATTAACTGAGATGGAGAATATTTGTTATTCCGGCACTAAACTTACCGTTGATTATTACATCGATGAAGTATTGGACGACAATAAGCAAGAAGAAATATACGAGTACTTCCTTAACTCAGAAACGGATAATTTAGAAGAAGCAATGAGCTCATTACCTGACCACTCAGAAGACGATGTACGCCTGATGCGCTTAAAGTTTTTGAGCGAGTACGCGAATTGATTTAAGAATTATTTAGTTTTATTGAACCCCTTGTATTTGAAAAAATGCAGGGGGTTTTTATTTATGCTAAAGTTCCGTCTGAAAATTAAGAACGTTTCTTTGTTGATTCCCTATCTTTGAGATTTTGAGGGAAATTATGAATGTACTTTTAATTGGTAATGGCGGCCGTGAACATGCGCTTGCGTGGAAAATAAAGCAAAGCCCATTGTGCGAAAAGTTATTTGTTGCACCGGGTAACGCTGGGACTTCGTTGGTTGCATTCAATATTGAAATTCCTGTAGAGGACTTTGAGAAGATTGGTAATTTCTGTCTGAACAATGCCATTGAATTAGTCGTGGTTGGTCCGGAAGTTCCGTTAGTATTGGGTATTCGAGATTATTTCGAAGCAGATCCAAAACTGCAATCTATTTTACTAGTAGGGCCTGGCAAAGCAGGCGCGCAATTAGAGGGCAGTAAAGATTTCTCTAAACAATTTATGTTGCGCCACGGAGTGCCAACGGCCAATGCCAGAACTTTTTTTGCCGACCAAACAGCTCAGGCATTGACCTATTTAGAAACCTGCCGCCCTCCCTTAGTATTAAAAGCAGATGGCTTGGCGGCAGGCAAAGGGGTTATCATTACATCCAATCTTGAGGAGGCAAAATCTGCCATGCGAGAAATGTTGGAAGAGAAAAAATTTGGGGAAGCAAGTGCGAAAGTTTTGGTAGAAGAATTTTTAGATGGGATAGAGCTTTCTGTTTTTGTATTAACGGATGGTGTAGACTATGTCATTCTTCCCGAAGCAAAAGATTACAAACGAATTGGCGATGGGGATATGGGTCCGAATACAGGCGGGATGGGCTCTGTTTCACCGGTTCCGTTTGCCGATAAATTATTTATGAAGAAGGTAGAGGACAAAGTAATCAAGCCTACCATTGCGGGATTACAAAAAGATAAAATTCCTTTCAAGGGATTTATTTTTGTTGGCCTCATGAATGTGAAGGGCGAACCCTTTGTGATTGAATACAACACACGTATGGGTGACCCTGAAACACAATCTGTCATGGCTCGCATTGAAAGTGATTTTCTCGAATTACTTTTGGCTTGTGCCAAAGGAGAGATGAAGGATAAAAAAGTGAAGGTCAGCCCTGATTATGCATTGACAATTGTAATGGCTTCCGGTGGCTATCCCGATCAATATGAAAAAGGAATAGTGATAGCAGGGCTGGATAAACCTTCCGATGCATTTGTTTTTCATGCAGGCACTAGAATAGTAAATGGGGAAGTGCTCACGGATGGAGGCCGGGTAATGGGTATTACCGGCTGTGGAAAAACGCTACCGGAAGCTCGTTCAATCGCGTATGAAGCAGTTCCTAAAATTAGTTGGGATCGGGCATATTATCGAAAAGATATCGGGCTTGATCTCTTATAAAGCTAGTTTCATTTCGATTCCAGCCTTGAGCCGGCTGCTTTTCCGTGGTTCTTGCCTTTGCCCTATCAACCCATTATCTTTAACCTTTTAACTCTCAATATCTGATCGATGGGCTGTGCTTGTGGAACGAAAAAAGACGGACAAGTTTCCGGTTGCAATAATAATGGTGCCTGTGGCACTGGTGGATGTAACAAAATGAATGTTTTCGATTGGCTTTCCAATATGGATATGCCAATAGAAGATCGGTTTAATGTGGTGGAGGTTCGCTTTAAAAACGGGAGAAAGGATTTTTATCGGAATACAGAAAGACTTTCACTTACGACTGGAGACGCTATCATACTTGAGACCCAATCAGGTCATCATTTAGGACACGTTTCTTTGCAAGGCGAATTAGTGCGCCTTCAGATGCAAAAAAAGAAAGTAGCCAATGATGAAGAGATCAAAAAAATCTATCGCCTCGCGCACCAACGCGATTTAGAAAAATTTGAAGAAACGAAAAAAAGAGCAAGCCCCACGTTGTATCGCTCTCGTGAAATTGTAAAGCAGTACAAACTGGCCATGAAACTTTCAGATGTAGAGTATCAGGCGGATAATACCAAAGCTACTTTCTTTTATTCTGCCGAAGATCGCGTTGACTTTCGTGAACTCATCAAACAATTGGCGGGAGAATTTAAGGTACGCGTGGAGATGCGTCAGATCAGTTTGCGTCAGGAGGCGGGTCGTCTGGGAGGTATAGGTGTTTGTGGCCGTGAGTTATGTTGTTCTACTTGGCTCAGCGATTTTAAAAATGTGGCGACCAGCGCAGCCCGGTATCAAAATCTATCGCTAAACCCGAGCAAACTTTCAGGACAATGCGGGCGATTGAAGTGTTGTTTAAACTATGAGCTGGAGACTTATATGGAAGCGCTCAAGTACATACCAGAAGTGGAAACTCCTTTGTTGACAGAACAAGGAGAAGCGCGATTGCAGAAGACAGATATCTTCCGCAAGATTATGTGGTTTGGATATAAAGAAGACAATAATTGGTATCCACTAAATGTGGATCGAGTGAATGAAATTCTTCTGATGAATAAAGAAGGAAAGAAGCCGGCTACGCTACAAGTAGATAAAGAAGAAGTGCGTGCCCCGCTCAGTGTGCTCAATAGCGACTTGGCGAGTTTGGATAAAAAATTCAGAAATAAAGCAGGAAAAAATAATGACAACCGCGGTCGCGGCCGCGATGATCGGGGGAACAGAGAGAACAGAAAAGGGAATCAAGCTGCGGCTGGCAATACCGGAAATCAAAATCAATCACCTCGGCCCAATCCTAATCAGAACAACCCAAACAGACCGAATCGCAACCAGAATAAAAATCAAAACCCAAATCGCAATCAAAATAATCCGAACCGAAATCAAAATCCGAACAACCCAAACAGGAACCCCAATGCGAACAGGAATCCGAATAACCCCAATCAAAATAAGGATAAACCGACCGATACGAACTCCTAACAAATTGATGGTTGGCAGTAGTGATACCCTTATAAGTTACGATTTTTGATTTGGATTTTAATTTAACCAGCGTTTTAATGAGTTATCGTCATCTGCTGATTGTCTATGGCCAACGGCTTGCTACCACTACCCACTTTTATTTGGTTGGCTTACTCTTGAGTTTTGCTGCTTGCGATTCGAATCGTGTGTATGAAGAGAATATTTACTTTAAAGACCGGACCTGGAAGATCACCGAGCCGGCTCAACTTGATTTTGTAATTTCTGATACCACACAACGTTACAATCTTTACCTGGATGTGCGCAACTCATTAGACTATCCATATTCACGGCTGTTTGTAAATTACAATTTGTATGCCCCGAGCGGGCAAGAGATTTCAAAAAAAATGATCTCTGAATACCTGTTCGATCAAAAAACAGGAAAACCCAAAGGCAGCAGTGGCCTGGGCGATGTGTATGATCATCAATTTGTTTTTCTTCACAACTATTCTTTTCCAAAGCCCGGAAAGTTTAAAATAAACTTTGAACAATTCATGCGGCAAGATACCCTACAAGGAATTTTGGCGGTGGGGTTGAGAGTGGAGGTTATTGAAAAATAGGCCGATCCGTATATAAGAAGCGGCTCTATTTTTGTTTATAAATAAACCGAATACATAAAACAGCTCAATGCTTTACAAGAACTTGCTTTTGGGTAAGCTCCTTACCGAGTAGTATATTGAGATAGTAAGTTCCATCAGGTAAATTTTGCGTGGATATACTGATCTCTTTTTCTGGAGTCTTAAGAGTATACACCTTTTCTAAAAATTTATTTGTAAGGCTAATTTCTGCCACTTCACTGCTTTCTGTTTCTTTTAGTTTGACAATAAACAAATCATTCGTTGGGTTTGGATAGGCGGCACGCAATTGAATGATACCACCACTATCTATGATTACCGTTAGGTAACGAGAACCGGCAGCACCACAGCCTTGGGGTGTACAAATAATTTGATACGTACCATCTGTGCTTCCGGTGCGGATAATAGCAGCATTAGTAGACGGAGTGCCACCTAAAAATGAAAAGCCACCACCGCTTGGCAAAGACCAACTGTAAGACGAAGCGCCTAGCACAGGGTCCATAAAAAAATTATAACCCGTGCTGCCGCTTAATGTAATTGGATTTACTCCGTAGTTACCTGAAACATAAACGATAGAATTATTGTAAGTATCAGGTGCACCTAACCAAACTGTTTTTGGAATGGGCACATTGCCACACGCCCCGGCTACAGTAGCAGTAACAATAACTTGCCCATTAAATTAATTACACGTGTGGCTGTTACAGTTGCAGCATTTGTAGGGCTTAAAGTAAGGGCGTTTACATTGCTGGAGGACCATGTAATAGGTAAGTTATTTGGATTATTTATCACAGTGAAAGTTGAAGTATTACACACTATTGATGCCCCTGAAATAGGACCTACAAGCGCTGCAGGGTTTGGTTGCCCAACCGCTGTATAAGCTACCGTTGAAGATGCTGGCGCTGCTGGCACCCATTGATTTATTGCTGCACCTGTTGTAGAAAACTTTACAAAATACGTGAAGTACTCTAAATCAAAGCCAGTAGTAGATACATTACTGATAAATGATCGTGACTTACCTGAATTGGGCAAGGCACCATCTAGACTCGTGCTTTGCCGTTCTCTCATCCATACAGTCGGAGGAGAGCAGAACGGTACGACAAAGTTGACTCGCTTAGTAATTTTATGTGTTTCAGCAGCTGGGTAAAAGCCAGCAGCTAATCCCCAACGGTTGCCCAATATCTCCCACTTACTTGTCCTCAAATAATTGTCTGTCCCCCCAATAGCATTGCCCTGATAAACTACATTGGGCGGTGCCAATAATTGCAACGCATTTTTGGCATTGACTATTCCATAACCGGTATCATTGTCGAAACCAATTCCGGTGTTTGGTATATCAACGGCAGTCAATTGCATGATATGCTTTACATCATCGTTGGTTAAGTTAAAGCCACGGTCTTTACCTTGCGAGATGATGAGCCCGGCCACCCCCGCGGCAACAGGTGCAGCGGCCGATGTTCCACTGAAGCTTGGGTTTACACCACCTCCCCTTGCTGTAGTATAAATACCAAGCCCTGGGGCTGATACGCTAATGTGAGACCCAGTATTTGAAAAAGAGGCTCGTGTTCTAGACTGAGTAGTTGCACCTACAGGAATGACCTGCTCGTAAAAACCAGCAGGATAAGATGGGCTGTTATCTGTTGCAAACTCGTTGCCCATGGCGACACAGCTAACAACATTATTTAGGTATGCATTGTCTAGTGTTTGGTAAAGCAGGGGTATCCTAAGGACTATGTCATCTATGAGAAACCCAACGCTATGGAATCCATAACTTAAATTGATTACATGCGCTCCGTTGTTTACGGCATAGTCAATCGCATTGGCCACATCTCCAGGAAGAGCTGTCGCGCTAAAATTTAATACCGTGCTACCAAAAGGATAACTAAAAGTAAAGCTTCCACCTCCTACCATCTTCAGGGGCATGATCTTGCAGTTCCACATAACGCCAGATATTTGTTGGCCGTTATTGGTGATCGCTCCTACTATGCCCGCTACCGAAGTGCCATGGCCTGCATAGCTTTTGGGGTCATTGTAGGGCAAGTTGTCTAGAGGATCATTGTCTCCATCGCCTGTATCAATGCCAGCAATCACACGACTCCGATTCCCCGGATCCATATCACTATGGTTATAATCTACCCCACCATCCAGAATAGCAATGATCACATCGCTTCTTCCTTTATTGATATCCCATGCCTCTTGTGCATCAATGTCAGCAGTTGTATTATTTGGGTCATTTAAGTGCCATTGAAAATTTGAAGTGTAATAAGGATCGTTAGGTATTGCCGCAGGCTTAAATTCAAATGGTTCGTCTAACTGAATATGCACCACATCACTTTCTTTCTTTAACATGTCCATAAATAGCTTTGCTTCTGCCATGGAAGGCAATAGGATTCGCTGCCAATTTTCAAGAAGGTGGACATTGTCTTTTGCTAAGGTTTGTTTCAATAGCCCTTTGGAATCATATCGGTTTTTAAACACACAAGCCATGGACGAAACCCCATACTTTTTAAAAATAGTTTGAAGTGAAGCGGAATGAAGCTCATCCGTTGCATGGTGTACTTTCAAAGGAGAAATGATCCCCTCCTTGAATTTCACCAAGACTCCCATCGGTGTGCTTTTCTCCCCCTTCGGGGGCGGAAGTTTTACTTCACTGGCATTTTTAGTTGAGTGAATGACAAGGCCAATGGCAATCAAGCCAGTTAGCACTAGACCAGAAGCCACATTTTTTGTTTTCATATTTTATTGGTTTGGTTTTATTGTGTGACTTGTCTTTTGTTTTTACCATCAGGAGAAATTATGTACAGTACTTCCTTAGAATAATCAGCATTGGCATGACTGTAGACGATTTCATTATTGATAGACCATGAGGGGTCATTTCCATAGCCAATATCCTTTTGTGAAGTTCCATCAGCATTCATAATACTAAGTATTATATTTCCACTCCACACTATTTTTGTTCCGTCATGACTCCATGATGGTGCTCTATTGTCCCTTCCATTATTTGTTAATTGAATTTTGTTACTGGTGGAAATTTCAAGAATAAATATTTCGCTAACCGCAACATTAATTCCTCCTCCTTTGCCAGCTTCAAATACAAGTGATTTTTCATCAGATGAAATCTCTGGATTTCTCCCAAGTATCGTTATGCCTAAAAAACGACCGCTGTTTTGGAAATTAATTGAGGTGGAGTAAAACCCCCAATCTAAACCTAAAGGTTTATCAAACAGAATAGAATTGTTATTTGGCAACCAATCTGGATAATAGAACTCTGGGTAGGTTAGTCCATTTAGCAAAGTAAGTGACTTAACACTGTCCCCATTGATTTTACACTTTTGAATCACTCCTCCAGAGCTAAAAGCGAGCCATTGCCCATCGGGCGACCAAGCAGGCTCAAAATGAAAACCGGCCAGCACCAGCTTCTTGTTGTTTCCATTTTTGTCGATGATGTAAAGCCCATTAGGGTAACTTTTTGCGGTATCATACAAGTGAGCGTACGCGATAAAGTCGCCATTTGGTGAAAAAGCGGGCTCTACATCTTGCGGGCCGTTGATAATGTAATTGCCAGGAGTGGGTTTAATACCTTCGGGGTTGCAAGAAGCAAGAAAGCAGATGTAAGAAAGCGAGACCAAAGCAGACAAAATTCTTATCGTTTTCATATCTTTTATTGGTTTGGTTTTATTGTGTGATTTGTTTTTTATTGCTGCCATCAGGTAAAATAATGTAAAGTACCTCCTTGGTATAATCTGCATTGGCATGGCTGAAAACAATCTCATTGCTAACCGACCACGATGGATCATTTCCATACCCAATTTCTTTTTGTCCTGAACCATCCGAATTCATAATGCTAAGGCGAATACTGCTACTCCACGCAATTCTTAACCCGTCAGGCGACCATGTTGGCGCACGGTCATCGCGATTGTTTTGTGTTAACCTGATCTCTACTAAGGTTAATGTATCAGACTTATACACTTCCCAGTTGCTATCTTCAGGGGCTCCCCTTCTAAAAATAATATGGCTTCCTTTTGGAGATAATTCTGGATTTCCTCTAATCCATTTATCAGCCGCAAAAAGTCTACTAGCATTTGTAAAATCCGACTTGGATCGGGCTTGGGGGCCGCGGGGGGGGGGGGGGGGGG
>JANPBK010000268.1:0-7916 GCA_031430395.1 Cyclobacteriaceae bacterium
GATCAAATCATTGTGGTAAAAGAAAAGAATTGAGCTTATTAATTGAACTCAGTAACCAATAAGTTGTTACTTAAAATACATTGGTGACCGCACAACGAATAGATGAACAAGGCTGAGAAAGTAACTACCATTTTAAAAATACTGGATAAATTGTATCCCACGGTAGATACACCACTACATCACAAAGATGCCTATACGCTATTGGTGTCTGTTTTACTTTCCGCACAATGCACAGACGAACGGGTCAATAAAATTACTCCACTACTCTTCAAAAAAGCGGATAACCCATTCGATATGATGAAACTTACTGTGGAGGAAATCCGTGAGATCATCAAGCCTTGTGGACTCTCTCCTATGAAATCAAAAGGCATTTCTGGATTATCTAAAATATTGATAGACAAATACAAGGGAGAAGTACCGGATACGTTTGAAGGATTGGAAGAACTTCCAGCAGTAGGTCATAAGACTGCCAGTGTAGTGATGACGCAGTGGTTTGGGAAACCTGCCTTCCCTGTAGACACACACATCCATCGACTTGCTTACCGATGGGGTTTATCCAATGGTAAAAGCGTAGAACAAACTGAACGGGATCTCAAGCGCCTGATCCCAATAGAAAAATGGAATAAAGTACATTTACAAATTATTTACTTCGGCAGAGCCTATTGCCCCGCAAGAGGCCATAACTGGGAAGCATGTCCGATTTGTAAAAAGTATAGTAGAAAAGAAGTTAGAAAATAAATGAAGCCACTTCGCATAGTATTTATGGGCACCCCAGAGTTCGCAGTGCCGAGTCTGGAAATATTGATTGAAAATAAATTTCAGGTCGTAGCCGTTATTACCGCGCCCGATAAGCCACAAGGTCGTGGACAAAAGTTAACAGCTTCTCCCATCAAAGAAGTTGCCTCAAAGAATGGCATACCGGTTCTTCAACCGACCAATTTAAAATCTCCGGAGTTTTTAGAGGAGCTAAGAAGCTATCAAGCTAATTTACAAATCGTAGTAGCATTCCGAATGCTACCCGAAAGCGTATGGTCCATGCCAGCGCTTGGCACATTCAATCTACATGGATCACTATTACCCCAATACCGCGGGGCGGCACCTATTAATTGGGCTATTATGAACGGGGAGAAAGAAACGGGTGTTACCACCTTTTTTCTTAAGCAAGAGATCGATACCGGCAGCATCATCTTTCAAGAGAAAGAACCAATTCTAGAGGGTGATGATGTAGGAACTCTTTACACAAGATTAATGAACAAGGGAGCTCAGTTAGTGTTGAAAACGGTGAAGGCTATTGAAGTCGGGAATTATCCCAATCAACCACAACCAACTAGTATAGAAATTAAACACGCCCCTAAGATTTTTAAAGAAACGTGTGAAATCAAATGGAATCGCTCAAGCGTAGAAATCCGAAATTTTGTCAGGGGTCTAAGCCCTTATCCTGCGGCTTGGGTAATTTTGAATGGTAAGAACTTCAAAATATACAAAGTATTAGTTCAGGGTGCCGCAAACACGGAAAGAGCTATTCCACCAGGCGAAATAAAGACCGACAACAAAACGTACCTTTACGTTAAGTCAACAGATGGATTTGTTTCAATTGAAGAACTTCAGCCGGAAGGCAAAAAGAAAATGACTATTCAAGATTATTTTAGAGGGAATAAACTTACTGCGTAGTAACTAATTCATTAAATTCCATGAATATGGATATTCATTTCGTAGTGATGCATTTATCATTTAACATTCATTTTGCATGATCATCTCCCTGATTGCCGCGCTTACCCAAAACCGAGTCATTGGTAAAAACAATGGCTTACCCTGGCACCTGCCCGATGATATGAAATATTTTATGCAGACTACTAAACAGCACTATGTTGTAATGGGTAGAAAAAATTATGAATCCATTCCCGAAAAATTCAGACCCTTACCAAACAGAACTAATCTGGTAGTGACTCGACAACCTAAGTTTCCTGCTCCCAATTGTATCATTGTCAACTCACTTGAAATAGCTATCGACATGGCAAAGAGAAACAACCAAGAAGAGCTCTTTATCATCGGAGGATCGGAAATTTATCAATTGGCTATGCCTTTGGCAGATCGTTTATATCTTACCGAAATACAAACCGAATTAATGGGCGATGCCTACTTCCCTCAGGTGGACCTATCGCAATGGAACGAAGTCTCTCGTAAACACCATCTACCTGATGACCGTCATCAATATTCTTTTGATTTTGTAGTTTATGAAAAAATAACCAACACTAACCTTTAGCATCATGGAAACACATAAAAGAATCGTTGCAATATTATTTATTGTACATGGCATTATCCAAGCATTTGGCATGTTAATCCTGTCCCTATTTATTTCTGCGCTATTCCCTTTCATCTTGGAACAAGCAGACGTAGAAACCCATTGGATAGTTGAATGGATTATTCCCTTTATCAGCACGTTAGCAACAGCTATCATTATTTTATTCTCTATTCCTTCCATTATTGGCGGCATTAGCCTACTCAATGGAAAGAGCTGGGCACTTACATTACTGCTGGTACTTGGGTGTTTCAAACTTTTTTCATTTCCGTTTGGCACAGCACTTGGTATCTATACGATTTGGATTTATACCGAAGATAAAAAAATAGCTAAACCCAATTAGTCATTATGGCAACGAGACCTTCTAAGGTGATTTGGATAACCGGAGCATCTTCTGGTATTGGAGAAGCGCTCACCTATTCAATGGCAAAAAAAGGTGCTCGTCTTATTCTTTCTGCAAGAAGAAAGGAAGAACTGGAGCGCGTAAAAGGAAATTGTAGCGCTTCGATTCAACCAAACATTCGCATCTTACCGCTCGATCTTTCTAAAGCCGATACCTTGCTGTTGAGTACTGAAGCAGCTATACAGCTTTTTGGGCATATTGATATTTTAATAAATAACGGAGGGATTAGCCAACGTAGTCTTGCCAAAGAAACCAAGTTACAGGTAGACCGAGAAATAATGGAGATTGATTATTTTGGTACAATTGCGTTAACAAAATATTTACTTCCTCATTTCTTAAAAAGAAGATCAGGTCATTTTGTAATCACCAGCAGTGTGATGGGAATCATTGGCACCCCTTATCGATCAGGATATGCGGCTGCAAAGCATGCCTTACACGGCTTCTTTGATTCACTTCGGGCCGAAGTTTATAAAGAAAATATTTTTGTGACTCTCATCTGTCCTGGATGGATACGTACAAATGTAACGCTCAATGCCTTAACGGGTGATGGCTCGAAGTTAAACAAAATGGACAAAACGACTGACCATGGCCTATCTGCTGAACGCTGTGCGAAGGAAATTGTGAAGGCTATCGAAAAGAGAAAAGAGGAAGTATATATAGGTGGCGCAAAAGAAGTCTTTGCTGTTTATTTAAAGAGATTCTTTCCGGGATTGTTTTCAAAAATAGTTAGGAAAGCCAAGGTGCGGTAAATATAAAATTTAAGAACTATGCTAAAATGGACTGACGTCATTCGGTTTGCAACAAAAGGAAATCCAACGCCTTCGCACCGTACTGAAAAAAGTACGGAAGAATGGAAAAAAATTTTAACGACTGAACAATATCAGATCACCCGGCTAAAAGGGACGGAACGTGCCTTTGTAGGAGAATATTGCGAAGCACATGAACCCGGACGCTATGCATGTGTTTGCTGTAACACTCCCTTGTTCGATTCACGTGTAAAATTTGAATCAGGTACCGGCTGGCCGAGCTTTACGCAACCAGTCCAAGAAAATGCAATTGCTTATCATAAAGACTCAGGCTATGGAATGGTGCGAGTAGAAGTACTTTGCAACGTATGTGATGCACATTTAGGCCATGTATTTCAAGATGGCCCTGCACCCAGCGGTCTTCGTTATTGCATCAATTCGGCTTCACTTCAATTAATTCAAGGTGAGTAAACTGCTGATTCTCATTTTAACATTCATTGTTTTTTTGTCTTGCCAATCCAAGAAAAAAGATGACAACAAGTATTATCAAGAACTTTATCGCCCACAAATTCATTTTACTCCTGAAAAAAATTGGATGAACGACCCGAATGGGTTAGTGTATTTAGATGGTGAATATCACCTGTTCTATCAATACAATCCATACGGCAACATATGGGGACATATGAGTTGGGGCCATGCGGTAAGCACCGATCTTCTTCATTGGGAGCATCTACCCATCGCACTACGCGAATATCAGGATCGTATCACGAATGACAGCACCATGATATTTTCTGGAACTGCTATTGTAGATAAAAATAATACGGCCGGATTTGGCGCGAATGCCATGATCGCCATTTTTACATCCAATGTGCATAAAGGCAATCAGGGGTTACTTCAACATCAAAGCCTGGCCTATAGCAATGACAAAGGGCGAACATGGAAGTATTATGATAAGAATCCCATCCTGGATATTAAACGAAAGGATTTCCGTGATCCAAAAGTATTTTGGCATGAACCGCAGCAAAAGTGGGTGATGGCCTTGGTCATTCCTGATCGCTTTACTGTCCAATTTTATGATTCAAAAAATCTTCTGGATTGGAAACTGACCGGTACCTTTACAGATGCCGGAGACACCACTCGAGTTTGGGAATGTCCTGACTTGTACGAGTTGCCCATCGAAAATGAAAATAAAACGAAGTGGGTGCTGTCAATATCTGGAGGTCACCCTCAAGGGCCAAAGTTTGTGGGCATGCAATATTTTGTCGGTGAGTTTGACGGAAATGTCTTTGAAAAAGATAGTTCCCATCAGACACCCGCTTATTTGGACTTTGGAAAAGATTTTTATGCAGGTATTATCTATAACAATCTAGATCGTCAGCAATACAAGAAAGTGATGATCGGCTGGGTAAATAATTGGACCTATGGAAACCAGATACCTACATCCCCATGGCGAGGTGCAATGTCTTTGCCCAGAGAATTAAGTCTTGTCAAAACAACAGACGGAATTATATTGAAACAACAACCAGTTGGCATAGAAAAGTTGAGAGGCAATAGAATAGAAGTAATAGAAAATGAAACACTTAAAGGCCCATTCGAATTCACCGCAGAACTTACAGAAGAGACGGCCCTTGATATTACCACCGATGCTGGCGATCGCTTGACATTATCCTATGTGGAAGGTGATTTCACGATTGATCGAACAAAATCAAAGACCGATTTCAATCCTGATTTTTCAAGCTTCGATGCATACTCGGTTCCATTATACCCACCATCAATTAAAATTAGAGTGATCATCGATCAATCCATCGCAGAAGTTTACATCAATGATGGCTTCGCTGTGTTAACAGAACAATTTTATTTTCACCAAAAAGAAATAAAAATCACTACTGCCGGAGATGTGAAAATTACAGACGTTTACTTACTAGAAAGCGTTTGGAAAAAATGAATAGGGCATCTTGATATCATTCTCTTCACATTGACTTCACCGGCTCCCTGTGCCCTACCCAGGTAAACCGTTTGGTCACGTATTCTGGATTCGTAAATGAGGCATTGCCGGAAGGGTTGCCGCCCGTTACATGGAAGTCAGAGAAGGCCGCGTTTTGATTCATATAAATACCACCTACCAAATTGAATGAAACAGGCGTAGCCGCAAGCGACATCTCATCGGCAATTTTTTCTCTCACCGTGGAATCGGTTGTGTAAGCTCCACACGAAATAGCTCCATGTTGTTGTGCCATCTCTTTCGCCAAAGCAATAGACTCATCTGTATTTTTGGTTTTGATCAGTAATGCGATCGGACCAAATAATTCTTTGCTAAATATTTCCTTCTGTCCAGCATTGACTTCAACAACAATAGGTGTAGCTACCCGAGCATTTTTGAATTGCGGATTTTCAAAAGTGCGAGATTTCAGCCAAACCTTTCCTGCTATTTTTTCCGATTCGATAACGCGTTCGTTTGTTTTTCTATTTTGTACAGCACCCAATACAAATGGTCCGGCCTTCGGATTATCAACCAATCCATTAATATTCGCTACAAACTTCTCCGCAAACTCATCAAAGCTGATTGACCCAGTTGCTGTTTTAATTCCACTTTCAGGAATATAAAAATTCTGCGGAGCTGTGCACATTTGCCCGCTATAGAGATTCACAGAGAAAGCTAAATTAGCTGCCACTTTATCAGCATCCTCTACTGAATCTAAAATCACAGAGTTGACACCGGTCTTTTCGGTGAAAACAGTTTTACCTTGCAACGCTTCCAGGTAAGAACCGAAAGCAGAATTGCCTGTGAAATCAATCAACTTTACATCAGGATGTTCGGCTAATTCTTTAGTGATCATTTTATCAAACGTATCTACCGCAAGCTGACAAGTATTCGGGTCAAGATTATTTTCACTCAACACTTTTTGAATTTCTGCAACGAAAATAGCGATGGGTAAAATCGCGCCCGGGTGCGGCTTCACAATAACGGAATTACCGGTAATTAAGCTTCCATAAATCCCAGTGACAGAATTCCAAGTAGGGAAAGTAGAACAACCAATAACTACTGAAATCCCTTTGGGCATCGCACGCCACTCCTTACTCAGTTGCAAATTAAATTTGCCCATTGGCTTTTCCCAAATAGCATTCGAAGGATAACGATTCAATTCTTCATAGCCGGCAGCAATTGCTTCTAAAGCCCGATCCGCAGCATGTGGTCCAGATGCCTGAAAAGCCATCATGTAACCTTGACCGGTCGTGTGCATGGTAGCATAAGCAACTTCAAAAAATCGTGCTTTAACCCGATCTAGTGTCTCCATCAATATCCCGGCGCGGTCTTGTGATGACACTTTGCGCCATTGATGAAAAGAAGAGTTCGCACGCTCGATCAATGTTGCCGTTGAAAAAAGAGGATACGAAACCATCAAATCCTCTTGGAGATAAGGCGACTCCTCTTGTCCGCCCCATGCTATCGGGTTAGTTTGTTTGAGTTCATCAAACTTTTTGCCTAGCATGCCCTTCAATTTTGCTTGTCCATCGGCATCGGCTGTTTCTCCATATACGGCTGGTGCCGGATGTTCTACAAACGCAGCATAAAATGTACGGTCATGCAAAGCCTTTACGGCTTTATTGATGACAGGCTGATATTTTTCGAAAAGAGTCATAAATTTCTATTTTGATCAATGCGCAATCAATGTACAATTTTTGAAAGTCTTCATGAACGAATTCAAAATTCTGTTCCTGCTACTATTTTGTTTTAGTATTAAATACTTTTTGCAACAAGTCAGAAGTCCGAGCCAGAGGATCTTGTCGAATGGATTTTTCTTCTTTTGCAATCATCGTAAAGAGTCCTTGTATTGCTTTATCTGTAGCATAGTCTTTTAGGCTTGGATTTACCTTAGACACAAAAGGAATCCTGTTATAATTCTTCACCAAATCCGCATAATATTTTGTGGCTTGTACTCTATCCAACGACACCTGCACGACTGGTTTAAATTTTTCCTTAAGCTGCGCAGTTGTTGTACGTTGAAGAAATTGGGTAGCGGCATCCGGTTGGCCTTTTAAAATGGCCATAGCGTCATCAATAGTCATTTGTTTAATCGCTGCAATGAAAATAGGTTTTGCCTCCTTTGCAGCATCCTCTGCGCCACGATTTAAAGTAACTATGAATTTATCAACCTCTCCACCCATACCGAGCATCCTGAGTTTATCTTCTACCATTTTTACATCTGGAGGAAAAGGTATTTTTATTTCCGGGTTTTTATAATACCCATCCAATTTTGAAGTGATGTCCGTGCCTTTCGTGATGCCATTAATTAGCGCTTCTTTAAGACCCTTGCTCACCTCTTCTGAAGTCAAAGGCTGCTTCATATCCAATACTTTTTTGGTCTTTGAAAGTATTTGATCAAGCTGAGCATATGAATGTACATGTATAAAAAAAGCGATGATAAAGATGGTTTGCTTCATTGGTTTTGGTTTCTCTCGCGAAGGT
>JANPBK010000269.1:0-4996 GCA_031430395.1 Cyclobacteriaceae bacterium
GAAATAAAAAAAGAACTGATTATTAATCTGTACAAATACGATAGGAAAGAATTGCCTGAAGGAAAAAATGAAAATCAACCTACAGATTATATTTTTATAAATAACCAATGGACATATACTGGTGATATTATGATAGAAAAAACTGATGAAGACAGAGGATCTTGAAGGTGCTGGTACATCGCCTAATTTCAGAGCAACGGAAGTCATCTTATCTGCAAACCCTTTCGCCAAAAAACTGACACTATATGGTTTCCCTAATGAATCATATCCATCAAAGGTTGCCACATTCAACGAGGGAGGGTTAATACCCATACCACTATTCACCCATACTGAATTGCTATTTTCCCACAATTTGTTGTTAGGGTAATACGTGGAATTATTAAAAGAGAAATCATCCCAAAACGGAAGGGCTTGAGCAGGCAATGAGCCGGTGCGAGCAGATTTGTTTTGATGCTCGGGAATTGGATCTCTATAGATGGATACAATTTCGATTTGAGCAAAACTACTAATAGAAATAAATAGCAGGAGTGGAATTATTCTTTCACAAGATATAGAAAAAGGAAAACTCAACTTTCAATATTTATGTTTGACAATACCCTCACCGATTGTTGCTAACCGACTTCAAGGCAAATCTAATTTTCTTTATGCTCTGGCTCCGCTTCTTTGTAACCCTTTGGAGCAATCCAGATATGAATCGGGTCACCAATCCTAACTGAATCACCTTGGAGTGGCAATTGCTTATAAACGATGGGCACTATACCCGTAGTATCTTGCCCTTCAGGGATTTCAACAGTACCTAGATGAAGATTCCAGCCTGAAAGCTTTAATAGCGCGTTCTTGTATGAATCGCCTACTAAGTTACCCACCACAAAATCAGCCGGCCCATTTCCATCACCTACTACTAAATCAATCACAGCCCCTTTGTGAATGCGTGTTCCTGCAAGAATGACTTGTCCTCGATAACGCATTTCCTTTACCAGGTTTCGCCATGGGCTAGCTTCATAGTATATTCTGCCAATTCTTAATTCATTACTTTTTAATACCACTTCTGCATTGATCAGCGATCGATCCACTAAATCAGGTACTGGCAAAGTAGGTGCCGTGATTCTATTGATGGAAATATAAATAGTTCTGTTTTCCTTCACATCTTCACCCACTTTCGGAAATTGTTTCAATATCGTGAGTGGTTTTGCTTGTTCTGAATAGGATGAATCATTGATCGCAATACGTAAAGATTTTTCCTGCAACTTTTTTTCTGCTTCTTCCATGGTCATACCTGTCAAGTCAGGAACCTGGATGTATTTACCGTGGTTGGTAATATTGGGCAAGTAAATGTAGAAGTAGACAAGGGCGATTAAAACGATCAATCCAATCACCATACTGAAGTTGAGCACTAATCCCTTAACGGTATTATTTTTAAAAAATGAGTTAGAATTCATACGCAACATTAAAACTTCAATGAAGATTCAAAACCTCTTTCAATTCTTTTTGATTTTTTACATCGATCTAGGGCTAACTCTACTAGGCGTGTGATCAATCCGGTAAAAGATATTCCTCTTTCTTTCCACATGACTGGGAACATACTTGAATTGGTAAAACCAGGGATGGTATTGATTTCGTTCACAAACACTTCTCCCTCTTTCGTCAAGAATAAATCAACGCGCGCGAAATCTTCACATGAAAGGGCTTGATACGCCCGTATAGACAGCGATCTTATTTTTTCCTGAATCGCCCCATCTAATTTTGCCGGAACTTCTATCGTCACTGCATTGCCATCAACGTATTTAGCATCGAAAGTATAAAATTCGTATTCTTTGCTGATGATGATTTCTCCTGGTAACGAAGCTGTAGCGGGTGCATTGCCTAAGATGGCACATTCGATCTCGCGTCCTTGAATATATTCCTCTAACAAAACACAGTCATCGTACCGAAATCCTTCTTCTATGGCCGCATCAAAATCTTCTTTTGATTTTACCTTAGAAACTCCCACGGATGAACCAAGACTGGCAGATTTAACCATGAATGGGAGCCCTAATTTTTCTTTGACTTGTTGGAATTGTAATTCTTTTTTTTCTGAATAATAGGCGCATAAAAAATTGGCCACAGGCAACCCAGCCTCTTGGAGTAAACGCTTAGTCACCAATTTACTCATCGACATCGCTGACCCAAGCACTCCGGTTCCCACCATTGGCAAGTCCATCGCCTTAATAAGCCCTTGAATGCTGCCATCCTCTCCATCTGTTCCGTGAAGTACAGGAAAGACAATATCTACCTGTATTGATTTTCCGGAGGAGGTGATAAAAGTCGGGGAGGAGGGATTGAGTCGTAGGGATAGTTCTTCACCTGCATCGATATCTTTGGTAACCTCTCTGGTGAGATACCATATTCCGGCTGTAGAAATACCAATGAGGATTGGTTCAAAACGTTGTTTATCAATGTATTCAAATATATTCTTGGCTGAGTTTATAGAGACGCCATGTTCAACGGACCTTCCTCCATATAATAACGCAATTTTTTGCTGACTCATAACTATAAAATTAACTCAAAGATGTTGAGTATTTATCAGATTTCAAGCAGTGAGTTGACTTATTCGATCAGTTACCAACGTAGACTTTTGTAGCACTCAATTGGTTGTCTATTTGTAATCTAACGATATAAATGCCACTTCCACCTTCACCGGTATCAAGATTGTACGTTTGGTTAAGTGTATCAGGTAATGAGCTATCGGAAACTACTTGGCCAATCGAATTGTAAATTTGTAATCGTACGTATTTTCGTTCGTTTAAGTTGAACGTAATTTTAAGTGGTGACCCAATTCCGCCATACACCGAATATGGATTTTCTGCTGGTTGAACCGGGCCTTGATTTGGGCTATCTTGTGTATAGAAATCGATATTGTCTAAATAGAAATTATTACCGTTTCCATTCGTAAGAACAAAGGCAATACGAGCCGTTGTATAGCCGGTATAATTATCCAGATTGATAAAATTCTTCTTCCAATCGATTGGTAATGAAGGCAACCATGGATTTTGCGAAATAACAGAGGAAAGCTGACTCCCCGATTGCTCAAATAAAACGTCATTGAAATTAATACCACAATCATAGGAAGCTAGAATTTTTAATGATTCACTTCCGGTGGTTCGCTTGGCATAGCTGGCATCAAAAAATAGGCTTGCCTTTGATGTTTTAGAAAAATCCAAAACAGGACTCACAAGCCATGCTTCATCTCCAAGATTTGTGTTAGTAAATGATTGGTACACGAGTGAGGTGGAATAGTTGGTAGCCGTGGTAGTCCATAATGGTTGTTGCCCTTGACTTACAATCGACCATTTTAATAGCGAATTGCTGTCAAATCTTTCTCGTAATGGAATGATTTCTTTGGTATTTTGAACCACCAGATTGTAGGAACCGGCATTGTTTGTAGGATTATCATCTGCAATACTATTGGGATTTATAATCGATATGTTAAGTTGGTTATTGCCATCACCGAGAAGGATGGCATTAAGTTGGATAACTTGTTCTGTGTTTGAATTAATAGAAAGGCCTGAAAAAGTTTGGAGTAATGCAGATCCTCCATTAATTGTTAAGGAGGTTGTAAAAGAGGTAATGGGAACATTTCCAGTATTTCTGATTCTGATAAAGGGTGATATATTGGCTAGACAACTGACGGGTGAAGGACTTTCTAATTTCATTAATGCTATGTCCAAATAGTTGCCGGTAAAGATTCTCACGTTGCTGATATAGACATTATTACCATTGGCGTTTGTATTTTCAAAAGCTAGTTGGATGGATTGTCCTACGAATTGATTTAACGACACAGCTTCTGTAATCCATTGAGAATTAGTCGGCACAAAGGCACTTAGATTTGAGGTGGTTGTTGCTAGTTGGCCATCTGATTTATTGAAAAGAACGATGGGGGAATTATCAAAACGGCAGGTATTGGAAGCGAGAATTTGTAATCTTTCTCCCGTGGTGCCTGGATAAGGGGCATACGCCCGATCAAAGAGTAAGGTTGCGGTAGGCAAAGATGTTAAATCAATAAGAGGAGTAGTAAGCCGGTCGATGGCACCTACTTCTGCATAATCATAATTGTTGATATACAGCGCGGTTCTTCCATTGGCAGTAATTGGTTGCCAGGTCTTTAAATTATCCGGATTTTGTATAGACCAGGAGGAAGGGATGCTTGAGAAGGTTTCGGCAATTGGAAGAATGCCGAGCGCAGGGGTGGTGGTGGTAATTCCTTTTGAGTTGTTAAGGCTATTTCCATCCGGTATGCCATTTGTAAATGTTATGATAAAATCAAACTGGGAAGTATTGGCTGCCGTAAGTGCGACCGGTAAAAAATCTATTTGTACTTCACTATTTACTGCTAGGGCAAGGACGATATTTTTAGTTTCAATGACTGAATTATTTCTTTTTACTTGTATTTGTGTTGAGGTAATAAAATTATTGCCATAATTTCTGACAAGGATAGATGGAACAATAGTTCCACTACAGCTGGTATTTCCGGGGTTGAGAATTGTTTTGATTCCCAAGTCATTGGGCACGGTGAGGGGAGGTTGCAATCCTATGGAGTTAGGTAATTCTTTTCTTCTGGGGCTGTTTTGAATAACGGTAGTCATTCGTGCAACTTGACCTTGTGTAAAGATATTCATGCACACATCATCTGAATAGTCAAGGTAGTTTTGAAACATTTTGGCGATTGAACAGTCAACTTGTGGATGAGCCGGGCACCCTGCCGTGGATTTACTTTGAGTCGGAGTATCGTTCACATAGTCGGTGCCACTACAACCATTAATGTCACCCCATACATGACGCAGTCCAAAAAAATGGCCCATCTCATGGGTAAGCGTTCTGCCTTTATTGTATTTCGAGGCTAAATCAAAACTTCCCCCATCAATAGATCCAAATTCTCGATAGTTGACGACAATGCCATCAGTGAGCCGCTCATTAGAAGAATCTTCGAGACCAGGTAGCGGAGATACAGGAAATTGTG
>JANPBK010000270.1:0-4452 GCA_031430395.1 Cyclobacteriaceae bacterium
CGAAAATAATTTGATCTTAATAGGTTATGAGAAAATTTGATGCTCTTGTCTTATACACGTTTGCTCTTCTTCTTCAAAGTTGCTCCGAAAACAATCCTCAGTCCATTATTGACAAGGCCATTGCTGCATCCGGTAGTGATAAATATTTACACTCCACCACCGAATTTGATTTTAGAGGTCGGCACTATGTGGGTAACCGAGAGGACGGAAAATTTTCGTATGAACGCATTTTCAAAAATGAAAAAGACTCTACTCAAACTATCCACGATTTTGTTTCCAATGACGGGTTTAAAAGATTCGTGAACGACTCGCTGACTACAGTACTCGATTCAATGGCGGTGAAGTATACTTCTTCAGTAAACTCAGTCCTCTATTTTGCGCTCTTACCATACGGGTTGAACGATGCCTCTGTCAAGAAAAAATTCCTTGGAGAGACAAACCTCGAAAATAAATCCTATTACAAAATAGAAATCACGTTCAACCAAGAAGGTGGTGGCGAAGATCATGACGATCGATTTATCTACTATATCAATACCACTGATTATACGATTGGCTTTCTCTCTTATTCCTATGCGGAAGATGATGGTATTGGCTATCGCTTGCGAAAAGCCTATAATTCCAGAAAAGTGAATGGGATTCTATTTTCAGATTATATCAACTATGCCCCGAATGGAAAAATTCAACTGGAAGAGTTGGAAGATCTTTATAAGAAAAATGAATTGAAAGAATTGAGTAAAATAGAAAACACTAACATCCAGGTGAAATGACGGTAGCAGATTGGATCGGCTCTGTTGGCGTCAGTATCCTATTGGTTGCCTTTCTTCTAAATCTCTTAAAGAAGATAGCACAAGATAGTGTGTCTTATGTATTCATGAATTTAATCGGTGCATTGTTGGCCGGTATTGCTTCCTGGATGATTGATTACACCCCCTTTATTATTCTGGAAGCCGTTTGGGTATTGGTTTCGTTGGTGAGCTTAGTCTCCATCATGAGAAAGCCTTCAATCAAATAGTTATTTCCGATACAGAAGAAAGCTTAGATATCCGGTGGTTAACACTGAAACGGTTGCCACTAAACTAAAATGACTAGATGTTAACTGTAAAGCAGTCACGATAGCTTTATCTACGTTGTTTAACCCAATAAGTAAAACGCTTCCCAGTATCAACAACAAAATAATATTATACCAACCGGCATGTCGTGCATTTTCAGGTATTAAGTTTCTGTCATTAACAATTAAGATTAAGAATCCTGTGATTAAGGGAAGAATCAATCCATTCAACGCTTGTACAGTAAGAATTACCGGAATGGGTTTTACTCCGCTAATCCCAAAAATAAATCCAATCAGCAACACAGCTCCCCAAACGAGACGCACGGTATTTTTCCTTTCGGCACCAAACACGCTTGTTGCAATGATTGAAGCCGCATAGGGCGAAGTGATCGCTGAAGAAAATCCGGCTGCAAATAGCCCGATGCCTAACGCGTAAACACCTATCATTCCAATCTTCTGTTGAAATTCATTCGCCAATTCCGAAAAGGAAGTAAAGCTACCAACCAACGTTCCCGCCATCAAAATCCAGATCGTAATCAGCCCGCCAATTAGAACAGAAATGGTCAATCCAATTCGCATCAACGGAATAGTTTGGCCTTTACTAATACCCGAGCCAAGAAATAAATTGTACGGAACAATGGTGGTACCTACTAACCCAAGGGTAAGCAATGCCGATCCGTCTGGAATGGACGGTATAACACTTGAAACCATAAGTTCAGAAAAAGTAAAATTTCCATTTAACGCAAGCAATAGAAATGCAATACCCATCATTCCAACTAAAACGGTCATGATGGTAGAAATCCATTTTCCCTGGCCACTCCAAAGCACCCATGCCGCGACCAATGCCAATAGAATGGTATAAACTTTTCCGTTGCCTTCTAATAATAGGACTAACCCGGCTGTACCTCCTAAAATATTTCCAGCTTCATAGGCGGCACAACCCAACACTACAGAACCGCCTACTACCCACTTTATCCAAAATCCTTGTTGCTGTCCAAATTTTTTCTCAATAGCACTTCCTAATGACAACCCACTTGCGATCGTTATACGCGCAGAAACTTCTTGCAACACAATACACGCGATGGTGGCAAACACTACGGCCCATAAAAGTTGCAATTGAAATTGTGATCCTGCAGAAACGGCCGTAGTAACTGTACCCGGCCCAATGAACGCTGCCGAAATAACAGACCAAAGAATAACGCTGGAAATTTTAGAGCGATTCATCCGTGCAGCTATGCCCTGAAAAAATGGTTCCTCAATATCAAAATCGAAGCATCAATCATCATCCTCCATTTCATTCACTTTAACAAAGGCAGCATGTCTTGGGGCAGGGCATTTCGTTGCTGATCCTTTCATCGCGAACCAAAGTACTTCATTAAAGGCATCATCTGGAATGCTGTCTTCTTTTCTAAAATCAAAAGATTCACTCTTTCGTTGCCATTCATTCATGGCGGTATTGCGCTCAGATAAATCAATTTCAGGGGCCGTGGATTTAAAAGTTGAACTAGTTGGTGTGTCGGTAAAACTCCTCCACAAAGTTTCAGCTGCTGCATCATATTGACTCATGGGCGGCAGCCCTAAAATTTGCTCAATCGTACGAAGTACTGATGCTGTTGAGTACATCGTGTGATCTACAAATTGACGCTTGACAAATCCGCCAGCCACATACAATGTGCTTCGATGTGCATCCACATGATCTGGGCCATTTTGCGCATCATCCTCTACGATAAACACTGCACTCTCATTCCATATTTTACTTTTGCTCAAGTGCTCTATAAATAGGCCCACCGCATAATCGTTATCGGCAACATGCGCTTTTGGTGTAGGCTTGCCGAGTCGGAGACCTTCCGTATGATCGTTGATGATTCGAAGTGTGTTGAGTTGTGGCACTTGATTGAGTGCCAACAATGAATCAAAATCTTTCTTCCACTGGAAAAAACGGACCGTATCCATAACGGATTCATTCCACCCCGTATAATTTTTACAAACGTGTCCAACCAACGAAGGAATGTTAGCCTTTCCTCCATCTGCAAACTCGCCATACGTGCGATAGCTAACACCTTGTCTTTTGCAAAAATCCCACAGGTAGCCATTCTTGTTGTTGGCAATGGCGCGATTGCCTTCTGCATCATAAGACCCGCCTCTACTGCCGTAACTTGTTACCCACGTTTTCTCCAGATAGTCTGTGGCATAGGCCCCAAGGCTCCAATTGTGTCCGTCTGCGCTCACTTCACCATTGACATAAAAATTGTCAAACAACACAAATTCCTTCGCTAACGCATGTTGATTGGGTGTGACTTTCTTGCCAAACAAAACTAAAGAAGAGTCTCCATTTCCCTCAGGCACATCACCAAGCACCTGATCATAGGTTCTGTTTTCTTTGATCACATAAAACACATACTTGATTGGTGACTTGCCTCCACGCTTCATGGGTATCGGATTGCCAAACATTCCTTTTGATTCGGCCTCAGATCCTTTGCTATAAGGTGTATTGGCGTAAACGGCTTGAGAATAAATAGCTAAACTTTTTTCATCCGGAACAGGAATCATGCTTAACGTACCCTTGAACAAACCTCCTATGTACTGTACCTCCACAGGTTTTTGAGTATCTCCTTTTTGGTAAGCAACCTCTTGCTTTTTCTTCATGGGGCTAGGGCCTTTCGGATTGGCGAAAGAAGATTCTCCTTTTCCATTGGTAACTAAAATTTGTTTACCCATCATTCGAACGCAAGTCGGATACCAACCAACCGGAATGAATCCTTTGCTCTGTGAATTGCCCGGTTTTGAAAAATCAAATACCACTAAACAATTATTATCTGCATTGGCAATATAAAGTGTTTTTTCATCCTCGCTTAATGCTACACTATTGGTGGTAGAGCCGCTAGGTGCGTTTGGATAAAGTGCCGTATTTAAAATTTCAATCACTTTATTATTTTTTACATCGATGACAGAAACAGAATTGTCGTTGGCATTCGCCACCAAAAGATAGGTTCCTTTTTTAGTCAAGACCATATCATTGGGATTATCTCCAACAGGTATTTCTGTTGTGATGGTAAGTTGTTGCGTATTGAAAACAATAATCTTATCACAACCCCAACATGAAATGTATAGTAACTTTTTATCAGGTGACAAGATACAAGTATACGCTTCTCCTTTTAGTTCAAGTCGTTTGATCGTACTCTTGGCTTTGGTATCTACTACGTACAATGAATTATTTTCCTTGGTGACCACATAAAGTCGAC
The DNA here is from genome assembly GCA_031430395.1 of Cyclobacteriaceae bacterium. GTDB lineage: Bacteria > Bacteroidota > Bacteroidia > Cytophagales > Cyclobacteriaceae > ELB16-189. The sequence goes on from JANPBK010000270.1 coordinate 4,291, forward strand.
TTGCTTTATCATCTAATGCCAGGCCCGCAACCGAGATTTTTTCAGGCCAGGGTTTACCAATGATGATCGTATCTTTAACCAAAAGCTTTTGCGCCTTGATCTCATAACGAACAATCCAATTATCATTTCCTCCTGATGCATACAAGGTTTTAGAGTCATCAC
>JANPBK010000271.1:0-4075 GCA_031430395.1 Cyclobacteriaceae bacterium
CGCGCCACTTACTGGAAAAATAGTAAGCGTATCGTATTCAAAGTCTCGTGCACTCTAGAAATACTGCCCAATATGACTGGTCGCTAGCCAGAAGTAAATAAAAAAACTGTTCAGACAAAGCGAGGAAATAAAATTCAGCCACATCGTACGTGAAAAATTTGCTTGGGAAGCATCTTTCCAAATTTTATAAAACCAGAACATAAAGTAAATAACCACAGGAGCCAAAGCTGTTAAAAAAGCATACGCCATTCCCATTGTGTAGTACTGCTGAAAGTACACAACAAAGCAAATGGTTGCTACTGAAAATAAAATTTGAACAAAAACAAAAGTTCCTCTAATTCCTAACTTCATGCTGATCGTTGTATCTCCGTGTTTCGCATCTTCTTCATGCTGATATACTTGCGTCATCGGGTAATTGCCCCATAGCATAAGGCTGGTGAGCAGCCCCGGTACGAGTACTTTCGTTTGCAAGAGGGTCTCAAACTCAAATCCATTGATCCCCGCATAACACATTAAAAAAGTGAATATGCCTTGAAAAATGCCAATTACTAACCAGCCTCCTATTGGATATTTTTTGAATCGAATGGAAGGATGACTGTACGCTTTAGATACCAAACCGTATATTAATAACATCACGGCAAATAGAAAATTGATTTTAAGGAAGCCCAAAACAATAGCGAGTAAATCAAACATCAAAGAAACGTAGTACAACCCTTTATTGACAGGTGGAGGGTTCTTTAGTCCGCCAATACTCTTCTCATCCTTATCAAAATAACTGTTAAATCCATTACTTGCCGGGTAGAGTAATAAATGGATAATTACAAAAGACCAAAGCAATCGGCTTTCGCTAAAATTCGGGGATACCGCTAAGGCAAAAAGATAAACCGGCAACAAAAAAAAAGAAAAGGGAATTCGCAGATGCAATAAAACAGAACGTAAGTAATTCATGTTAATAAATAGTTGCTTGAAGTTAAGTAATTCGCTTTCTGCTTAATCATATTAGTACATATTTTTGTTATTATTGAATAATGAGTTACATCACTTCCATCGGGATCGCTAATCCTGAGAACAAAATAGAGCAAAGTACAATTGCTGATTTCATGGTAAAAGCCATGGCGCTCAATGGGGATGACGAAAGAAAGATTCGCGCGCTCCATCGGATGAGTGGCATTGAAACGCGTCATTCCGTTTTAACAGACTATGGTCGCAATCACAGTTTTGAGTTCTATCCCAATGCTGATGAACCCTTTCCGACTACTAAACAACGACTGGTATTGTTTCGTAAACATGCGGTGCATTTAAGTGTTTCAGCCGCTGAAAAGTGTTTATCAAAAATTCTTGATCAAAAAAAATCCGAAATCACCCATTTGATTGTGGTTAGTTGCACTGGCATGTATGCCCCGGGTCTTGACATAGATTTAGTGAAAGCCCTGGGACTCAAGTCGACTATTGAACGTACATGTATCAATTTTATGGGATGCTATGCAGCCTTCAATGCATTGAAATTAGCTAACTCTCTTTGTGCTCAAGATCCGGAGGCGAAAGTACTCGTGGTCTGTACGGAACTCTGTACGTTACATTTTCAACGGGAAAACACGGACGATAATTTGCTGGCTAATTCACTATTTGCAGATGGGTCTGCCGCCTTATTAATAGAAGGGCATCCTCGGAAAGGATTGAATTTAAAACCACTTAGTTTTTTCTGCGAGATTGCTACCGAAGGGGAGCATGATATGGCTTGGTCAGTTGGTGATTGGGGTTTTGAAATGCGTCTTTCTTCCTATGTCCCTGATGTCATAAAAAGTGGAATAAAGAAACTGACCTCTTCCTTATTAGAAAAAATTTCACAAGGGATTGCCGATATCGACTACTTTGCCATTCACCCGGGGGGCAAGAAAATATTAGAGGCTATTGAATTGGAACTTAGCCTATCAAAAGTCCAAAACTGTTATGCGTATGAAGTGCTAAAAAATTACGGCAATATGTCATCTCCCACGGTAGTTTTTGTCTTGAATGAAATTTGTAATAATTTGAATGAACAAGATCAAGGAAAAAAAATATTGAGTTTTGCTTTTGGCCCCGGCCTTACACTAGAAAGCATGATTTTAGAAATACAACATCACTAAATGCCCATTAATCTTATTAATCGAGCTACTACCATTGAGATCATGGACGACCTTGATTGTAAAGGTGAGGTAGTTGATCAAACGCTACAAGAGTTGGATTTTATTAACAATTGGTTAGGAGGCAATACCGTTACCTTACATGGGTTAAATCTATTATTGAAACCCTTTCCCATAGCTGAAGAAATCACCATTGCGGATGTAGGATGTGGAAGCGGAGAAATACTTCGATTAATTGCAAAGCAATCGAAGAAATCAGGAAAAAAGGTAACCCTAATTGGTATTGATGCCAATCCTAATATTATTGATTTTGCTCAAAGACATTCTGCTGAATTTGATAACATACGCTTTGAAGCCATCAATATTTTTTCTGAAGAATTTAAAAAAAGAAAATTTGATATTGTACTAAGCACACTTTTCCTACATCACTTTACTGAAGACGAACTGATTGCTATTTTTAATTCTCTAAAAAATCAGGCTAAACGAGGGTTGGTCATCAATGATATCCATCGTCATCCGTTCGCCTATTATTCTATAAAATGGCTCACCCAACTTTTTTCAAAGTCAGCCATGGTTAAATTTGACGCCCCTGTTTCAGTACTCCGGGCATTTAAGAGGGATGATTTGAAGAGGGTTTTGCATCAAGCCGGCATCACTAATTACACGTTGAAATGGAAATGGGCTTTTCGGTGGCAATTGATTATTCCTACTGCTTGAAATTTCTGGCACAATTTTTACTAACTTTCCGTAACTCCGTAAACAACAATTTATGAAAACATACTTTGCTTACCTTTTCGCTGTTTTGGTTTTAACTTCTTGTGCCAATAGTCCGTATGGCAAAAAAGTAAATGAGCCCTTTTCCGGAAATGCGTATGAATCGAACAACCGCTTTTTTAGAGCTACCGGCAAAGGGGAAAGTTCATCAGACAATATTGCCAGAGGGAAAGCAGATATTGAAGCTAAAACCATTTTAGGCGGTCAGGTAAATACAACCATGAAACAAGTGGCTGATAATTATATGGGGCAAACCGAAAATGAACGTGGCGCTGATGTGGCCGAAAAATTTCAAAGCCTTGCGAGGGAAGTAATGAATACCGACATGGCCGATTTAAGAAAAGTCGGAGAGAAAAAATATTACAATGAAAAAGAAAAAAGGTATACCATTTTTATTGCGTATGAGATAAAGAAAAACGCGATGTTTCGCTTCATGAAAAAGCAAGCGAGAACCAACCAAAAAATAGATGAACGCCAAATGGCTATCATTGATAAAATTCTAGACGAGCAGATAAAGAACTCTGAAGGAGAGAATTGATTTGTTCACTCGATAATTCGTTGATTGAATAAGGTCTTCGAATTATCGAATGGGCAAATTATGAAATCAATTTGTGCTATTCGCCATCTTCTCAGCAGTCTCTGCGATCTTCAATTGATTGATAAACTCATCCACTTCTCCGTTCATGACGGCAGGTAAATTGTGTTGTGTATAGCCGATGCGGTGGTCCGTCACACGGCTTTGCGGATAATTGTACGTTCTAATTTTTTCTGAGCGATCCCCACTACGCACTTGGCTTTTGCGAGAAGCTCCCACTGCTGCATTCTTTTTCTCTACTTCAAGTTCATACAGCTTCGCGCGAAGCATTACCATGGCACGTGCACGGTTGCCATGCTGTGAGCGTTCTACCTGGCATGTAATTACAATGCCCGATGGCTTATGAGTCATCTGCACTTTCGTCTCCACTTTATTTACATTCTGACCCCCCGCTCCACCTGAACGTGAAGTGATCACTTCGATATCAGCAGGATTAATTTCTACGTCAACATCTTCCGCTTCAGGCAATACAACGATGGAAGCGGCAGAGGTATGCACACGCCCTTGTGTTTCCGTATCCGGTACACGCTGAACACGGTGCACTCCTGATTCGTATTTGAAGATGCCATAAGCCCCCTCCCCT
>JANPBK010000272.1:0-1707 GCA_031430395.1 Cyclobacteriaceae bacterium
AGTTGGCCATTATGAAAATGATCAAACTTTCGTTGGTAAGCTTGTAAAATAGTTGTTATAATCCTGGTCACATTGGACTTTTCAGCCCCAGTGATTACAATTCGTTGCTTATTGATGCTCTGTTGGTAAATGGCTAGGGGAGTATAATCCATATGGGAATTAAAAAGCTAAAGTAAAAGAAAATGTATGGAATCATAAAATTCAAGCTTTTCGAGCTAAAACCAATTGCCCGCTCTTAGAGCTTATTTCACTCCATTTTTGACTTGTAAAATGGATCACAGCAAGTGAACAAGGTTCAAAACTAAGAAAGTCGTTGTCAATTAAGTTATTAGTAAAACTGCTGATGGCAGGATTATGTCCGATTATCATTAAATCAGTAGTATTTTGATTTATGCCCGTAACAATACGCAGGATATCTGAAGCATTTGAATGATAGAGAGTACGATGAACCTCAATTTTTTCGGGCATTAAGTGAAGTGAATTGTTAATGAGCCTTGCTGTTGCTTGTGTACGTACAGCATGGCTACAAAGTATCAAATCAGGAATATATTTTTGCTCAATCATATATTGTCCCAGTAGGGTGGCATCTTGCACGGCTTTAGGTGTTAATTCACGCTCTAAATCTGTTTGACTGGATGATTTTTCCAGCGTTTCCGCATGTCGAAGTATATATAGATATAAAGACATACTCAAGCAGTTAATTTTATTTTAATGCTCCAATCGTTGGATGGAGATTAATGAATTAAAGTTAAAAAAATAGTAGCCCCACTCAATCCAATGTAACATGTTTGGTAGAAGCCGCAAGATAATGTTAATCAAGCGGATGTAATTCAAACAAGATTCAATTGTTATTTCTAATTGTTAGAAAATTTGCAGGGCTAAAATGATTTGAAACTTGTGGTTGTGAAATTTTACTGATATTTGGGGCTTTTAAAAGATATATACGCATGTCGAAGAACCTTGTCATTGTTGAGTCGCCATCAAAAATAAAGAAGATTGAGAGTTTTTTAGGTAAGGACTATAAGGTGGCCTCAAGCATGGGGCATATTCGTGATTTACAAAAAGGAAATGGGGCAATTGATGTAAAAAATAATTTTGAACCAACCTACGAAGTATCAGTTGACAAAAAAGACATTATTAAGAATCTTAAGGGGTTAGCTAAAGCGGCTGACATTGTTTACCTGGCGACTGACGAGGACCGTGAAGGAGAAGCCATATCATGGCATTTGAAAGAAGTGCTTGATCTGAGCGATAAAAAGACCCGAAGAATTGTTTTTACAGAAATCACAAAGAATGCGATCTTAAATGCAATCAAAACACCACGTGGTATAGATATTAATCTTGTCAATGCCCAGCAAGCCCGTAGAGTGCTTGATCGCTTGGTCGGTTTTGAACTTTCTCCCATTCTTTGGAAGAAGATAAGGACAGGTTTGTCAGCAGGGCGTGTTCAATCGGTGGCAGTGCGCTTGGTGGTTGAACGCGAAAGAGAAATTGAAAAGTTTGAATCAAAGTCTTCATTTAGAGTCAATGCGATATTTGATTTAGGTAAAGGCAAGCAATTAATTGCCGAACTATCTGAAAAATTCAATGATGAGAAAAAGGCTTTAGAATTTCTGGAGACTTGTAAGGGAGCCAAATTTTCAATCGGAGATTTGCAAAAGAAACCGGCCAAGAAATCACCCGCTCCACCATTCACTACTTCTACTT
>JANPBK010000273.1:0-3854 GCA_031430395.1 Cyclobacteriaceae bacterium
GACCTACATAACCTACTTCCGTAAATTTCGATGCCTCCACTTTTACAAAAGGCGCATCAGCAATTTTGGCTAGCCTTCGCGCGATCTCAGTTTTACCTACTCCGGTAGCTCCAATCATCAAGATATTATTGGGGATAATGTCATCTTTGATATCTGACTTCACATTCATCCGCCTCCAGCGGTTACGCAGAGCAATAGCTACGTTGCGTTTGGCATCATGCTGTCCAATGATGTACTTATCTAATTCTTTAACAATCTCTTGTGGGGTCAATCCTCCGATTTTTTCCATTTTTTAATAACTGATAAGTTGTAAAGGTAGAATGTCTTTAATGATTGTGAAAACGATCTGAATAGAGGCTTGGTTTGTCGAGCAAGTGAACAAAGACGAGTTAAATGTGGCGTTTTGGTAGCTAACTGCTGTCGCAGATTGTTGATACACCCCATTTTATGTTTCCCATCAATCTTAAAAAACCTGTTTTTATACAAAAGCAGCCATTTTTCAGAAAATTATTGTAAATCATTCTTTATTTATTGTTTATCAATAAAACATTATTGATATTTGTATCGTTAAATCATCAAAAACAATAAAGAATATGGAAAACAAAACAAAAAAGAGAACCAAACTGATACTCCAAATACTAAACATCCTCGCATGGGTGATTTTCATAGGCGTCTGCATTGAAGCTGGTGGTTCTATCTTCAGTGCTCTGTACACACTGCTGATAAACCCGATCAATGCGGCCACATTTTGGGTAGGAAATGATTTGTCGGGCCTGTTTAAGTATGACCCGAAACTTTTCTTAATAGAAACGTCATTGATCAGCATTGCATCAGTCATGAAGGCGGGCTTGTTTTATCTCATTATAAAAATGCTATACGATAAAAAATTAAGTTTGGCTCAACCGTTCCACAACGAAGTAAGACTTTTTCTCACCAGAGGATCGGCATTTGCATTCGGGATAGGTTTGTTTACCCTATTCGGAGTTAAATACACCGAATGGTTAGTAACTCAAGGTGTTCAAATGCCCGACACACAACATTTACGTTTGGGCGGAGCTGACGTGTGGCTGTTTATGAGCGTTATACTTTTTGTGATCGTTCAGATTTTCGAGCGGGGAATCGAAATTCAATCTGAAAACGATTTAACCGTCTAAGCCATGCCGATAATCGTAAACTTAGATGTGATGATGGCTAGGCGAAAGATGTCGCTGAATGAGCTTTCCGAAAAGGTAGATTTGACTCTGGCCAATCTTTCCATACTTAAAACAGGCAAAGCAAAGGCCATCCGATTCAGCACGCTGGAATCTATTTGTAAAGTGCTGGACTGCCAGCCGGGGGATATATTGGAGTATTCAAATAAATGATATTCCTGTCGAAGCTTAATCGCCTGTTCGCTATGCAAATAAATTTGCTGATCTCTGTGATCTTTTTCCTTCACCTGCGAATAATAGAGCAAATGAAACGGAAAGCCCATCGACAAGAAAATGACTAAGCACATGGTAAATTCTACTGATGGTCTTGATTTTGAACTGATTATTGAGAAAAATAAAGGCATTATTTACAAGGTCGCTAACTCCTATTGTAAAGACAGTGACGATCGCAAGGATGTGGTACAAGAGATTGTTATACAGTTATGGAGATCATTTAAACGATTTGATCATTCCAGCAAGCTTTCTACCTGGATCTATCGAATAGCATTAAACGTAGCCATATCATTTTACCGCAAAGATTCGAAGAGGAAAATGGTTTCTACTGAGTTAACAGAAAGTCTGATTTCGATCATTCCTGAAAATGAGCCGAGTGAGACCGAAGGTCAAATCAATCAACTTCAGCAATTCATTGCTGAACTAAAAGATATGGATCGGGCCCTGATGATTCTTTACCTGGAAGACAGAACCCAAAAAGAGATGGGCGAGATTATGGGCATTACCGAAACGAATGTTTCAACCAAAATAGCACGGATCAAAGAGAAGTTGCGAACGAAGTTTTCACTAACCGATCAGTAATTATGAATGAGTCAGAATTGAAAAACATTTGGCAATCGCAAGACAAAAAAATTGAAAAGATCTTGGAAATCAATAAGCAGCAATTGTATGTTTTGCAGACGGAAAAAGCAGAGTCCAACATCCGATCTTTTGTCAGAGGTCATGCAGTTGTAATGATATTGGGCATTGTCTGGATTATTTTTCTCGCCTTTTTGGTTTATCACTCTCTTGACAAGGTCTACTTTTCCTTTTCAATTGGCCTGCTGATTGTGTTTAATATTTTTGCCGTGATCGCCTACATTCGGCATATTGCTATACTCAATAGTGTCAGCATAGCCGAGAGCATTACCGATACGCAAAGAAAAATTGCGATGGTAAAAACGTCAGATAACCTGGTGGGTCGCATTTTACTTTTACAAACACCTTTGTATTGTACATGGTGGTACACAGAAGATCTCGTCCAAAACGGAGGCGTGTTTTTCTGGACGATAAATGCCACCGTTGTTATACTGCTTACAGTAGCCGCCATTTTTCTATTCATCAAACTTTCTCCTCAAAACAAATCCAATAAATGGAAACAATGGACCGATAAGTATTTTGGTTCTGAAAAGCTCACTAAGGCTACTCAGTTTCTTCAAGAGATAGAAGAATTCAAGAAAGAAGGCTAATCCAAACTAATTATCAATACGCTGTATGCCATCAATTAGGTGGTAGATGCAATACCTATGTCAAACAAATTAACCAGCTAAATTTTAACACTATGAAAACTCCCATTTCGAACATTGCTTTTACACTTTTTATTTTAATGATCCTGCTTGGCGCTTGTAACGACCGAAAGGCTTCTACGCAAAAAATTAATTCTGATCAGTCCAAAGTAAAAACGCCCTCTATGGATATTCACGCATCAGTGATAACAGACAATGTGGACGTACTAAAACAACATATTGCTGCGGGTACAAACATTAATGAAAAAGACCCGTTCGGAGGTTCCAGCCCTTTGATCAGTGCTGCCTTATTTGGGAAAACAGATATGGTAAAACTACTACTTGAAGCCGGTGCTGATATAAACTTTCAAAATAATGATAAGTCAACGGCACTTCACACTGCTGCCTTTTTTTGCAGACCAGAGATTGTCAAAATGTTACTGAACAAAAGTGCCGACAAAACAATTAAGAATAAGTATGGAAGTACTGCTTATGAAACGGTGGCAGGCCCTTTCAGTGAATTGAAGAGCACGTATGACATCATGGGACAAATGCTCGCGCCCATGGGCTTAAAACTTGACTACCCATACATTGAAAAAATCAGACCCGAAATTGCAGCAATGCTTAAATAATTCCTTGTATTGATTTATCTAAAATGCTGCAAGAACATAGAAGATACGACCTTGATTGGGTAAGGGTAATTGCCATTGGATTGCTCTTACTCTATCATGTGGCGATTGGCTTTCAGCCATGGGGAATCATGATCGGCTTTATTGCCAATCAAAAGTCGTGGGGAAATCTCTGGATTCCCATGACAATGCTTAATGTGTGGAGAATTCCTCTTTTGTTTTTTGTTTCAGGAATGGGCGTCTACTTTGCTATTCAAAACAGAAACTGGAAGCAGCTATTGGAGGAAAGAGCCAGGAGGATATTCGTGCCTTTCTTAGTTGGAGTGCTACTCATCGTCCCGATCAACATAATCATTTGGCAATCCCACTATCACTGGGATTTGAGGTACAGCCCAAATCCGGGTCATCTTTGGTTTTTGGGTAATATCTTTATTTATGTAATCATTTTTTTACCGGTTTTCTTTTATCTGAAAAGAAATGAAAACGGAATGTTGAGCACATGGATTAAGCTAACATTGTGTAATCCTTTGGGACTG
>JANPBK010000274.1:0-2498 GCA_031430395.1 Cyclobacteriaceae bacterium
CAGACACTTATTTTGTTTCTGCCAATCAGGAATTTCCCGTGCAACTGAGTCAACTTCCTGCAGGAATGTATATTGCACAGTTTTCTTACAATGGAAAAATAATTGGGAAAAGGGTTATCGTCTATTAATTAATTTAAAAAAATGCATCAAGTTGCTTTTATCTTCGATATGGATGGTGTGATCATTCATAGTAATCCATTCCATAAAATTGCACTCCATCAGTTTTGCGAAAAGTATGGTTATCATCTCACGGAAGATGAATTAAGAAGTAAAATTTATGGCCGTACTAATAAACAATGGATTACGAATCTTTTTGGAAGGACTCTGTCAGCTGAAGAACTGGATCGATTTGCAGAAGAAAAAGAAGGACTATTCCGGGAACTCTATAAAGATGATATCAAAGCCCTCCGTGGACTTTCCTCATTTTTAGAGAAAATGAATCAATCAAAGATTCAAAGAGCTATTGGCACATCAGCACCGCGAAGTAATGTGGATTTTGTCATGGCAAAAACCAATTTTGAAAGTTATTTTCCAACCATTCTGGATGACTCATTCGTAGAACATGGAAAGCCACATCCTGAAATTTATCTAAAATGCGCTGCTGCGTTGGGGTATGCGCCAGCTGATTGTATTGTGTTCGAGGATTCACTCTCGGGAGTAGCCGCAGGCAAGGCATCTGGCGCTAAAGTAGTAGGCGTTGCCACTACTCATACTCATGAAGAATTGGCTGAGACTGATTTTATTATAGATGATTTTGTTGGTCTTGACCCTGTAGTCTTAATCAATACCCTCTTCTAAGGAAGTTGGAATTAGCCGAATCCGAGAAAACAGTAGGATTGGAAACATCTTTTTAAGGTATAATCCGGTTATTTGTTATTGGAACTTGTTTAATTGGGGTTGTTTTCCCGATATTTGCAATCCCTTTTTGAAAAGGGCTAAAAAACGAATTTTTATGGCACGGGTTTGTCAAATTACAGGAAAGAGGCCGCAATCAGGCAACAAGGTTTCACATGCGAACAATAAAACGAAGCGCAAGTTTTACCCTAATCTTCAAACTAAGAGATTCTTTATCCCAGAAGAAGATAAATGGGTGACACTAAAGGTTTCTACCAAAGCAATCAAAACAATCAATTTGAGAGGAATCTCAGCTGTTTTGAAAGAATCAAAGGAAAAAGGTCTTTTTACAGCCTAATCGCATAACCTACCAACATCATGGCAAGAAATAAAAATAGAATTCAGGTAATTTTAGAGTGCACAGAGCACAAAAACAGCGGCCTTCCAGGGATGAGCCGTCACATTACCACCAAAAACAGAAAAAATACTACTGAGCGTATTGAACTGAAGAAGTACAATCCGATCATGAAAAAGCAAACTCTTCATAAAGAAATTAAATAACTATGGCAAAGAAAGTTGTTGCATCGCTAAAGAAGACAGACGGTAAAAACTACGCAAAGGTAATCCGTGCAGTGCGGTCTGAAAAAACAGGCGCCTATTCCTTTAAAGAGGAAATTGTCACCACGGATTTGGTTAAAGATACACTAGCCAAAAAATAAGAATCTCACGTAATTGATATTGAAGTCCCCACGAGGGACTTTTTTGTTTACCTATAAAATTATGTCCTTCTTAGGAAACATATTCTCAAAAGACAAAAAGGAATCGCTTGATCAAGGTCTCCAAAAAACAAATGAAAGTTTTTTCGGCAAATTAGGAAAAGCTATTCTTGGAAAATCTACTGTAGATGAAGAGGTCTTAGATAACCTTGAAGAAATTCTGATTTCCTCAGATGTAGGGGTTGAAACAACTTTAAAAATTATTCAACGCATTCAAACTCGGGTGGCAAAGAATAAATATGTTGGCACAAGTGAACTTGATGCTCTGTTAAAAGAAGAAATTGCCTCTCTCCTGTCTGAAAATAATACAGAAGATCTTCCAGATTTTGCAACCCCCATTGGAATAAAGCCATACGTATTACTTGTCGTTGGCGTAAATGGCGTTGGTAAAACAACCACGATCGGCAAACTATCAGCTCAATTTAAGAAAAAAGGCAAATCTGTTGTGCTCGGGGCTGCAGACACTTTTCGCGCAGCGGCTGTTGAACAATTAAAACTTTGGGGCGAACGGGTGGGTGTACCGGTAATCGCTAAAGGCATGAATACCGATCCGTCTGCGGTTGCTTTTGAGGCAGTTCAAAAAGGAGTTGAATTGGGCGCTGATGTTATTATCATTGATACGGCCGGGCGGCTGCATACAAAGATTAATTTGATGCAAGAGCTATCAAAGATTCATCGAGTTATTCAAAAAGTGATTCCGGATGCTCCTCACGATGTGATGTTGGTTTTAGATGGAAGCACGGGACAAAATGCAATTGTCCAAGCACGTGAGTTTACAAAAGCCACCAATGTCACTTGTTTAGCCATCACAAAATTAGATGGCACCGCTAAGGGGGGTGTGGTCATTGGTATCTCTGATGAATTTAAAATTCCTGTAAAATATATTGG
>JANPBK010000275.1:0-9885 GCA_031430395.1 Cyclobacteriaceae bacterium
CTCACGCCAGCCTTTCTTTTTCAGGTTCCCGAAAAATTGCTCACCGCTGGAAATACCTATACAATAAATAAAAAGTACCAGGCCAATTTCGTAGACAATAGCCGGTAACTTAATGGTCGGTGCCAATGCCCCAAATGCCAGCCCGGTAAAAAGGATGGAAGCAATGCCTAAGTTTACACCAGCAATTTTTATTTTGCCTAAGGGTGCACCCACGGCTAACACAAGAAAGAGTAATAATAAAGACGATTCGCTCAGTAATTGAAGCATTCTACTATTTAAACCTAGAGGCCTAAAGTTAGTGCATTGACTTTAATTAACTTGACCTTACAATAAGATTTAACCGATTTAATCAATTACTTCTCGGATCCTTTCAAAAAGATTAGTTTGCTTTGTTTTCTGAAACAGTATGTCCTACAAGATAGACCTATTTGCCATATTCATTTTTCTCGGCATTGTACAGGCCGCCTTTCTTTCCGTGTTTTTCTTCTCCAAAGAAAACAGAAAAATTGAAGCCAATGTATATCAAGGTATTCTGGTTCTGTCAATGGCCGCTTGCACCCTCGAAATTTTTCTTTGCTACACCGGTTATATTATTACTTGTTTGTGGCTGGTAGATTTTTCAGAGCCGCTTTCTTTTTTGATTGGACCTGCTTTTTACTTAATGACGATTAGTCTGACAAAAGGCAAGACTGATTCAACTCGTTACTATCATTTTATTGTTGCAGCGCTATGGCTGATTATTCAAATACCTTTCTTCCTTCAGTCAGATGATGTCAAATTTAACGCTTGGATTGGTGCCTTCCATACTGCCGGACTTACATTTAGGGAAGCGAAAGATGATTTTTTTTCTATCCCATATCACAGTGAAATTATTTTAACACACCTAAGTATCTATACAATCTTGGGGCTGATAAGTACTTTTAAAGCCTTTCAAGCTAAGAAAGAATCTATATTGAAAACAAGACATCCTACCTTTCTCCAACTGCGCTCCAGCGTAATTCAATTTGCATTGGTCCTTATTCTGATTGTTGTTGTTAAACTTTTTTATCGCGGAGATACGGGTGATCACCTCTTTGCCGCCTATATATCGATCCCTATTTACTTAATTAGCTTTCAGGTCATTCGGCAATCGGGTTTCTTTAAGCAACCCAACCTGGTTGATCAGCAGAAGTATAAAAGTTCTTCGCTGTCGCAGGATGATCAAACCGCCATTTTAAAGAAGCTAAAAGAAAGAATGGAAATTGAAAAACCATTTCTCAAACCTGATTTCTCGTTACCCGAATTAGCCAGTCAATTAAAACTTTCCGTTCACCAACTTAGTCAGGTTATTAATGATGGATTGGGGAAAAGCTTTTTTGAAATGACGGCAGAATACCGAATTGAAGAAGCCAAGCAGTTATTGAAAACAAAATCAAATATTAAAGTCGAAGAGATTGCGGAAGAGGTTGGATATAATTCTAAGTCATCCTTTAATACGGCATTTAAAAAGATCACAGGCAAAACGCCTTCAGAATGGCGTTCGACTTTATAAAATCGGCCTTCTAGCTTATAAACGAAGTCATACCACAGCACTTCATTGCCGTTTCTTTACAAAAAAATAAACGCCATGGACTCAACTACCACCGAACTACCATTAACCATTACCGATCAACGAAGACACGACCTTGACTGGCTCAGACTAATCGCCATCGTAATTCTGCTCTTTTTCCACACAGGGATGTGGTTCAATACCTGGGGCTGGCACGTGAAAAACAATGAGACCACTGTTTCCTTTCAATACTGGATGATATGGTCACACAACTTTAGAATGCAACTCCTCCTCTTTATATCTGGTGCCGGCACCTTTATGGCGCTTGGTAGTCGCACGCCCGGCCAATTCAGAATGGAGCGTTTCAAAAGATTATTCATTCCGTTAATTTTTGGAATGTTGGTCGTAGTCCCACCTCAAATTTACTATGAAAGAATAAGTCAATACAGCAGCTACTGGGATTTTTATAAAACTGTTTTCCAATTCAAGCCTTATCCAGAAGGCAGTTTAAGCTGGCACCATCTATGGTTTATTTTATACTTGTTCATTTATTCCTTACTTGCTATGCCTCTTCTTAAGTATGTAAGATCCGCTGCATCTGAAAAATTTAAAACAAAAGTATTTTCACTTTTAGGAAGTCCGGCTGGGATTTTACTAATCCCATCTGTTTTTATCCTCCTTACACAAATTATTCTACGTCCATATTTTCCTGAAGAAACACATGATCTCATAAAAGATGGTGCATACTTTATCTACTATTTTCTCTTTTTCATAATGGGTGTTATTTGTTACTCCATCCCTACGCTTTGGAGCGCCATCGGTACAAATAGAAAATATCTATTAGTCACAATGCTCATTTCATTGATTCCATTTTATGCATGTTACTTTCATTTTCGTCAATTGATTATTTTGCCCTGGACAATGGATATGGTGGAAACAATCTTTGATGTGACTTCAATTTTCGTAAGTTGGTTTACAGTTATTACGATTATTGCGTATGGTCAACATTACCTGCATAAGCCGCACCCTTGGCTATCGAAAATAAGTGAAGGGCTGTATCCCTTTTATATTTTGCACCAATCGGTCATCATCGCTATTGGATATTATGTGTGCCAATGGGATTGGAGCATAGCCGCCAAATACTGGATGATTTGCTTACTTACGTTGATCAGCTGCGCTTCCTTTTACATTACACTGATCCGTCCTTATGATACGATGCGCTTTTTGTTTGGTCTAAAGATGAAAAAGAGAAAATCTTAACAAGCATATCAAATCAATAAAATAAAATAGGTAGTTTCACTTTAAATTAAGCCTATGAAGTGTATACTTCCTATTTTAGGAATTCTTGCTTTGGTCAGCTGCTCTCAAAAAGAATCAGCTCCTAAAACGTGGCAGACCATAGAAAAGTCATTGCAAACACAGCTCATTACTGCCACTGATGGCGATACTATCCATTTACCGGAAGGAAATTTTATGTTTTCCAAAAGCATTACCATGGATGGGAAGAATAATATTGTAATTAAAGGCAAGGGCATTGATAAAACCATTTTAAGCTGGAAGAATCAAACAGAAGGTGCCGAAGGATTGCACATTAGCAATGGAAAAAATATTGTACTCGAAGATTTTTCTGTGGAAGATGCGAAAGGTGATAATCTAAAAGTAAATGATACTAACGGAATTACTTTTAGACGCATACGTTCGGCTTGGGCTGATGGGCCAAAATCAGAAAATGGCGCCTACGCCTTGTACCCCGTTGTGTGTACAAAGGTATTAATCGAAGAATGCATCGCGATGGGTTCATCCGATGCAGGAATCTATGTTGGGCAATCTGATTCCGTTATTATTCGAAATAACAAAGCCTATTGGAATGTGGCTGGCATAGAAGCCGAAAATTCAAAGTGGGTGGAGATTTATGGAAATGAAGCATTCGAAAATACAGGTGGTTTATTAATTTTTGATTTGCCGGGGCTTACCCGTTATGGTCATTCAGCAAAAGCTTATAAAAATAATATTCATGATAACAATCACGAAAACTTTGCTCAAAAAGGAAATGTAGTAGCCAGTATTCCACCCGGCACAGGAGTCATGATATTGGCCACCCATGATGTTGACTTTTATGATAACATCATTACCGACAATAGAACCGTGGGCATAGGCATCGTGAGTTATGAAATGGTTGCTGCGCTGAACGAAGGCGAGCAACAACAGGAAGGCGCTATTGGTGGGGTTCAATCTGTTAACAACCGTTTTCGCGAAGATTCTCTCTACAATCCTTTTCCTTACAACATTTCAATACAACACAATAAATTTAAAAACCGCCATTGGTTCCCAACGCTGCAAAGCGACATCGGCAAGCTCCTGCTTACAAAATCTTTTTTGGATACTCCAGACATCGTATATGATGGAATAGAAAATCCCAAGCAAAAAGAACGTACTATTTGCATGGGAGAAAATGGAGAGATCACCTTCATCCAATTAGATGCAGCCAATGATTTCAAAGGACTTTCAAAAGATTTAACTCCATTCCATTGTGAAAAGAAATCCTCCTCACTTAAATGAAGTCGCTTTGGATATTTATCGGAGTATTACTTGTTTCCTGCGAGCAAAAAAAACCAGATATAATATTGGCCGAAGAACCTACTCCGGTAGCTGATGTCAACTCTCTTGGCACACAAAAACTTTCTGACTATCAATTTTTTATAGGCAACCTAAAAGATCTCGAACCTTCCAAGGGTGTGATCGAATACTCCCTCAACTCACCTTTGTTTAGTGACTACGCCTTCAAGAAGAGATTTATTAAAATTCCAGTTGGGAAAAAAATCACCTATCATCCCACTGAAGTCTTAGATTTTCCGGAAGGCTCGATACTCATCAAAAATTTTTATTACCCTACGGATTTTCAGCAGCCAGATAAAAATATCCGTATTTTAGAAACCCGTTCACTTGTTTTAGAAAAAGATGAATGGAAGCCGCTCTCTTATATTTGGAATGACGAACAAACGGATGCCTTTTTGGAAGTAGCCGGAAAAAGTATTGAAGTTTCTTGGATACACTACAATGGAGAACTCAGAAAAATAAATTATTCTGTCCCAAACTTAAATCAATGTAATGGCTGTCATATAAAAGGCGATAAAGTGATGCCGATTGGGCCATCCGCGCGTCAATTGAATGGTGTTCTTCAAGGTCAAGATAATATTCAATTAATAAAATGGGAAGAAGCCGGCATCTTAAAAAATCTTCCTGCAATCGACAAAATACCAAAACTTGTTGCGTATGACAACATACAGGAAAGTATCGATCACCGTGCTCGAGCGTGGCTAGAAATTAACTGTGCTCACTGCCACCGTAGCGATGGTTCTGCAAAAACGAGCGGACTTCATTTGTTGGCTAGTATGAACGAAAATACTGTGTTAGGGATTGGGAAAGCACCAGTTGCTGCCGGAAAAGGTTCTGGAGGGAGATTGTATAGTATTGTGCCCGGCAAACCCGATGAATCCATTTTACAATACCGCATAGAATCAGTGCACCCCGGCATCATGATGCCTGAAGTAGGAAGAAAATTAGTTCATGAAGAAGGCGTTGAGCTCGTAAGGCAATGGATAAGAGCGATGAACTAAATCACAATTTCGTTTTATTGATTATAACTTATTAAAATCAACGACAAAAGCATCGGGAAATTTCTTTTTCAACTCTTCAACCATGCTCTGCGCTTTCTCTTGTTTTGAAAATCCAATGAGCAGAATGCTGTAATATTTTACTCCATTGACTACTTTCACCTGCACCGCTACTTTCCTTTTGTATGCATTCTTTAAGTTATCCACAATCCTCATTACGTTGACCAACTCCTGATAGGTACCCAACTGCAACCCAAAACCAGTAGGACTAAGTCGCTTGATATTAAATTCATAGGTCTCTTTGTCTTCTACGACTACATGGTCAACGGCTACGGGTTGTGTGTCTTGCTTTCCATCGGTAGCATCAACAATCTCCAATTTCACTTCGGCTGTGCCTTGGTTAAAAAAATTCAGTTTCTCCGCAGCCGATTTGGACACATCGATAATTCTTCCCTCCACAAAAGGTCCACGATCGTTAATGATGACTACGACCGATTCGTTATTCGCTAAGTTGGTGACTTTCACTTTGGTTCCGAAGGGCAATGTTTTATGTGCAGCTGTTAGTTTAGATGCTTTATACTTCTCCCCACTAGCAGTCGGGCTTCCTTCAAATCGGTCCGCATAAAAAGACGCCTTCCCCGTTTGTACTTGAGCACTTGACGTTAACGCAATTAAAAAAATGAAGGGGGCTAGCAATTTATTCATGCGATAAAGATAATTCATTGAACTGTTATGGGCTATTTTTCGGATGGGTTTTTCTTTCCGGTCAAAAGTTTCTTCAGCGTGCTCTTTAACCTTTTCTCTAATGTCTCTGGCTTTTTGGCGGTACTGATCCATAATGCATACTCTTTGCGATTTGTAAACGATAGAGAATCATAGAATGCCTTTGCCTTATTACTTTTAGCAAGCATCTTTTCAAACTCATTAGACAATGCAATGATACGCGGAGTTTCCCTTTTAATTCCAGCGTTTACATTACGTGTCATCTTCTCAATTTTATTAATTGGTTTAAAGCGCAAGGCTGACCATGTTTCATCAATTGAAATTTGTGTTACCGGAATAAACTTTTCTTTCGCCAACACTTCCCAACCATGATCACGCTGAATATCTGTCTTCATTCCTGAGCTTTTTTTAGGATAAGCAAACCAGAGTACGCCATCCACCGCTAACTTACTAATTGCTTTTGGGGCTAGCATATCAATGTCATTTCGGTCTTTCACAAAAACAATGACCACGACAGCCTGCTGACGGGTGCGACTTTTTAAATCGAGGCCTGATGGAGCATTGAAGACAAGAATAGATCTATCTTCTTTAATCAGCAGCTTTTTTTCCGTTGCTTTATCCATAATTTGCAATTTCTATGTTCAATGTAACAAAAAGTAAGATGCGTTTTTTTCTCCTGAACATGATATTTATGTGTGGCCTTTCTTGCCAACAGATTGAAAAAAAGAACTCTATTACGATGGGACCACCTATACTGCCCACAAAGAAACTAAACGCTGCATTTTTGATTGTAGACGGGGTATATAATTCAGAGCTTATTGCGCCTATGGACGTATTCCAACACACAATTTTCCATACTGATCATGGCATCGATGTATTTACAATTGCGCCAACCATGGATACAATCACCACTTTTGAAGGATTAAACATTCTGCCGGATTACTCCTTTAAAGATGTGTATCCTGAAATAGACATTTTGATTGTACCCAGCGCAAAACATAGCATGGATACGGATTTAGAAAACAAAGCTCTCATAGAATTTGTCAATCAAAAGGGTCGAAAATCGCTATACATTATTTCGCTATGTGATGGTGCTTTCCTTTTGGCACAGGCAAAGCTTTTAGACATGTACGAGTGCACCACCTTTCCCGGAGACATAGAGCGGTTTAAAAAAAGATTTCCCCACCTGACTGTACATGATAACGTGAGTTTCGTTCATGATCGAAAGGCTATTACTTCGGCAGGAGGAGCAAAATCGTATGATGCTGCTCTCTATTTGGTTGAACTTTTATATGGTAAAAAAGTGGCCGATGGAATTGCAAAGGGTTTGGTGATCGATTGGGACGTCACTCAGGTCAAACAAGTAAGAACCAATCGTTGATTTTGTTGAATTCTCGTTAATTTAATACGTGCCTTCTTTCGTTTAGTTAAGGTATCTTGTAAATCATTATGAATCTCGCGCTTACCCCTGCGGAACACCAAGGTCAAATTATCGGCAAGTTACAAGCTGCCGTTTTTGAATATACCCTTTTTCCGGATGGCCAAAGAGACTTTACCTATTTCAGTTCCTTTTGTGAAAATCTATTTGAAGTAAGTAAAGAAGTATTGATAAGTGGCATTCATCCAATTGAGTCATTTGTACACCCAGATGAAAGAGTGCTATTCTTAACTAATTTCAATAAGTGGTTAACCAATGCTGAGGATATTAATTGGGAAGGTAGAATTTTAACGTTATCCGGAAAATTGAAATGGATAGAAGCCAACGCAAGTGCAACCAAAATGGAAGATGGGCGATTTGTATGGGTGGGTCTATTTACAGATGTAACAGAAAAGAAAGAAATTGAGCAACGCAACTGGGAGACTAATCAACGACTGGAATTAGCCCTCAAAGGTTCTGAGTTGGGAATTTGGGATTACAATTACCAAACGAATGTCACGGTCATCAACGAGAAATGGGCCGAGATCATTGGATATCCCAAATCAGAATTGGAGGAAATGTTTTGTCATTGCGAAGATTTTATTCATCCCGAAGACAGACCAAATTATATTGCCAACATTGAAAAACACCTTCGCAAGGAAACCGATTTTTATGAAGTTGTCTATCGTTTTCAACTAAAGAATGGAACATGGAGATGGGTCATGGAACGGGGGCAAGTGGTGCAATTTGATGAGCATGGAAATGCCCTCAGAACAGTAGGCACCTTGCAAGATTTTGAAAACCGCATATCACAAGAACAAATTACTATAGAAATGGAGGGCAGGTATCGAGAACTGGTAGAAACGCTCCCGCTAGGCATTGTTATTTATCAGAATAATATGTTGGTGTTTGCCAACCAACCTGCTGCGAAGTTGCTAGGGGCTGCCAGTCCGCAGGAATTGATTGGAAGGCCCGCTTTAGAATTCGTCCATCCGGATTCTTTGAATAACTCCCTTGAAAGAATAAAGTTATTGCAGCAAGGAAAATCTGTTCCCACGATAGAACAAAAGTACATTCGTTTAGATGGTGCAGAAATTAGTGTAGAGGTTTCTGCCCATCTACTCACTTTTCATGAGCAACCAGCCATTCAAATCATTATTAAAGACACACGGGAAGAACGGGAAGTGCTTGCACAAAAACGTAAAACAGAAACTCTTTTTTCTCAATTATTCAAAAGTTCCCCTTTCGGATTGGTTATGCTAGACGAACATGGAATGGTCATGCAAGTCAATATTGGATTCGAAAAGATGTTTGGTTACACAGACAATGAGTTAGTTGGCAACAGCCTGAATGATTTTATTGTTCCACAAGAACTTGAATCGGAAGGCAATGACTTGAACACCCTAATTTCAAGTGCACAGATTATTAAATTGGAAACCACCCGATTACATAAAGACAAAACCCCTCTTTCTGTGATCGTATATGGAGTTCCCGTAGCATTAGAGAATAAGACGATTAGTATTTTTGGTGTCTATGTTGACATTACCGCACAAAAGAAAATAGAAGAAGAATTAAAAGTACGCAATATAGAACTTGATAATTTTGTCTATAAAGTTTCACACGATCTACGTGCGCCACTTTCATCTGTATTGGGATTGGTGAATCTTTCTCAAATGAAAGGGAATAATGACAACCCTGAGGATTATATCAAAATCATCGGTCAAAAGATCAGGCAGTTGGATCATTTCATTAGCGATGTATTGAGTCACTCTAAAAACCTGAAGTTAGATATTAAGATAAAGAAGGTTGAATTGGAAAAACTTATTGAACAGACATTTCTTGATTTAAGTTATTTAAAAGGGGCTGAAGAAATAAAAAAAACTATTAAATGTACCGGTAGCGATTTTTACAGCGACCCCTGGCGCGTAGGAGAAATCTTACGAAACCTCATTTCGAATGCTATTAAAAACCGTGACTTTAATCGTACAATGCCTGAAATTAAGATCTCCATTCATGTAGGGGCCGATAGAGCAAGTATTGTTTTTACAGATAATGGAATTGGTATTGGTAAAACTGATCTCAATAAAATCTTCGATATGTTCTACCGTGCGAGTGAGCAATCCGATGGTTCCGGTCTTGGACTATACATTGTAAAAAATGCGGTGGATAAACTAGGAGGCATCTTAAAAGTAAACAGTGACCTTAATAAAGGAACTATTTTTGAATTGAAGCTGCCCAATCATACCTTAGCAGCTACTAACAAGGAAATATCATAGATGATTATTAAAGAGGTTCTTACGCAGGCAGATAAAAAAGAATTCCTGCTATTTCCACTAACACTATATAGTATTATTCCACAATGGATTCGTCCATTAGACAAGGATGTTGAAAATGTTTTCGATCCCGAAAAAAATAAAACCTTTCGTCATGGAGAATGCATACGATGGATTTTAAAGAATGAGCACAATATCATAATTGGACGTGTGGCTGCCTTCATCGATCAAAAAACTTTGAACAAAGGAAACCTTCAACCTACCGGTGGCATTGGCTTCTTTGAATGCATCGAAGACAAAACAGCGGCCTTTGCCCTATTCGATCAATGC
>JANPBK010000276.1:0-11880 GCA_031430395.1 Cyclobacteriaceae bacterium
CCATCAACTGAATATTGGTGATGCGATCATGAAAAATTCCATGATCTTAGCCGTTCGCACCACAGAAGATGAAGTTCCGGAAGTGATCTCCGGAAAAGTGATAGAGTACAATTCTCCAATAACGCTGATTGATCAAATATGGAAAATCTTTCAACATAATGGCGAACAGCTACGAGCTGACTTTAACTTGATTACAGCCGGTAGAAAATCTAATACCATTACCGATCAGCACACCCGAATTTATGGAGAAGAGAATATATTTATTGAAGATGGTGTGGTATTGCATGCAGCCATTTTGAATGCGGAGAATGGTCCCATCTATTTAGGAAAAAATTCAGAGGTCCAAGAGGGTGCTATGATTCGAGGTCCCTTTGCATTAGGCACAGGTTCTGTCATTAATATGGGAGGCAAAATGAGAGGAGATGTGTCGATTGGACCGCAATGCAAAGTTGGAGGCGAAGTGAGCACCACGGTAATTTTTGGATATAGCAATAAAGCCCACGATGGATTTTTGGGCTGTGCTGTCATTGGTGAATGGTGTAATCTTGGTGCAGATACCAATACTTCCAACCTTAAAAATAATTATGAAAATGTTAAACTTTGGAACTACCCCAAAGGAGGCTTTATAGATACCGGTTTAATGTTCTGTGGACTCATGATGGCTGATCATAGTAAATGTGGGATCAACACCATGTTTAATACCGGAACCGTTATTGGTGTAAGTGCCAATATTTTTGGCGATGGATTCCCACGCAACTTCATTCCTTCCTATGCCTGGGGAGGGGCATCAGGATTTAGTACTTACCAATTTGATAAAGCGATGGATACCGCTACGAAAGCCATGGAGCGGAGATCTTTAAAATTATCTATGGAGGAAAAAGATATTTATCGATATGTCTTTGATCTGTGTTCCAAAGAAAGAGTCTGGGAGAAGAAATAAAAATTACAAGAATGACCTTCTCTTCCATCCCAGGCTTACTGGAAATAAAATCAAAACTGATTGGTGCTGTTCAATCTAATCATATCGCGCACGCCCAATTATTTGCCGGCAAACCTGGTGCGCTTAATTTGACGGTAGCGCTTGCCTATGCAACATACCTTCACTGTCAAAATAAAGGCCCTACAGATGCTTGCGGCACTTGCCCCGCCTGTAGCAAAAGTTTAAAATTCATCCACCCGGATACTAACTTCGTTTTCCCCCTCGGTAATATTCAAGGGGATAAAGACGAGGATCGGTTTAAAGCAGATATTTTAAAAATCTGGCGTAGCTTTTTATTGCAACAACCCTTTGGCAATCTGGCTGATTGGATTACTGCTTATGGAGGTGAAGACAAACAAGCATCAATATCCCGAGAAACAAGTCGTGAAATAATCAAATCGCTTTCACTTAAATCTTTTGAGAGTCCTTATAAAGTAATGATCATCTGGCAACCTGAGCTGATGCATCCAACAGCCGCAAATGGAATATTGAAGATCTTAGAAGAACCACCCATCAACACGATCTTTATCTTGGTCACGAATGCGATCGAAAAATTACTCCCAACTATTCTTTCACGTACACAAATTATTCAATTGCCGCCTTTGTCAGATGCTGAAATTGAAAATCACCTCTCTACATTGGGTGTAGACGCTATTCGTAAACACGAAATTGCCTGTATGGCAGAGGGAGACTTAAATCTGGCGATCAAACTTATTGACTCTGCTGAGGATCATTATCAGGATAATTTTTCAGATTGGATGAGAATCTGTTATAAAAAAGATTATGGTAAAATGGTGGGTATGGCCGAAGAATTTTATGAGCGCGATAAGTTAGATCAACGCAATTATTTACAATATTCCCTCGGCATGATGCGGGAAACATTACTTCATTTTTCAGGTGCCTCAATCTTGGGTCGCCTGAAGGGTAGTGAAATAAAATTCGTTCAAGACTTTAGTAAGTTTATGAACGTTCCTAAAGTCGGAGCTATTAATGAACTTATCTCGGACGCTTCTTATCACTTAGAACGGAATGGAAGCCCGAAAATGATTTTCCTGGATCTTTCGTTACAACTTGCAAAAATAATGAATCCCAACGAGAGAATCATTTGATGCCATTGGAAGAATTAGCTTCCTTTTATTATTTTTGTCGCTCGTATTTTAATCTTGACCTTTTAAATCAATATGAATAAATCAATTATCATCTTTCTCTTTGTCTGTACAATTGCCACTAGCTGTGCACAAAAATCGGATTATGTAGTTACTATCAAAACCAACCAAGGTGATATGATAGCTATCCTGTATGACGAAACCCCAAAGCATAAAGCCAATTTTATTAAGTTAGCTAAAGAGCATTATTTCGACAGTTTGCTTTTTCATCGAGTAATGTCCGGATTCATGATACAAGGAGGTGATCCAAATTCAAAAAAAGCCAGACCAGGAGCAGCGTTAGGTAATGGAGGGCCAGGCTACACAATAGATGCTGAATTTAATCCAAAATTTTTTCATGAAAAGGGAGCCCTATCCGCTGCACGTATTCCCGATCAGGGAAATCCAGCAAAAGCTTCGAGCGGAAGTCAATTTTATATTGTACAAGGTCGTGTAACTCCACCTGCCGAAGTAGATGCGATTAAAATTGATCAGGCAAAATTGAATACTGCTTTTCAACAAATGATGCAAAACCCAGCCAGTCAAACTCTGATTGATACACTCAATCAAATTTATATGTCGGGTGATATGCAAGGTTACCAAAACAAAATTTACAGTCTTGTTCCGAGGTTAGAAAAACAAACCGGAATCAAAATTTACAAGGAAGTTTCAGAAGAAAAGTTAAAAGCCTATACAACGATTGGTGGCTATCCACCTTTAGACGATGAATACACCATATTCGGCAAAGTAATCAGTGGCTTGGAGGTAATTGATAAAATCGCGACCTTACCCACAGGGCCTGGCGATCGTCCGATTGAAGATGTGCGCATGGTTGTAACGGTAGAAGAAATGCCGAAGAAAAAGATCACCAAGTTGTATGGCTACGTATTTCCCGAAGTTAAAAAATGAGAATTCTTGTAACCGGATCGAATGGGTTACTGGGTCAAAAATTAGTTCAACTGATTCTCAAGAAAGAGCACTATCTCATTGCTACTGCTAAATCAAAGTTGGTATCTGATTTAGCTTTAGGTGAATTCTATTTACTCGATACTACCGATCGCCATGAAGTTGAACGTGTTATATCTATTGCTAAGGCGGATGTCGTCATCAACACAGCCGCGATGACGCAAGTAGACCAATGTGAGACCGAACAGGAAAAGTGCTGGTTGAATAATGTAACGGCCGTAGAAAATCTCGTTCACGCGTGTGAACAAACAAAAACACATTTTATTCAAGTATCCACCGATTTTATTTTCGATGGAACCCACGGCCCGCTGGATGAAACTGCAAAGCCAAACCCTCTTTCCTTCTACGGCAAAAGCAAACTGGCCGCGGAAGAGGTGGTTCAAAAAAGTAATACCAACTGGGCGATATTACGAACGGTATTAGTCTATGGCGTCACCAAAGACATGAGCAGATCTAATATCGTGCTGTGGGTAAAGAAAAGTTTAGAGGAAGGAAAGACGATTAATGTAGTCAACGACCAATGGCGCACTCCTACACTTGCCGAAGACTTAGCCATGGGGTGCTACCTGGCCGCCACAAAGAAAGCAAAAGGTATTTATAACATCTCGAGCGATGAGATGATGACGCCCTATGATATCGCTATTAAAACGGCTGATTTTTTTGGACTGGACAAATCATTGATTAAGCAAACTGATTCAACCCAATTCAAGCAACCGGCCGCCCGCCCGCCTAAAACCGGTTTCATTATTGAGAAAGCAAAAAGAGAATTGGGCTATCTGCCACATAGTTTTAAAGAGGGGCTTCAGGTATTGGTTAGTCAGCTATTATAATAATTCTGATTTAATTACAGAAGTCTATTTTCAATAATGTATCCACATCCTTCATTCAAACCGACAGCAATTAACGTTGCAAATAAAAGTGTTTGATTTTAGTAGGCATTCTATCTTATAAACGCATCCTCCGTACCAGTACGGAGGATGAAACTACCCTCAAGCACTGATTGTTATTTTACCCACATTTGACGAAATTTGAAGTACTCTGCTAATGCTAAATACTCCTCATGGCTGTACGCTCTAGTTGTCTTCTACTTTTTATTACATTCTATTCTTCCGCACAATTTCCCATTTCACCAAATAAGTTTGACGAAAGTGGCAACCGCACCGGCAATTGGACACTCCTCTATGATAGTGCCTGGAAAGAAGTTCACACCCCGGACTCGACCATTTACTACAGGTTGATTCGATTTGACAAAGGTAAGCCGATAGGCAAAGTAAGGGATTTCTTTAAAAATGGATTCCGCCAATGGGATGGGTACTACTCTTCGATTAACCCCGATATTTTCAGTGATGGAGAGTTTAATTTTTATCATGAGAATGGTAGGCTCTACATAAAAAGGTTTGTTGTAAATCAGAGATATAATGGTCCATATTTCGAAAGTTCGATTACAGGGAAATTAATTGCCAAAGGTCAGTATAAGGATGATTTACCGGAGGGGCCATTCATTTATTATGATGAAGATGGTAACATCATAAATGAAGTTCATTTTCAAAATGGGCTCCGCCATGGTAAATGGACTTCCTATCATTTCAATGGAAAAGTGAAGCGCAACTATAATAGCAAGAACGATATGCTGGAAGGCCCTGTAGAGGATTTTAATGAGAATGGCCAGTTAATTGAACGATGTTATTACAAAGCTGATAAAGCCGATGGACTGGATGAAATCTATTATCCCACAGGGCAGATCAAGGAGAGAATAAATTACAAAGCGAATGCGCTTCACGGGCCTTATCTTGAGTTCTTCGAATCAGGCAAACCTAAGAGCAGCGGATCTCACAAAAATGGATTGAAAGACGGCTCCTGGACCTTCCATCATCCAAACGGCTTAGTTCAATCCACCGGTAAAATTGTGGAGGGAAATTATGAAGGTATGTGGTCATTTTATTTTGAAAGCGGGAATCTCAGCAGTAAAGCTCCCTATCATAACCATCTAATGGAAGGAGAATGGATTGGTTATTTCGAAAACGGCAAAGAGAATAAAAGATCCTTCTATAAACATGACACCCTGGACGGCAATACTATATCCTATTTTGAAAGTGGAGTAACAAGTAATACAGGCACTTATTCTCGTGGTAAAGAGAAGGGTGATTGGAAATACTATTTTGAGAATAAAAATCTAAGCGCGGAAGGAAGTTATGATGCCGGCAATCGAATTGGCCTATGGAAATATTATTTTGAATCAGGACAAATAAACGCAATTCAAAACTTCAAAGATGGGACATTGGATGGAGAAGCTACTAATTACTACGCCAATGGCATTGTCAAAGAAAAAGCTAATTACTTACTAGGTAAAAAGGAAGGCGAATTCCTTGAGTATTTTGAAAATGGGGTAAAAAAGAATCAGGCTTTCTATCATAATGATTTAAAATCAGGTGAAAATCTAATTTATTATGCAAATGGAAAAATGGAGGAAAGAACTTTCTTTTTAGATGGCGTTGAAGATGGTATCTCAGAATCTTATTATGATAATGGCAATCCTCATATCATTGGCACAGCAAAAGATGGTAAGATGGTTGGATTACTTACTGCTTACTATTACAACGGAAAGATAACTACTGAATCTCACTTAGTGGATGGCGCACTTAATGGACCAATTACTTTTTATGACTCCATAACTCAGCTTATTTCAAAGAGAGGCAATTATTTAAGGAATGAGCCAGATGGCGAATGGATCAACTTTGATGCAAGAGGCAAAAAAATAGGTAAAGAATACTTTATGCTTGGTGCAAGAGAAACGCAAACTTTTATTCAAGACAGTATTCAACAACTTATCGATACAGAAATGTATGTGGAAGCATTTAAGCTAATGCCATGGCTTGAAAAAGTGACCAAGCGTGATGTTAAAGATAAAATGAGTCTCGCTTTACCTATTCACGTGAAGTCCAAAATTTATGGAGCATCTGGCGATCATCAACTTGAATGGCAGACAGCACTAGAATATCTAAAGATAATTGCAAAAGTGGCACCAGGTACTGGAAACCATAAAACCGCCATTCATAATGTAGCGACTGCTTTGGATAACCTTGGTAGATATGATGAAGCCTTGAAACGATATGACCAGGCGATTGAAATGGCAAGAAAAAATGGAATGGGTGAAAGTTACTGGAATAGCATTAACAATAAAGTGGTTTGCCTATATGATGCTAAACGGCCATCCGAAGCAGCTGCCCTTTTAGAATCAGAATTAACGCTCGCTAACAAAAGATATGGAGACTCGAGTGAGGGTTGGTACATACGTCATCTAGCAGCACAATACTACTACGATCGCCCAAAGGATTACAAACGGGCAGGCGAATTATTAATCGAGCTCCTAAAAGACTTTAGGAGTCATGAAAAGCTAAACCAAGACTATACCTATTATTCCTACCGAAAGCTTGGAAGTATCTCAAATCTTAATGACAAGGTAGCCCCTTCCATTGCCTATTATGATTCAGCTATTGCCTACGCTGAGAAAAACAGCAGAACTAGAAATCCAGACTATTTTGAAACGTTATCTGCCCAATATGATAATTACTTATCGCTGACTGACTCTGTTGCGTCTAAAAATCGCAATCTTATTATTGACAAGACCAAAGTTCTATTAGAAAACACTTCGAATTATGATTTAATATTTAGAATGAATAGACTTTTACAAGTTTATGAGTATCAGTATAGCTCAAGCAACCGAGCTATTGCCTATGGCGAAAAGGCAGAAACCGCATGCATTAAAGCAAAAAAGGAAAATAGCTTTTCATATGCGCTACTATTGCAAACTCAGGCATGGTCAATTTATTATAGTGATCATCGAAATGATTCACTTTCAGAAGAAAAATTTATACATGCTATTTCCATTCGAAAGCTGCTGTATGGAAAGGAGAGTTCTTACTATTACGATTCACAACTAAGGCTAGGCAGTTTTTACGATAACATTAGTCAGCACTCAAAAGCTATATCAATTATTAATGAGGTTTTACCATTAATAATTGCAAAACAAGATAGTGTAACAATGGCGGAGGCTTATAGATACCTGGGTGGAGCACTTTACAATGCCGAAAAATATAAGCAAGCTATCGAAAGCTATCAGCGTGCCCTAGCCTATTACGACAATAGCCCTGAAAAATATAAAGATGAAATTAATGTAATGTTAGGATCAACAGCCAGATGCTATTCTAATCTGAAAAATTATGCAGAGGCTAAACGGTATGCAGAGAAGGGATATCAAATGGCTCTCGGTTATGCAGGAGCAACAAGTAAGGCAGTTCTTAATCGCCTCGATGACTTAGGCTGGATACATGAATGGTCTGACGCATTTTCAGAAGCCCAAAATTACTATCGGCTAAAGGCTAACATTTACAAACAAACCAAAGGGGCAGAAAGTGACAATTACATTAGCACTATTATAAAATTAGCGTCCATCCATCGCAAACAAGAACAAGCACAAAAAGCGATAGATCTTTTGATCCCCTACATAAAACCTGTAGAAAGCAAAACCGCCAGTTTTCTACTCTATGATTTATTGAGCGAGTTGGCAAATGATTACTCTTCGCTCGCCATGTATGATCAAGTAGAAATATATCGTAAGAAAATTATCGCTTTAACAAAGCAACTTTATAGGGTAGATGATAACTATGCATATAACTTGAGAGAACTTGGCGAGTTTTATAGAAATAGGAACAGGCTAGACGAGGCGGAAACAATATTAACCAATGCATTAAATATTAGTAAGCGAACCAACTACAATCAAAAATCAAGTTCTTGGATGTTTTTCGTTTCACTAGGCATGGTAAAATCAAGTCTAGAAAAGAATAAGGAAGCTGAAGCGCTCTTCCTGGAATCAATCGCTATAACACAAAAGGATACGATTAATTCACCTGGCGAATATCAGTTGTCTGCAGAAAATCTGGCTCGATTTTATTCCAAAATGGGTAGGTATAAAGACGCGGAAAAAGTATTACTTAAAATTTCAAGCTTTGTTGAACGAACGGAAGGAAAAACTTTGTATTACTATCAATTAAGGGGATCACTCGTTACTATTTATTACAGGAAATCAGAATATGAAAAGTCTAAAAGGGAAGCGAGTTCAATAGTAAAATTAGTAGAAGAGGAATTTGGTTCTAACCATTGGCTGGCAATAAATCTTCATAATAACTTAGGCAACGTGGCTTCTGCCACATTCGATAATACTACAGCTGAAAAAGAGTTTCAGCATTGCATTGAGAGCTATTTGCGAATTCCTAAATTGACAGATTCTGAAATGAATAATCTTTCTGTCATATATAACAATTTAGCGGACACTTACCTTGATTTTGGAAGACCCAATGATGCTGAAAAAAGTCTCGTAGAATGTGATCGGCTTCGAAAGGGTTCCCACGAACCTGTGTCCTTGATTAATCAAATCTCAACTAGAAGAAACTGGGCAAAGGTTCATGAAGAAAAAGGAGATCATACAAAAGCAGAAACGGTATGGATTGAGTTGATGGATAGACTACTCACTTATACGCATGAGAATTTCTATTACATGAGTGATGAAGAAAAAGCACAATTCTGGAAAGCACAAGAAAATACATTTAGCGATTTTCAATCGTATGCCAGTAGGAGAGCTGACCAAAATCCTCTCATCACTGGCACCATGTACAACATCCAACTAGCTACGAAGGCCATATTGCTAAGTTCATCGAATAAAATTCGTAAACGCGTATTGAGTAGTAATGATACCTCTATGGTAAATATGTACTACCACTGGCAGCACCAACGCGATCAATTGGCACAACTCTATGGCTCTTCTGCTCAGGTGGCAATCATAGATTCAGTGAAGAAAAAAATTAATATCCTGGAAAAGGAATTGAACATTGCCGCAGAAGATCAGGTGGAAGATAAAGGCGGTAGTCCTGTCAATTGGAAACAAATACAATCTTTATTAAAACCCCATGAAGCGGCTATCGAAATCATTCAGTTCAAACATTCAAAAAATTATGCAAAAGACAGTGTTATCTATGCCGCACTCATAATAACCACTGAAACCAAAACAGCTCCCGCGCTTGTGCTTTTTCCAAATGGAAAACTTTTAGAAGGACGTGCTATTAAGTATTATAAAAATGCGATCGCAGCTCATCTTGAGGATGTTGTTTCCTATGCGAATTATTGGGCTCCTATCGAACCATTCGTCAAGGGTAAATCCCGAATCTATCTTTCACTCGATGGCGTCTATAATTTCATTAATCTGAATACACTAAAATCCCCTTCTGGCGAATTCTTGGTAGACACCAAAAACTTCACACTTGTTTCAAATACGAAAGACTTACTCGCCATTAAAGGAAAAAAGGCGCGTAAATACAATCGGGCCAATGCAACATTGATGGGCTTTCCTACTTATTTTTTAGGAAGGGAAAAAGTGGAAAAGAAATTAACTAATCAACGTGATTTTGACATCACTAAACTGTCAGTTGAAAATAGTAGTGGCATTGCCGATCTACCGGGTACAAAAATTGAAATTGAAAAGATACAGGCTTTACTTGCCTCCCACCAATGGAAAGTCAGCACGCTTATGGATGAAACAGCAACCGAGAATGCGGTCAAAGAAATTAATCAACCAATGTTACTACATATTGCTACACATGGCTACTTTACAACAGAAGCTGATGAAACAACAAATGATAGTGTGGATCCAATGCTGCGAGCCGGGTTGCTCTTCACGGGGGCTGCAAATTTTTTGCAGGATAATGTTAATCTGACCGGAAACAATGGAATACTTACCGCCTATGAGGCCTCTAATTTAAATCTAGATAATACTGATCTAGTGGTGCTCAGCGCCTGCGAGACCGGTAAAGGCGAAGTGCAGAACGGAGAAGGAGTCTATGGGCTGCAGCGTGCATTCCAAACAGCAGGGGCACAAGCAATCATTATGAGCCTATGGAAAGTGGATGATACAGCTACCCAAGAACTAATGTCTTCATTTTATGGAAAGTGGATGAATGGTGTCTCAAAAGTAGAAGCTTTTCGCAATGCGCAATTGCAACTGAAAGCGAAATACCACGATCCCTATTACTGGGGTGCATTTGTGATGATGGGGGAATAAGTGCCGTCCATTATTGAGTTATGACCAATCAATGAATACTTATTTGCTACTTCCCCCAATTCTTCTAATCTTCACGCACGTTAAATAATTAGTATGACAGAAAATCGCGGACAGTGGGGTTCTAAGTTTGGTTTCATCATGGCTGCAGCTGGCTCTGCTGTAGGTCTTGGAAATATCTGGCGGTTCCCGTACCTGACAGGAGAACATGGAGGAGCTGCATTCGTTTTGATTTATATCTTCTGCGTGGTGTTAGTGGGGGCACCTATGCTCATCAATGAAATCGCCATTGGCAGATTGACGGGAAAAAACCCTGTGGGGGCCGTGCAAAAATTGGGTGGCAACAAAATTTGGATAACCCTAGTCGGGGTGCTCCCTCTGATTGTCACCTTTGTGGTGCTTAGCTACTACAGTACAATTGCCGGATGGACGGTTGGATATATTTTCACCTCACTCTTTTCTATTAAGACGACTTTTTCCGAGTTTATAGCTAACCCGGCAATCGTAGTTCCTCTAGGTGCTGCCGTTATATTAATGACAGCTTTCATTGTACTCGGTGGAGTATCCGGAGGCATCGAGAAGGCAACAAAAATAATGATGCCCCTGCTTTTCGTTTTGTTGATCGTTGTGATCATTCGAAGTGTAACCTTGCCAGGCGCAGGAAAAGGAATTGAATACTACCTCGTGCCAGACTTCTCAAAAATCAACGGACACATTGTATTGGCTGCATTAACGCAAGCATTCTTTTCATTAGGTGTGGGTTGGGGTATGATGATTACGTATGGATCTTATCTGCCGAAAACACAAAACATTGTGACCTCCAGTTTGTGGGTGGGAGCGATGGATACTTCCGTGGCTTTGTTAGCCGGCTTTATGGTTTTCCCTGCCGTGTTTGCGTTCAACCAGTCTCCGGCAGAAGGCC
The DNA here is from genome assembly GCA_031430395.1 of Cyclobacteriaceae bacterium. GTDB lineage: Bacteria > Bacteroidota > Bacteroidia > Cytophagales > Cyclobacteriaceae > ELB16-189. The sequence continues at coordinate 11,121 of JANPBK010000276.1, forward strand.
CTACGCTCGTGTTCACGGTTTTGTCAAATGTATTCCAACAGATGCCACTTGGTAATATTGCCGGGGCGTTGTTTTTCCTCTTGCTTTTCTTTGCGGCTATTACTTCCACCATTTCAATGTTGGAGGCTCCTTCTGCTTATTACATGGATCAGAAAAAATGGAGTCGGAAGAAAGCAGCTTGGACTGTGGCGATCGCAGCCTTTATTTTTGGAATACCTTCTGCGCTTTCAACGGGCGCAGTCGAAGGTTTGTCTACCATGCAAGTGAACTTCCTCGGAGTAATCAAGACCAGCTTTATGGACATCTTCGATTATTTGTTTGGTAGTCTTTTAATGATGGTGGTGGTTATGTCTACTTGCCTATTCACCGGCTGGTTCATAAAAACTGAACTATTGGTAGATGAAATTGAACAAGGCATGCCCTCCTTTAAGACAGGCCGTATTCTTGGAATAGCCCCTTACAAAATCTGGCTATTTATGATCCGCTATGTTTGCCCGATTATTATTGGTCTGGTAATCCTAAACATGTTTGGCGTCTTTGGATAATTCAAAAACTAATTGAGTGAAAAAAAATATTACTCATATACAGAGCAAGTTAGAAGCTATTGAATCGGAACTCAAACAAATGGTCGCTGGTCATCCGAGTCATTGCATGAAGAACAATTCGAGAATATGGGAGCGTTTGGAACTAACACGATGACCTATGAACAATGGATTCAGTTCATTTTAATACCCAACGTTCAAGATATTATTCAAACAGA
>JANPBK010000277.1:0-6115 GCA_031430395.1 Cyclobacteriaceae bacterium
GTTTCCTTCATCCCAATATTTAACAATCCAAAATAGGCACTTTCTCATCGATTGTGGAGAAGGCTGCCAGTTACAACTCGCTCGGTATGAGATACCGATTCACAAAATTAGTCACATCTATATCAGCCATTTGCATGGGGACCATTATCTTGGGTTAACCGGCCTACTATTTTCCATGCACTTGCAGAAGCGCAACGCAGATTTGCACCTGTATAGTCCCCCCGGTTTGAACGAAATCATCCTGCTTCAATTGAAGCATTCTAAATCTGTCCTGAATTATAATATCCATTTTCATCCTTTCGAACCTACCAAAAAGACCGTCTTATTGGAAGACACTGAACTATGTGGAGACCATCCCACTGAACCATAAGCTTCCGTGTGCTGGTTTTCTATTTAAGGAAAAGCCCAAGCCCCGAAGGATTGATAAAGAGAAAATGATTAAAGGGATGTTACTACAACAAATCATTTCATTGAAGGCTGGAAAAGATATTGTCAATGACCAAGGTGAGTTACTCTATAAGAATGAAGATTTCACCTTAGAACCGAAACCATCCTTATCGTATGCCTATTGTTCTGATACAGCATTTTTTGAACCCATTATCGAACAAATTCAAGGCGTAGATCTTTTATACCATGAAGCTACATTTATGGATACGGAGATCAACAAAGCATTGGAAACAAAACATAGTACAGCCAAACAAGCAGCAGAAATCGCTCAACTAGGCCGAGTAAAAAGACTTCTACTGGGGCATTTTTCAGCTCGCTATAAGGATCTTGGTCCACTATTGGCAGAAGCAGTTACAGTTTTTCAAAATACTTCATTGGCTATCGAAGGTCAAATCTTTAATCTAGACACATGAGTATTTTAGTAGAAGAAAAAAAGAATCGGCTATTCATTGTCTTAGCAGCCCTATTTCTGACCAATGCTATTATCGCTGAATTAATTGGTGTAAAAATTTTTTCCGGTGAAGCAACCTTGGGTATTGATCCCACCCATTTAGATATACTTGGTTTTAAAATGGATTTCAATCTGACGGCTGGAGCAGTCATTTGGCCAGTTGTATTTATTACTTCCGATTTAATCAATGAATATTTCGGCAAACGAGGAGTAAAACGAATAAGCTATCTGGCTGCCTTCTTTATAGCCTATTCCTTTTTTGTCATCTTCATTACAATGAAGTTGCCACCGGCCCAATGGTGGTTGGATGCTAATAACCAAGACACTCAAGGTAATTATTTCAATATGGATTTTGCGTTTAACAAAATTCTTGGACAAGGACAACGAATCATTGCAGCTTCGTTAGTGGCTTTTTTAATTGGTCAATTGGTAGATGTGTATGTGTTCCAACGACTTCGTAAGTTGACAGGTCCTAAAAAGCTGTGGCTTCGAGCAACAGGCTCCACACTGGTATCTCAATTTATAGACAGTTTCGTAGTTCTCTATTTAGCTTTTGCAGGTATCTTTTCTAATGAACAAATTATGGCTATTGGGTTTACGAATTACATCTACAAATTCTCCGTAGCCATTCTCCTCACTCCCATAATCTATCTGGGTCATTATTTTATCGATCGATATTTGGGTAAAGAAAATGCGCTAAAGCTTTCAGAAAAAGCTTCTCAGGAAAGTAGTTCATTTCTTTGACCGAAATATGTTATCCAAAATGATTGCAGTGGCGATGGATGCATTTAAAGATTCTGCCTTGCCTATACGAGGTATCATTACATGTTGATGTATCATGCTGCTTATTGGCACCGAGATACCTTGCGACTCATTACCTATTACGATAAATCCTTCAGATCCAAAATCAACATCGTAAATTGATTTACCGGTTAATGAGGCACCAAACAAAGGATAATTCGTACCAAAAAGAAAATCGGGAAGCGAAGTATAGAAAACCTGCACTCTGCAAAACGAGCCCATGGTAGCATTTATTACTTTGGGGTTATAAAAATCCGCTGTCTCTTCTGAGGCAATGATATGTTTTATCCCATACCAATCTGCTGTACGAATGATAGTGCCCAAATTACCCGGATCTCGGATATCATCCAGCACAATAGCAAATTCAGATTTTAATCTCGGAGGTTGGTTAGGCCGCACTTTCGCAACAGCCAAGGCGGCACTATTAGTTTGAAAACTACCCACCTCAGAAAGCTCATTTTCATTAGTCTCCAGAACTTCTGCTTTTTTTTCCGCTAATAAGGTCGCATTGCTTGAAAGGAAGGAGGCCGTACCGGCCAACCACACCACCTCGAAATCAGAATTCAAAAGTTCCATCACTCCTTTTGCCCCTTCCACTATAAAACATTGTTCTTGCTTTCGGTATTTCTTTAATTGCAGAGATTTGATGAATTTGACTTTTGCTTTGGAAATCATTGTTACTTCATTTAAAAAAAAGGCAGGCTACCTTTTACTTGCTTCAATGCTCGCGCAGGTTATGACCGGCTGCTTGGGCACTAAGTACCTACAAGAAAATCAAAAGTTATTATATCGCCAAACTATTGTAGCGCCCAAAGGCTTTAGCAAGGCAGGCTTGCGTGATCTGTATACTCAAAAGACAAACCGTAGATTTCTTGGTTTGCCCATTAGTACATTAGTATGGATGCATCATCAAGGTGAAATTCGTTTTGTTAAGCAAAAGTTTATAGACCGAAAAACCAAGATAGAGACAAAATATAATAGGAAAATCGCAAAAACTCAAAGCTTAAGAAAAAAAGATAACCTCGAATTCAGAAAAAAGAAAAAACTGGATGGCATAGACTTTAAGATTGAAAATGGAAACTTGTTCATGCAATGGGGTGAGCCTACCGCTGTATATGACTCAACAAAGTTGCCCGTCACTTTAGAAAAAATGAATAATTATCTCTTCATCAAGGGTTATTTTAAAGGGCGTACAACGGCATCCATTTCAGCATCCGGCAAGAAGGTAAGTATTCTCTATACCATTATTCCTGGCACACCGTATTCGATTGATACTATTCTATATAAAATACCGGATCAGGAAGTATTTAGCTTAATTACCAAAAGTCTATCTAAAAGTTTTGTTATAAAGAACGAACGATATGATCAGGAGAAACTAACAAAAGAAAGAGAACGAATTGACTTTCTTCTAAAGGATTTCGGTTATTACGACTTTAGTCGTCAATACATCGATTTTCAAATTGATACACTATCAAAAAAGAATCACCGAATCATTTTATTATTGGAGATTCGAAATCCTGATAAATTCAACCATCACAAAAAATTTAAACTGGACTCTGTTAATTTTACTACAGATGCGAGCATCAAAGGAATTGGCACAGGCTTGAAGCGAACCTCTTTGTCTTATGAGAAAATCACTTTCAATTATTACAAACCTCAATTCAGCAAAAAGATTTTAGCTTCGCGCGTATTTATTACAAAAGACAGCCTTTACAGTAGAACTAATACGTTTAGTACACAAAGGCAAATGGCCAACTTGGATGTCTTCAAGTTTGTTAATGTCAATTATGACACATCTGGCGGAAGGTTTGTCGCCAATATTTTTGCAAGCCCATTGGAACAATACGCTTGGTCAAATGAGGCCGGTGTGACCGTTACACAAGGATTCCCCGGACCATATGTTAGTACCAGTTTTAAAAAAAGAAACCTCTTTGGCGGTCTGGAAATATTAGAGATCAATGGTCGATTTGGGTTTGAAGGTGTAGCGTCAGCAACTGAAACTGGAAACTTTTACCAAAGCACAGAAGCAACAGGAAGCGCATCACTTACCTTCCCTCAATTTCTGTTTCCATTAAGCAAGACTGCCTCATTTAAATACGCAAAATATAACCCAAGAACACGGCTCTCTGCAAGCTATACCTATACCGATCGTCCAGAATACCAACGAGAAATTACAAATCTTTCTGCTGCCTTTACTTGGGACATAAACCAAAAGCTTCGGTTTTCACTTACACCGACAAGCTTAAACATCATACGTTCGAACTTATCAAATACGTTTAGGGCACAGCTGGATGATTTAAAATCAAAAGGGAATAATTTGATTAATGCTTTCAACCCATCTTTTGTTGGAAGTATTATTTTTTCGGTTACTTGGAATAACAACTATGGGAGTACCCAAAAGAGTTCAACTTTGATAAGGGGAACTATTGAAAGTGGAGGGACTCTATTAAATTTATATACCCCACAGATTATCATTAATCAAGGGCTAGAGCCCTATCAGTTCATCCGGTTGAGTATGGACATACGGAAGAATAGGATCGTCAATAAAACCACCTCATTAGCATATCGTATCAATACCGGGTTTGGCTATGCATATAGCGCTAACAAAGTGCTTCCTTATGAAAAGAATTTTTTCACAGGCGGAAGCAATAGTGTACGTGCCTGGAGACCAAGAAGGCTTGGTGTGGGTTCTGATCCACCTCTCATCAATGCTAATCCTTCTCAAAATGGTTACTATAATTATAACTTTGAACGACCCGGAGAATTGTTGATAGAGGGAAGCGTTGAGTGGCGACAGAAAATATTCGGGTTTATCAATTACGCATTATTTGTTGATGCTGGTAACGTTTGGGCAATACGGTCAGCAACCAATGAAGCTGCACAATTTAATTTTGATCGGTTTTACAAAGAGTTTGGAATAGGCACAGGCTTTGGGTTGCGTTTTGATTTTTCATTCCTGATTTTACGATTTGATGTTGGCATTAAAGCGTGGGACCCTGCTCGGCCTGAAGGCGAACGTTTTGTGTTGGGTAATGTCCGCTTTGCTGGACCCTATGGATACAATACCGAACCGGTGATTTATAATATAGGTATAGGATATCCTTTCTAATGACGTTGAAAAATTCTTGCTAAAGTTACATTCTATGTTTTAGTTATTGAATCAGTAATTTAACAATTTAGCCATCTCGCTCGCCACTAACTCTGCATTGGGCAACATCATTCGTTCTAATTGTACATTCAACGGAATGGCTGGAAGGTTAACCGCTCCGAAAGTCCATACGGGAGCATCGAGATACTTAAAAAATTCCTTAGATATTCTTCCAGCCAGTGATTCAGCAAATGAATTTAATAATGGCTCCTCTGTTAGTATCATTACCTTTCCATGCTTTATTACCGATGCTGAAATACTATTCCAATCTAGTGGATTCAGTGAACGCAAATCCATAATTTCTACCTGATCTATAAAGCTTTTTGCAGCTTCTTTTGCCCAATACACTCCCATTCCATACGTGATGATAACAGTGCTTTCTCCACTTCTTATTTTATCCTGACTAGCATTTAAAACGATATTCGCCTTTCCCAATGGAATAATGTATTCTTCATCAGGCTCAATAGTTTTAGCCTCAAGCGTGCCAGGCACCTTACTCCAATACAACCCCTTATGCTCCAACATGATGACAGGATTAGGATCGTAAAAAGCGGCTTTCATTAAGCCTTTCATGTCTGCAGCGTTGGATGGATACACAACCTTAATACCACGTATCGTGAGGAGGGTTGACTCTATGCTTCCTGAATGATAGGGACCTCCCCCGCCATACGCCCCGATCGGTACTCTGATTAATGATTGAATTGGAAATTTCCCTTTCGAGAGGTAACAACTTTTTGAAAGTTCCTCAACCAGTTGATTCATTGCCGGCCAGATATAATCGGCAAACTGAATTTCAACAATTGGCTTCACACCGACAGCAGACATGCCTGCTGTAGACCCAACTATATAAGCTTCCTGAATAGGTGTATTAAAAACCCGATCATCTCCATACTTCTGTGCTAAAGTGGCCGCTTCTCTAAAGACACCACCTAATCGGGCACCCACATCTTGGCCATAAAAAATAACTTCCTGATGACGTTTTAAAATTTCGTCTACGGCATGAAGGGCTGCATCTACCATCGTTACCTTTTCACCACCTTTTGGAGATCTAGTTCCCTTCTCTTCCAGAATTTCAGTGAGGGCAAATTCATGGGAGTCAAAATCGGTTGGATCTGGATCAGGCATCGACAAGGCCTGCTCATAGTCATCTTGTACTTTCTTTCTTGAGCGATCTTGAATTTTCTTGAGCGATGCCGAAGATTGACCATTCGTTAAGAGATAGGCTTCCAGTTTTGCAACTGGATCATCTTTTTCTTGTTCTGCATTTT
>JANPBK010000278.1:0-6756 GCA_031430395.1 Cyclobacteriaceae bacterium
TTAGTAGGATCAAATCCTGTTTTGCCTACATCTCAGCGTGATCAGGGAATCAATTGGTATGATCCAAATGCAAATATTTTGTCGAACCCGGGTCAACAGACAATTGGGCCTTTTGGTTGGACAAGTAAAGGCGGCAAATGGAAAAATGCGCGCTTCAACTTAGATATGGTTCCTGCCTCAGTTAGGTCGCAGGTAAGAATTAGAGTCGCATTTGCTAGTAATTTGGGTAACGCCCCAGGAACTACCTATGATGGCTTCGCGTTCGACAATTTCTCCATACGTGAGAAAACGCGTAATGTCTTGGTAGAGCATTTTACGAATTCATCTTTAATAGGAAGTTTAGCGGCTGACTCGTACCTAAATACTTTATATGATAATGAGATAGCTCTCCGACCAGCACTACCGCCACCACCAGGTCAAGGTTATTCAGATTTTAACAGCATTCAATATCACATGAGTTATTCGAGTGCTAATAGTGATATATTAAATACTGATAACCCTACAGACCCGAGTGCACGAGCAACAAGTTATGGCGTTGCTCAACCACCTAAGACTTTTATGGATGGAGTTAAAAATCAAAAATTTGACAATACAGGGACAACATTTAAACTCACGAATATTGAAATTGACAGGCGAGCTCTTAAAGATCCAAAGTTCAGTCTGAAGCTTGATACAATTGCGATCGCTACAAATGACAAAAGTAATTATATCAATGTTCAGCTGACGATGACTGCTGATACGGTAGTGAATGTCCCTCTCATCGCACAAGTAGCCTTAGTGGAAGACAATGTATTGGCAAACACAGCAAGTGGCCCCGTTACTTTCAAAAATGTATTGCGTAAGCTTTTATTTGGAAGTGATCCAACTAAACCTGACGGAATAACGATCACGCAAACATTTACTGTTGGACAAACGATAAGTCCACAACCGTCTACAGAAATCCAAATAAATGTTCCGATTCAAAACCCCGCAAATTTGAAACTAATAGGTTTTATTCAGGATAAGAATACAGGTGAAATTTATCAAAGTACAGTTCTCAAAGTTGTAAAAAAGATGGGATCAATCATTGTTGGTTTAAATGATCCTACGGTGGTTGCGGATTTAAAAGACCTACAAATTTATCCGAATCCGGCTAACGGTAAATTCAATTTTGCACTCCCTGGTAATTTTCCTCCCGGTTATGTTTGGAAGATTGCCGACCAAAGAGGAATCTTTGTTATGAAAGGTAATTTTGATGATGCCGTGAATGGAATTAAGTCAGTGGATGTATCAAATGTTATAAATGGGGTATACTTTGTACTGATTGGTGCAGAAGACAAAGTGCCAGTGTATAGAAAATTGGTAGTGATGAATCAGAATTAGATTTGTGATTTCCTTAGGCTTTCGACAGAAGCTTCCAGAGAGGCGCAAAAATCCTGCACTAACTGAATCAAAATAATATCAGGGTTTTTAATTTTTGCTTTCGTTTCAATATCAGCTGCTAACACCTTCGCTTGTTGAAGCCCCATCAAGGTTATGGATGGTTTTATTTTATGAGTTGCACGTGCTAAATTTTCCCATTCTCGCCTATTTGCAAATCCTCGAATTTCCAAAATGCTAACTGGTAATGTCTCTAAGAAAGTAACAATCATTTCTTTGATAAATTCTTCATTGTTATTAGAGACCGCCTTTAAATATGTTAGATCGAACAAATCTTTTGTTTCTACTGTATTATTCAGTGGTTTCTTTTTGTCCTTAAGGGTATAGTGACTTAGTATTTTATAAAGATCTTCCGGGGTAAATGGCTTAGCGATACAATCATCCATGCCATGGTCCAGACATTTCTCCATGTCCTTTTTGGTAGCGTTGGCAGTTAAGGCAATAATTGGAACATGACTTTTTGATTTTTCCAATGATCGAATGGACTTGGTGGCTTCAAAGCCATCCATCACTGGCATTTGTACATCCATTAAGACAACATCGATAGATAGGTTTTTTACTTTCTCTACGGCTACAAATCCATTTTCAGCGATCTCAACAATGCACCCCCAATTCTTTAAGATACTGCCTGCATAAAGGCGATTGATATCATTATCTTCTACAAGTAAGACGCGTAGACTCGCGAGTGTATTTTGCGGAATTTTACCGTAGGTGTGGCCATCTTGAAAAGCCTGCTTTAATGAGCCTTTTTGATAGGGTAGGGTGAATGAAAACGTAGATCCTTCATCTACTTTGCTTTTTACTGAGATGGTTCCGTTTTGAAGTTCAACCAACTGCTTAACAATGGTGAGACCAAGGCCGGTGCCCCCATACTTCCGGGTTACACTGGCATCGGCTTGACTGAAACTTTCAAAAATGGTCTTGAGCTTGTCTTTGGGAATTCCTATCCCGGTATCGATTACTTCAAATTTAAGATAGTGATTCTTTTTTTCGTGTTTGAACAGTGCTATTTTCATTTGAATCGTACCGGAATGCGTAAACTTTAGTGCATTGCTGATCAGGTTAATTAAAATCTGATTCAGCCTAACCGGATCACCGACTAAAATCAAATTCGCTTCCTTCTGTAAAACAAAACTAAGTTGAATATTTTTTTCTTTTGCCTGATGACTAAAGGTGCTGATCAATGATTGAAGTAGATCAAATAAATTGAATCCGATTTGTTCAAATTTTAGTTTACCGGACTCTATAGATGCAATGTCAAGTATATCGTTGATAATCACCTTTAAATTATCTGAAGCGCTTTTAATAGCACTCAGATACATTGCTTGTTCCGTGGCGCTGGGGTGTTGACTTAATAAGGTGGCCATCCCCGCAATGCCATTAATGGGCGTACGGATTTCATGGCTGATATTTGCCAAAAAAAGTTCTTTGGCTTTCTGCGCTCTATGTAATTCTTTCGCGTCATTTTTACGTTGTGTGATATCTCTACAATCTAAAATGAAGCCCTCAATTTTTTCCTTTTGCTTCAGATTAATTGAATTGAATTCCAAATATTTGTATACTCCATTTTTGCATAGGAATTGAAACTCTACTGATTCTTGATAGTGTTTTCTCTTAATCTTGCTAAAAGTTTGCTTAAATTCTACTAAAGTAGATGGAAGAATATAATCAAAGAAGTTCTTGTTGATAAGGCTTTTGGGCGTGTAACCTAACGTTTCTTTTACCGAAACATTAACATATTGGATTTCTCCTTGATAGTCTATGATAAAAATAATATCGGAGCCATCTTCAACTACAGCTTCATAAAAACTTCCTTTTTTTACATAGTTAATGAGTGCTTTCATTTTCAAATACCGGCTTGTTCCATCTCTTTCAAGTATCGATAGATGGATGATTTACCTATGTCCAAACGCCTGGCAACATCTAAAACATTATTATCATATTTTTTTAAGTAGCTTCTGATAATTTGATAGACATATTCCTGAAGTTTCATTTCTTTTAGCATGAATGTATCATTACTCAGTGGGCTATTAAATGAAATATCTTGCGCTTGTAATTGTACACCATCTCCTAGCACTGCAGCAAGCTCAATGATCGCTTTTAATTCCCTTACATTCCCAGGGAAAGAATAGTGCAATAATTTTTCTTGTGCCTCTTCACTTATCTTAATTTTTGGTAATTGATTTTCTTTCACAAACTGATCAAGAAATTGCTTGGCAAGCAGAATAATATCATGTCCTCTTTCACGCAAAGGAGGCAGGTGAATTGGAAGACCGAGTAACCGATAATATAGATCTTCACGAAAGTTTTTTGCTTTAACCTCATCCTGTAGGTTGCGGTGTGTAGCTACTAAAATGCGTATATCTAGCTTTTCTAATTGGTTACTGCCAATACGGGTCAATTCTTTTTCCTGTAACACGCGCAAGAGCTTAGCCTGTAGATTGATGTCCATCTCACCAATTTCATCCAGAAAAATAGTGCCCCCTTCAGCTTCTTCAAACTTCCCTATCCTGCGTTGATGTGCACCTGTAAAGGCGCCTTTTTCATGTCCGAAAAGTTCACTTTCAATGAGGTCTCTTGGAATGGCCGCGATGTTGACAGCCACGAAGGGCTTATTCTTTCGCTTGGAGTTATAATGAATGGCTTTGGCAACTAACTCTTTACCAGTACCAGTTTCTCCGGTTATGGAAACGCTAATTTGTGTCTTTGCAGCCTTTTCGAGGGCTTCAAATACTTTCTTCATGGATGGACTCGTGCCGATAATGCTCTTCTCAAAATCGTATTTAATAGAAATTTCCTGATTTAGTCGATCGATTTCACGTATCAATGTAGATTTATTACGGGCATTTTTGATAGAATTCAGAATCCTGTCTTTGGCTTCCTCGTCTTTTGAAATATAATCAAAAGCACCGGCCTTGAGCAGTTCAACAGCTGTACCTATCTTTTCCTGCGCTGATATTATGATAACGCCAATTGTAGGATCAAATTCTTTAATGGCTGCCAGAACCTTTTCGCCAGCCATATCAGGAAGCGAATAATCCAACGTAATTACTGATGGCCTTTTATGAAGATTGTCAAGACACTCTTTTCCTGTTTGATAGAATTCCGGCTCAAAATCTGGGTTTAAGGCTAAAACGTATTTTAAAAACTTGGAATAGGCCAGGTCGTCCTCGACCACAAATATTTTAATTGGTTCTTTTTCGTACATCCGTGAGCACTTTGTTTAAAAGTAAGGGAAATGATTTAGTTATTGGAATTTAATTTCTAAAATTTACATGAAATTTAATATACCCGAAGAGAATTGAATTATGATGCAGGAGCTTGAAAAATTATCCCACAATGAGGCAGAGTTAATACTCAAAGCCCCTTTACTCGTTTGCATCTTAATTGCCGGTGCTGATGATGACATTGATCGAAAAGAAATTAGTAGAGCCATTCAATTAACGCAACAAAAGCAGTATAGGGTAAAATCAGGATTGGTTGAATATTATCGATTAATGGCTGAGGATTTTGAAGATAAATTAAAAGTGCTAATACAATCTTACCCAGCAAAATCAGCTCAACGGAGCCCTATGATAACTGAGGAACTAAAAGGCTTAAATAGCGCCTTTAGTAAGATAGATAGAAACTTATCAATTGATTTCTATAAGAGCTTGCGAGAAATTGCTCAGAAAGTGGCGGAATCGTCTGGAGGGATTCTTGGGTTGAAATCAGTGGGTGATAAAGAAGCAAAGTATGTCAAACTACCCATGGTCTTAGATCCTTCTGGTATTTAGCAGGACTCTCTAATTCTGATTAGTTTAAACCATTCTTATCGGCTGAAAAAATACGATGTCAATTTGTAATTTTGGGGTAATTAAATCCACATACCAATTACTCGCTGATGCCCCAAAGCAAGAATGTATTTGATAGTTCAGCGATTCCCTTTAGATTGGTGTTCATCATGTGGTTGGCGTTTAGCATTCAATTTTTTTATCAAATAGATCTTGGATACCTCGGTATTAAACCAAGAGTTATTGGGGGGCTTATTGGCATATTGACGGCCCCGATGATACATGGGAGTTATATGCATTTGCTTTCTAATACTTTCCCGCTTCTGTTTTTGGGAACTGTCTTATTCTTTTTTTACGATCGAATAGGTACCATAGTTTTTTTTCGTTGCTATTTTATTACTAATATTTTAGTTTGGATTTTCAGTCCGCGAGCTTCCTACCACATTGGGGCAAGTGGCTTGATTTATGGATTAGCATCCTTTCTTATTTTTTTTGGGTTAATAAGACAAGACTTTTTATCCATCCTCATCTCGGTAGCAGTAATTATAGCCTATGGTGGAATTTTTTATGGCGTCCTTCCCATGGATCCTCGCGTTTCATGGGAATCACATCTGGCCGGAGCATTGGTAGGCGCTATAACTGCGTATAATTTGTCCGATATTAGGAAGATTAGATAACCGTTATGGATTTAATAGCAAAGAAAATAATGAACAATATACGCGCTGGAAAGTATGATCCGGTCTACGTCTTACAAGGCGAGGAAACCTATTATATTGACCTGATATCCAACTATATTGAAGCGCATGCATTGAATGAAAATGATAGGAGCTTTAACCAGGTAATTCTATATGGAAAAGATTCTCCGGTAAATGTAATATTGACGAATGCTAAACGATTTCCAATGATGGCAGAACGACAAGTCGTCATTGTAAGAGAAGCACAAGACATTCCGGATTTGCAACGAGAAGGGGGAGCCAAGCTGTTATTAGATTATTTTATGCGGCCTTTACCTTCAACAGTTTTAGTGCTATGTCATAAATATAAGACATTGGATAAGCGCAAGGAGTTGGGTAAAAAAGTAGATCAATTGACAACTTGTGCATCTTTTAAAAAGCCTTCTGAAAAACAATTGCCTGATTTTATTCTAGGATACCTGAATGAAAAGGAGGTTAAAATTGATAATGATGCAGTACTCGTATTAACGGAATATGTTGGAAATGACCTTAACAGACTAGTAAATGAGATAGATAAAGTATTGATTGGAGTGTCAAAGAAGGAATCTGTTACTGCTGCGCAGGTTATGGCACAAGTGGGGATAAGTCGTGAGTATAATATTTTTGAGCTGCAGAAAGCATTGATATTAAAAGACTCCTTTCAATTAGCCAAAATACTAAAGTACTTCGAGGGGAACGTGAAAAAAAATCCAGCTATTCCATTAGTTGCTTTTCTTTTTTCCTTTTTCAGTAAATTATTGGTGGCCCATGTTGCATCTGATCGAAGTGAAAAAGGTTTAATAGGTGCTCTAAAGATTAGCCCGTATGCTGTAAAAGATTACAATGCAGCC
>JANPBK010000279.1:0-18609 GCA_031430395.1 Cyclobacteriaceae bacterium
CACGATGCCCTCTATCCTCTTATGATTTTTCATGGTCATTTTCCAAGTGACTTTGGCGGCTTTAGTACAGAAGCTCCTAAATCAGATATGGATACTACCGATTATTTCGAACGCTTCGGAATTTATGGCTACAATAAATTGCAAAAACAGGAGGCCTACAATTTTTATCAGCAATGGAAAAGCAAAAATTTCCCACGTTTTTTGATTGTCGAAATTCAACACGCCAACCCCTACTATGATGATTCGTATGCAGTGAATTCAGCTAACCTGGGTCAGTATGGAGATGCGATCATGACCGAGTTGCTACCCGAAATTGAAAGTAAATTCAGAGGAATTGGGCAGGGGTGGTCACGCTTTACCTATGGTGGCTCTACCGGTGGGTGGGAAGCGCTCGCTGTTCAAATGTTTTATCCGGATGATTTTAATGGTTGTTTTGCTGCTTGCCCCGATCCGGTTGACTTCCGAGCCTTCTGCCTAGTAGATTTATACAAAGATAAAAACGCGTATTGGTACGATAGTGATTTTAAAAAGTTGCCAAAGCCAGCTCATCGTAATTACTTAGGTCAAATTCAAAATACGATGGAAGAAACCAATCACTTTGAGTTAGCACTCGGAACAAAATCAAGAAGCGGTCAGCAATGGGATATTTGGGAAGCTGTTTTCTCTCCGCAAGGAGAAGACGGCTATCCTAAAAGAATTTTTGAAAAAGAAACCGGTGAGATCGATAAAGTAGTAGCCGATTATTGGAAAGAGCATTATGATTTACGCTACATTTTAGAACGCGATTGGAAAACACTTGGCCCTAAGTTGCAAGGTAAAATTCATATCTACTGTGGAGATATGGATAATTACTACTTGAACAATGCGGTGTATTTAATGGAAGACTTCTTAAAGAAGACTCAAACTCCATTTTATAAGGGCGAAGTAGATTACGGAGATCGTGCCGAACATTGCTGGAATGGTGACCATCAAAACCCAAACTACATTTCACGATTGAGGTACAATACATTGTACTTACCTAAAATTCTAAAACGAATAGAAGAAAGTGCACCGAAAGGAGCTGACAAAAAAAGTTGGAAATATTAAGTTGATTACCATTACGCAGCAAGTTTTTCAACAATGGATTCTCGCATTAAGGAATTATTAAAACCTTCCACCTTAAACTCAATCAACGGATTGGAATTGATTGCGCGTGTAATAGTGGAGGGCTTTATGAGCGGGAGTAACAAAAGTCAATCAATAGGTGCCGGGCAAGAATTTAGTCAATATAGAAGCTACCAGCAAGGTGATGATTTGCGACAACTGGATTGGAAGATGTTTGCACGATCCGAACGCTACTACCTAAAAGAAGCTGAGATTGAAACCAACATCACCGTAAAGTTCATGTTGGATGCGAGTCGATCGATGTCGTATGAGGAAAATGGCATTACCAAGTTACAATATGCAAAAGTGATGATGGCTGCGCTGGCGTATCTTGCACGCAAACAAGGTGACACCTTTGGTCTCTTTACCGTCAACGATCAGGAAATTATGTCAATTTTGCCTCGGTTCGAGCAGCAACAATTCATCCGCTTCCTTACGGAGCTGGTACGGGTAAAAGGGGAAGGTAAATGGGAAAAATCCAAAGGCATTGAGCAACTCTTTGATCACCATGGTAAAGAGATGATTGTGTTCATCACTGATTTGTATGACGATGGCGAAGATATTCAACACTTCATCTCACGCTTGAAGACAAAAAGAAACGAAGTGATTGTCTTTCACTTGATGGGACAGCATGAAACTCATCTTGATTTTGATGGCTCGTTCACATTTGAGGATTTAGAAACAGGGATCAAAACAAAAGCGGACACCATAATAGAACAAAAGGCTTATAAAAGCAGAGTGCAAGATTGGTTAATTCAATCACGTTCATGGATGCTGGAAAAGCAAATCAATTATCATCTTGTTCAGATGAATGAGTCAGTAGATGAGGTGTTGCGTAATTTTTTAACCATTCGCAAACGATTAGTACGATAATGCAATTTACGCTGCCGATATTCTTGTGGGCGCTGGCGGGATTGTCTATCCCGATAACGATCCATTTATTAAGTCGTAAAGAAGGAAAAGTGATACGGCTGGGAAGCTTGCGACATTTGCAGGAGACCAGTACTCAACAATTTAAAGGAATAAAACTCAATGAGGTTGTTTTACTTGCCTTGCGAAGTCTATTAATTATCCTTTTCGTCTTATTAATTAGTGGGCTCTATTGGCACAATGAGAACTCTAATCGCTGGCTATTGATTGAGAATGGCCTGGAGAATAATCCATCTGCAAAAGTATTAATAGATAGTTTGACAGCACAGGGCTTTGAACAACATCAATTACAAAAAGGATTCCCCATCAAAAAGCAACCAGGGGAAAAAGTGATCAATTATTGGGATCTTATTTCATCCCTAGAGCAGGTTGAACTACAGCAAGCGATTGTACTTTCATATAGCAGAGTGCAAGATTTTACTGGTCCGCGAAAATCAATTAGTCCAACCATTCAATGGATAAGCTTTCCAACCGATGAGTCGACTTTTATTGCAGAGGTTATACAACAAACTCCGGAACGCTCTTTAATCAGAAAAGGTCATTCATCAGCTGAGCATACGAGTTTTGAAACAGCGTTTTCTTTCAAGCCAATAACTGATTCCATAAAAATTAACAGAATGCCAGTCTTAACTATTTTAATCATCAGCGATCCTGAGTTTGAAAATGACAAACAAATTATGAAAGCTGCTTTGGAATCAATAGCAAAAAAGGTTCCAATTGAAATTAGTATTAATGAAGGGCAACCTGAAAATCTCTCTTTTGGTTCTCCTGATTGGCTGATTTGGCTTTCCGAAACCGCTATTCCAAGATTAGATTCCGGCAAGTTACTATCCTATTCTAATAAGCTAGCTAATCAATTAGTAGAACACGTTTCTGCAAATCGTTGGACGATCAACAAACGACTAACTGTCGATGTCGCTCTTCAAGAAAACCTTACCATACAACTTGCCACACTGCTAATTAATGAGCAAGAAAAGTGGAATAGCATCGCCCATCAAGACAGACGGATTCTTCCGGATAGTATCCTTTTTAGTGGAACTGAAATGAATGCTAAGAATGGAGAATTCAAATCTGTTCCTACCATTAATAAATATATTTTGGTATTGCTCTTGATCATATTAGTGATTGAACGAGTCGTCTCCTATCTACGGAATCAATGAGTAACAACGAGGCCAAATATAGAATCAGTCGTTTAAGAAATCGATATGTAGGTGTTCGATCGTTGGAAGTGCTACTTTTTGTAACGGCTTCCGTATTCTTATCGCTAGGAGTCTTATATCTATTGAATACAACTTTCTCTTTTAAAATTATATTCTCAATTGTTGCCGGACTAGTAGTCTTAATTGAAAGGGTCTTTCGATACAAGCTCATTCATTTAACCGATGAGATTCTTATTCGGCATCTAAACTCCCATTACCCCAAATTGGAACAAAGCGCAGATTTGCTTTTGCAAAATTCTGATTCCTTATCAGGTTTACAAACAATTCAACAGCAGAGAACATCTAGGCACTTTGATTCCTTGTATCCGGAAATAAAAATTCCTAACCTATTGCCGCAGTCTGTTGAAGTATTGACGCTTTGTGTGACAGCCTATTTTGTATTGACTTCATTTGCATCTCCGCTTGATTGGTCCGCTAAAGAAACACTTACAAATCTTGCTCCTGCCTTGGTTAATCAAAACAGAAATACCGTTACCATTGACTTTCTATCCATTACCATTACACCTCCCTCTTATACGGGTTTAAAATCATTTGTGTCCTCATCACCTGATTTGAAAATGCCCGAGGGAAGCGAGGCAACTTGGTCAATTAAATTTTCATCGGAGATGGAGCAACCTCAAATCTTGTTTTCAAGCAAAGATTCCATAAAACTAATTCAAGCAAAGGAAGGATACTCCCAACGTGCTATCTTAAAAGAATCCGGATTTTATCAAATTCAATGGAAGGATGATCAAAAGACAGTTCGGTCAGACTATTTCAAAATAGAAATCATCAAGGATGAATTACCAAAAGTAGCGATCGACAATCTCAATCAGTTTACACAGTTTTCTTTGACTGATCCGTTGAAAGTGAAAGTTCAAGCTACATTGCAAGATGATTACGGGTTAACCGGTTCTACCATTGTTGCCACCGTAAGTAAAGGAAGTGGTGAGTCCGTTAAATTTCGCGAAGAGAAGTTACGATTTGAAAGCCCAAAAACAATTGCAGGCAAAAAAGTAAACGCTTCGGTATCGCTCGATTTACTGAAATTAGGAATGGAAGCCGGGGATGAATTATATTTTTACATAGAGGCGCGAGACAATAAAGCCCCAACACCAAATTATAACCGAACCGAAACATTCTTTATTGCAATAAAAGATACGGTTAAACAAGTGGCCGTTGAAGATGAAGGCTTAGGGGTAGACCTTATGCCGGAATACTTCCGAAGTCAACGACAAATCATTATCGATACTGAAAAATTATTGAGAGAGAAAAAAAGGATTGCGCTACAGCAATTCAAGTCTACCAGCAATGAACTAGGCTATGATCAGAAAGTGCTGCGTCTGCGCTATGGCCAATTTCTTGGGGAGGAATTTGAAGGGCAGATCGGTAAAGCATCCGTGCAGGAGGATCCTGATCATCATGAAAGCACCATCGAAAAGTTTGGTCACGCACACGATAAAGAAAACGAACACAATTTGGTGTCCGACAAAAAAGCTGAACCAACCGCACACCAACATGCTCAGGAGCTAAAAGATCCAGAAGCTAAAGAGAATCCCTTGGAGGCTTTTGCGCACAACCACGATGATGGCGAAGAGGCTACTTTCTTTGTTCAATCAGTGCGAGCCAAACTAAAAGCTGCACTAACAGTAATGTGGGATGCAGAGCTCTACTTGCGCTTGTATGAACCTGAAAAATCACTGCCCTATCAATACACCGCATTGAAGTTGCTAAAAGAAATTAGTAATGATTCGCGCATTTATGTGCATCGCACAGGCTTTGATCCACCTCCACTTAAAGAAGAGAAGAGACTAACGGGAGACCTAAATGAAGTGCGTAATTCATCTGCTCAAACAGAGCAATTGAGCAAGGTCTTATTTCCTGAAATTAGAAAAGCACTTAGCTTATTAGATTACTTGATAAATCAAGATGTTTCAAAGTTGTCACAAAAAGATAAAAATCAACTCCGGTTGGCCGGGCAAGAACTGGTTTCTGTGATCATGGAAACTCCCGGAAAATTTTTGGAGGGGTTGACTTTGGTGAAAAAGATCGAAGATACCGAGATGAACAAATCGGATCTTCAATTGAGCTTGCGATCTATTCAAAAGATCTTTTGGAAAATAATCCCGTTACAATCTCTTTCGCCTGCAAAAGCAAATGCATCTGTACACGAACTCGATCAGCAGTTTCTAAAAAGTCTTATGGAGATTAAGCATGATTGATAGCAGAGTCAGCATCCATCCCATTTTCCCTATGTGGGCAATTATCATTGCTGGGATATTTCTTCTTGCTTTTCTCATTTGGAAGGAAGTAAATCGTAAGTCGAAATTTCTCAGATGGCGTATCCTGGCATCGATTATTTTATTGCTTTCTATTGCAGGATTGGTACTACAACCCTCTCTACAAAGAGATGTAAGCTCGCATGGTGTAGTGCTACTTACACCTCATTATAAAATGGAAATTGCAGACAGTCTTCATAAAACCAATGATCAGCTCACGTATTTAAGAACATCCGATGCAATGAGTTATACAATGGCAGAGGAGATCTCCACGTTATCAGAATTGGCTGAACTGGATATCAGATTCGTTTTAGGAGAAGGTTTGCCCTACTATGCACTAGAAGAAGGCAATGGCTTTCAATACTTTAAAGCTGAACAGCCAACTGGAATTATTCAATTAGTAAGTCCCCCTGTTTTCAAAGTTAACCAGGTAAACCAAATCAATGGAGTATTTGATGCCAAAAATAAATCCAAAATCAAATTGATTGGTCCGGGAGGAGCAGAAGATTCGGTTGAGTATTCTACAAATGGGCTTCACAACTTTACATTGTCCTTCAAACCTCCACAGTCCGGTTTATTTGTGTATACCATCGATGTTCAGGACGGCAACGAGTTGGTTTCGCAAAAACTTCCTATAGAAGTAGTCCCCTTTACCAAGTTGAATATTCTATTCATCCAAAACTATCCTACGGCCGAAGTAAAATACCTGAAGAATTTTTTGATCGAACAAGGGCATGGATTAGTTACAAGATTGCAAGTTTCAAAAAATAGGTATCGATATGAATATGCTAATCACGATCAACTACGCATAGACCGTCTAGCACCTGACTTACTCAACTCATTTGATTTACTGGTTGCTGATAATGAAACGTTGGGATCATTCAATAGCGCAACTAAAAAGATTCTTGAAGAGTCTGTCCAAAATGGATTGGGAGTCATCCAACTCTTTAATTCAATCAACAAAAGCAATACAAATGAATTTCTTTCGATACCATTGAAAGACTTTCCGAAAGATACCGTCCAACTTCAATTGGGCAATGCAGCCTATACATTTTCTGTTTTGCCTGTTGTGCTAAATAGCAAAAATACCAGCACCCTAAAAACAAAAGATAGAGTTCTGTCAGGCTATTTAGATAAAGGGGCAGGAAAGTTAGGCTTCCAGTTTCTTCAAGAAACTTATCGACTTATTTTGCAAGGCAAGCAAATCGAGTACGCTCTGATTTGGTCACCACTCATAGAGGGCGCGTCACGCTTTAAAAATCAACCTTCCAAAATTCAATTAAAGAACGCCTTCCCCATTTATCCTGATGAACCTATCCATCTAAATGTAATCGCTACAAATGCGGATGTACGACTGAAGTCTAATGCTGTGCCACTTCCGCTGCGGGAAGACATCGTTATAGACAATTTCTTTCATGGCAATACGTGGGCAGGAAAACAGGGATGGCATCAATTTACGATAGAGGGAGATTCTATATCTAAAAACTATTATGTTTCTAATCCGCATGAGTGGCAGTCGCTGCGAAGGGCACAACAGCAGAAAGCTAACGAACTCGTTTCTAAAACTGATGTAGCGAAAACTCTTCAATTGCAAACACACGAGACAAAACCAATTTCTCCCTTGCTCTTCTTTATAATCTTTCTTGTATCCGCTGGCTTTTTATGGCTAGCACCCAAAATCTAGTATGCAAAGCAATTATTTTAAAGTCTATAATTTCAGTAGATTATTATATCTTTGGCGTTCTAAAAATAAATATGAATTGGATCTATGAACCTTGGCCTTGGTATGTAGCCGGGCCGTTAATTGGTGCTACCGTACCACTACTCCTTTTGTTAGGCAATAAAAAATTAGGCATCTCATCCTCTCTGAGGCATGTATGCGCTGCTATTCTTCCTGCCAACATTTCACTTTTCAAGTATGATTGGAAAAAAGAAAGTTGGAATCTTCTCTTCGTAGCCGGCCTTTTTATCGGTGGATATATTGGCGGCTCTGTGCTCGCAAACCCCAATCCAATCGCAATCTCATTAAACACTCAAAACTATTTATCCTCTTTTGGTATTGAATCTTCGCCTGGACTAATGCCGGCTGAATTGTTTAGCTGGGAGACATTACTATCGTTTAAAGGCTTTCTTTTGATCGTAGTCGGTGGATTTTTGGTGGGCTTCGGTACGCGTTATGCGCGTGGTTGTACTTCCGGACATGGTATCTTAGGCCTATCAGCTTTACAATGGCCTTCGCTAGTGGCCACCGCTTCCTTTTTTGGGGGAGGTATTGTATTCAGCAAATTTATTCTTCCTTACATTTTAGCTTTATGAAGAAGTTTCAATACATCGTAGCTGGAATCTTTTTTGGTCTCGTGTTAACCAAAGGAGAAGCCATTTCGTGGTATCGTATGCAAGAGATGTTTCGCTTCGAAAGTTTTCACATGTTCGGCATTTTCATGACGGCTCTTCCTACCGGAACAATCTTACTTTTCATGATCAGAAAATTTAACCTCAAAACATTTGATGGTGAACCCATAGAAATGCCTGTCAAGTTATACCATCATGGTGTGATCATTGGAAGCGTGCTATTTGGATTTGGCTGGGCTCTAACGGGTGCTTGTCCCGGCCCTATCTATGCACAGATTGGCAGTGGATTTTTGGTGACAATCATTACGTTGCTTTCAGCTTTATTCGGCACATGGTGTTATGGCTATTTTCAAAAGTATTTGCCTGATTGACCGCCATCACAGCTTTAAGCCATCACCCAAGTAGTTTCGTTTATATTTACAGACCGAAGATCTAGAAGCTTCTCTCAACTATTTTTTCAAAAAGGTAGTAAATAGCTAATTACCTCCACCAAGATCACCGAAAGGTTAGGTCGTCACGTTTCAATTTTAATTCAGATATTTGCCTCTATTGATCCCACAATAGCGGTTATTTTGAAAGTCTTTCCACTCAATATTCTTCAGACCGGAATCACTCCCGGCCAATCAGACTTTCAGAAAAGTGCGATTAAGATTAGCAATCTAATTTCTATTCTTGCTTTTCTTATTGCGCTAACTGTAGCTATTCGAGATTCGGACCATACTGTATATAGCGTATTTGCTCTTTTTGTTGGATTAACCTGCCTATCTCCCCTATTTCTCAATCGCTTTAAATTATTCAACCTGAGCCGTTGGATTATCTGCTGTGTTCCGCCTGTTTTAATAGCAGTTTCGTCAATCATGTATAAATACTTGTATCCTGAGTTTTTGGAAATCAATCATTATTTAGATGTACGCTTTTTCCTTATTGCCTCAATGGTCATACCGTTATTAACCGTACCTGCAACTGAGAAGAGATTACTGATCGCATCACTGGTGATTAGCGGAAGTCTATTAGTATTGTTGGATCCGATTTTCAATTTGGCTGGGGTTGGCTATTTTGACTTAGTGAACAAAAATCAGAACTACTACTTTGACGCTAACTTTTATAGCCTAGTCGCCTATGGATTTTTACTATTTTCATTGCTTTTTGAAAAACGACTCAGTGAAAAAATTGATCTGCAAAATCAATCGTTAATTTCATTCTTAAACGAAGCCAACAGAAGTCTAGAACAGCAGAAAAATAATATCCTTGAGCAAAATAACGAGATCACTGCTCAATCTGAAGAACTCATAGCCAATCAGGAACAACTAATGGAGGCAAATGCCTTGATCGAAGAACAAAAAGAAGAACTATTGGCCATACAACAGGGCTTAGAGACGGAAATTGCCCAAAGCAATGTCGATCTTAAATTAACTAATGAAGAATTAGTTCAACGAAATCAAGAGTTACAGCAGTTTTCCTATTCTATTTCTCATAACTTGAGAGGCCCCCTGGCGCGTCTGCTAGGCCTGACCAATCTGATAGAGTACGATTCCGATAATTTGTCTGACGCACAGAAAGAGTTAACCCGATTAGTCAAACAGTCAGCCAAAGAGTTTGATGAAGTAATTCACGATCTTACTAAAATCATAGATATCCGAAACGAATTACATCGAATACGAGAAAAAGTATCGTTTCAACAGGAGTGGGAAAAAGTATTGCGAAGTCTGTCCACTTTCATTCAGCCCGACATGGATATTAAAAGTGATTTTAGAGAAGCAGAAATCGTATATGCCATTCGCCCGGTGCTGACAAGTGTCTTCTATAATTTACTGAGTAATGCGATTAAATATCGATCGCCCCACCGCAGATTAAACATTGAAATCAAAACAAAGCGAATTGCCGGAGATCAAATTCAGTTGGATGTGTCTGACAATGGGCTTGGCATGAACATGGAGCAATTTCGGAGAAACATTTTTGGTCTTTATAAACGTTTCCATACCCACACCGATGGTAAGGGGCTGGGCCTCTATCTAGTAAAACTCCAAGTTGAATCGATGGGTGGTACCATAGAAGTCGCTAGTCAGTTAAATGTTGGGTCGACCTTTACAGTAAGATTTAATGAGCCTGCAGAAATTGAAGGCCAGGTTATCTTTGATAGTGATTTTGGATTTATATTTTACAATGCGCGTACTAACTGCGTGGGTATTGTTTGGAAACGGCAACCATCAAGCCAGGAGTATCACTTGATGTTTGATAAAGCTCTTGAGATGATCCGACTCTATCATACGCCCTACTGGATATCTGATTTACGGAATCAGGGCAAAGTTTCTGCTGAAGATCAAGTCTGGATGGTGTCTACCATTCTTCCCGAAGCAATAAAAAACGGCCTCATAAAGATTGCGAACATCTACGATGAAGCGCAAAGCAACGAGGATTACAGGGCTCGCATACGGGAGGCGCTTGCTAAACTGAACACCGAAGTGCAGTTTTTTACGGATCTTAAAAAAGCAGAGGAATGTGTAGAAAGTTGGCGCAGTCAGTAATCCTTCAGAAGCTGTCCGTAGATCCACCTCCACCAAATTTACCTCCACCTCCGGTTTCAATCTGACTACCGACTCCCGATTGATTCCCTCCCAATGTTTGTGAAATTACAAAGGCTTGCAGGTTGAGATTGGCCCATTTTTCTGCCAAGTGGTTTTCCCGAGTAAATCCTCCGCGCATTTTCTTCAAATAATTAAACAGCAGCATCCCAATACCAAATAACAAAGCACCTGCCACCGTCAGCGTGATCTCCGGGTGACCAAATCCATAGTAATATTTGAACGTGAAGACGGTGAACGCAATGGCTATTAAGCTGACTCGTAGCGCCAAAACATCTTTGTGTTTTATTCCTGTATACAAAAGGGCAAAAGGGACGATGATTGTGAGGGCATAAAAAAGAAAGGCGAACGGGATATCTTGTCCCCCCACTAATTCCAGATTCATGAGATTGATGCTCAGCTCACGTACTACTAAATAATTTCCGGCTGCATAGACAAGCAATAAACTAATCACTTCAACGATCATCATGTTCAAAAGCCAAAATTTCAAGTGATTATGCTTTTTGAGCTTTCGTGTAATCACATACACAGAGCCAAAGCAAAGAATAAAAACAAAAGGAATGACTTGTTGAAAAATGCCGCCTGCCTCATAACATGCGTAAAACAAAAGTCCGGCAAGCGAGCCGATCGCAGCCACAGTAGTAAGCAGGTCCAGGAACCGAACGGCAGCATACGAAAATACAAGTAGGCAGGTGATTAAAACAAAGTAGGTATTAAAATCAGCCATCCAACTTAATCCGACAATGGCAAATCCACAGGCGTGATATAATAACGCTTCGGTTACACCAGATTTATAGTGACGGTATTGATTAACAAGTACCCTATCCAGAATTACAAAAGAAAACGTGCCATACATGAGGCATCCAGTAGCCACTATGCCCTCACCCAACTTGCCGAATAGCAGCGCCAACAAGCCTGTAACACCTGAAAGTGCAAACAGTGTTGCTATGAAAAGAAGAATGCGAATAATGATATTAGGATGATAGAATGAACAGGGATACTCTTGCTCGATGTTTTTCAATTGAACCTCTTCGATGAGGCCTTGACTACTCCATCTTTTCGATTCCTTAATCACCGCCAGGTTATACAGGTTCACTTCGTTATAAGCGTGGTTCATTATTTTTGCTTAAAGTAATTTTTGTACTTGATGATGAAGTAAATAAAGCCCCCACATGAAAAGATAGAATACAGAAACCAAATTTCAATGGCGTCTCTCAAAATCGTTTTCTCTAACAGGTAGGTTGTACCGATGTACGCACAAATAAAAGCATAGAGCAAAAACAAAAATGATTTTCTTTTCATGGCCATTACATAAGCGAACAAACATCCGCCATAAATCAGCAACAGGTATGCAAACCACCATTCACCAATAAAAAGACCTGTAATTGCTCCAGCGAAAAATAGAAGAGAACAGAAATTCAAGTACGTGAACGTGAAATGAATCTTGATTCGCTTCATCTCTAACACCAATGCAATGGCTGCCACCGATACACCGAAGATGATCGCCACCACGTGAAGATTTGCGGTTTCAAAGAAAGTGCCACTATACCATTTCTGTGGCGAAATACTCACACTCCAGAACGAGGCCAGTGCAGTGATCGCCAGTGACAAAACACCCAGGTGATCAAACCGATAGGCGATGTAGAAAAAGAAAACAGAGGTAATCAACGTAACCAGTTCCAGGTTTTCATTTAGAATCCCAAACTGAAATTGCAGATAACCTGCTACGGACACAAAAACCAATGCGCCCAGTAGCACAACATAGTCAAAATAGGGCGTCACTGGTTTTACCGAGTCATTAGAATACGCCACACCCTTTTTAAACGCGTAGTAAAAACAGCCGATGGAGAGAAGGATCAAAGCGAAAATACTGATAAGATGGCCAAGACTGCCAATATTCATATAGATAAGAATCCCCACACCCGAGGTAAAGAGCAGAACTCCCAAATACAATAGTGTTTGCAGCTCATAAAAAACAGAGACCACTTTCCCTGAGTTAATGACATCTATTTTATTGAACTGATCTTCTCGGATGAGTCCTTTTTCAAAAAGTTCGCGCGGGGTATTTTTTGTCATCGAGGTGCTATCTAAACTGAAATTTTCCGTTTTCTGGCAACTACGTTCCAACTAGCAACTACACGGTTATTTTCTACTACCGCCAAGGTCTCGTGTAGCGCCACGGTAGGGCAAATATGAAAAGGAACACCATATAAAACATCTCCCACTTTATAACTGTTTCCTTTCTCTGCCCGAAGCATGAGGTGCTCTTCGCTATGACTGATCGGTACCAACTCGGGAGCATTGAGAAAATGCACCCGTTGGTTGAGCGGATTCTCAGAAGCCACCGCTTTATGACCAAGGTCGATACAAACTATTTCGTCATCGGGCTTCGAGATAATGCGAGTGACCAAGATGGCGGCAAAAACGAAAGGCTGTTCGGTAAACAATTTATGATAGCCATAATCCCAAAAAATAAATGTACCCGGACTACACTCTACATTTTTTCTCTTCGCATGGATCGTGATAGTGGTGTTTCCGCTGGTAACAATCGTGGTCGAAATTCCAGTCTGTTCCAAAATAGACTTTTGCAATTTCTCCACCCTCGCATAACCTTCATCTGCCCCTACTGTGCGAATACCCAAGTCCGTATCGCGATTGTGCCCGTCATAAGCATGAAGGCCAACAGGCGAAATACCGGTCAGCGATTTGCAAAACAAAAAAAGCTTAAGGGCCTTTTCCGGAGTAGTACCCGTTCGATTCATGCCTACATTCAAATCCAAAAAGATATTGACAACCACCCCTTGCTCGTTTGCAGTAGCAGCCAGTTCTTTTGCGGTCACCTCATTGTCGATCAAGCACGAGAATTTTGTGGACGGAAATTTCTGGATCAGTTGGATCAATCGAAGTTTCCTCGGCCCCACCGGTTGATAAGCCATCAATACATCGGGGGCGCCAATCATTGCCAGCATCTCTGCCTCAGCAATGGTTGCACATTTGAATTTGGTGATGCCTGCATCCATCATCAGCGCGCAAACTTCAGCACACTTGTTAGTCTTTACATGTGGACGTAGCCTCATTACATCTGGAACAAAGTTTTTGAGTACTCGTATATTTTCATTTACGCGATCTGGAAATACGACTAACGCAGGTGAATCCAATTCCTCCATGTTGTCAATTTCATACCAATCTTTCATTGTAGTCGTATTGTTGTTGTAAAGGTAAACGAGTAGATGGGGATTTGATTCATGTTAATCAATTTTTAGCAATGCTCAAAACAGGTTCATTCTTGCTTGAGAGAATTCTGCATTTTCATGAAAGCCATTCCCACCTGAGCAATTCTTCTTTTCATGATCAGAAAGTATAAAATCAATACTGTTGATGGTGAGAAAAGTAGTAATTCCCACCAATGACTATCATCATGGAGTAATCTTCGGAAGTTTGAATGACCA
The DNA here is from genome assembly GCA_031430395.1 of Cyclobacteriaceae bacterium. GTDB lineage: Bacteria > Bacteroidota > Bacteroidia > Cytophagales > Cyclobacteriaceae > ELB16-189. The sequence continues at coordinate 13,935 of JANPBK010000279.1, forward strand.
TTGTTACTCTTCTTTCTACCCTATTTGGCACCTGGTTTACAGTTACTTTCAATTTTACATACCTGACTAAACTTCCTTCGATGCGTATATTTATATTCAATATTTGATGATTGTATAAAATCTGCCCATACTGCTTGACACATATAGCTTTATTTCAAACGTTTGCAATTGTAATTTCTTTCCTATTTTTGGTTTTCTAAATCCAACCCACATGACCCATAGCGCCATCCTCGACAATGTAAAAAAACGCAACCCCAACGAACCTGAGTTCTTGCAGGCAGCCGAAGAAGTAATCGCTTCCGTGCTTCCGGTGCTGGAAAAAAATCCGGAGTTCGCGCGACTAAAATTATTGGAGCGGATGTTGGAACCGGAGCGTTTGATTTCATTCCGCGTAACATGGTTAGATGATAAAGGTGAAGTGCAAATAAACCGCGGCTATCGCGTGCAAATGAATAGCGCCATCGGGCCATACAAAGGCGGCCTGCGTTTTCATCCGACCGTAACACCGAGCGTATTGAAGTTTTTGGCGTTTGAACAAGTTTTTAAAAATGCGCTCACCGGCATACCGATGGGTGGTGGAAAAGGCGGAAGTGATTTCGACCCGAAAGGAAAATCAGACAATGAAGTGATGAAATTCTGCCAGGCCTTTATGGGCGAGTTGGCGAGGCATATTGGCCATCGACTGGATGTACCGGCAGGAGATATTGGTGTTGGCGGTCGCGAAATTGGATTTCTGTTTGGGGCGTACAAGAAAATAAGAAATGAATTCACGGGTGTGCTCACCGGAAAAGGAATTGGGTGGGGAGGTAGTTTAATCAGAACAGAAGCAACCGGGTACGGGTTGATTTATTTTGCGGAAAACATGTTGCAAAATGTAGGCAGCTCGATCAAAGGAAAAACATGTCTGGTGTCTGGGTCAGGAAATGTTTCCCAATATGCCATTGAAAAAATAATTCAGTTAGGCGGCAAAGCGATTTCCGCTTCCGACTCCAATGGAATTGTCATTGACGAAGCAGGATTCACAATGGAGAAATTGGAGTTTCTCAAAGATTTGAAAAACAATCGCAGGGGGCGCATCAAAGAATATGCAGACAAATACAAGTGCACGTATCAAGCGATAGATCCGAAAGCAGATCATAATCCTTTGTGGAACATCAAAGCTGATTGCGCGTTCCCTTGTGCCACCCAAAATGAAATCAACGCCAAAGACGCAGGCAACCTCGTAAAGAATGGCGTTAAACTTTTGGCCGAGGGCGCGAACATGCCCACTACCATTGACGGCATCAACATTGTGTTAGATAATGGAATGATGTACGCACCGGGCAAGGCATCGAATGCAGGAGGGGTTGCTACTTCCGGATTGGAGATGACTCAAAACTTCATGGGCTCTAACTGGACACGCGAAGAAGTAGACGCAAAGTTAGTGGGCATTATGAAAGGCATTCATGATTCTTCCTTAGCGGCCGCGAAAGAATATGGCAAGCCCGGTAACTACATGGCCGGAGCCAACATTGCAGGATTTATCAAAGTGGCAAAAGCCATGCAGGCACAGGGGGTGATTTAAAAGAGCCGGTTTGTCGAAGCCGAGTGTCACCCTGAGCCTGTCGAAGGGTGGCGAAGGATGCTGAAGAGAGTCTTCGATAAACTCAGACTAACAAGAGCGTTGATTTAATGATCATGGTTTCTTGAAACTATGATTTTAAATTAGTTAATGGAACTGTCACCCGAGTCTGTCCTAAGGGATTGTCACCCTGAGCTTGTCGAAGGGTTGTTGAATAATCGCATTTCTATAATTTCCGTTATGGCACGCGACCACAATTATTTCGTTTACATTGTAGAATGCATTGATGGATTATACTACACTGGCGTAACGAATAATGTCGACAGAAGATTACAGGAACATAATGAAGGCATCGATTCAAAAGCATTTACATTCAAACGCAGGCCGGTAACACTCAGGTACTATCAGCACTTTTCGGATATCAATCAAGCCATCGAATGGGAAAAACAATTGAAAGGCTGGAGTAGAAAAAAGAAAGAAGCGTTATTCAAAGAAGATTGGGACGAGATAAAGAGATTGGCGAAGAATAGTCTTCGACAAGCTCAGACTGACAGTGAATCAATTTAGAGTTGTCACCGTGAGCCTGCCGAAGGGTGGTGAAAGAGAGTCTTCGATAAACTCAGACTGACAAGGGCTTTGACTTAGCTAGGATGGTTTTTTGAAAAGGGTGTAGAAGTGTGTCAAAGAGAGTCTTCGATAAACTCAGACTGACAAGAGCGTTATTTAGTCAGAATAAATTTTGAAACTGTCACCCTGAGCCTGTCGAAGGGTGTCGAGGAATCGATGGGCTCGGCAAGATCAACAGTGTAAATTGAAACTGTTAACGCAACGTTTCCGCAATTCCAGTTTTATAAGAAGTCGCTGTGATGCTAAACGCCTTCTCAAATTTCGAGCTATCAAAAAAGTAGTCGTTCTCGTATTGATACATCATCTCTACAAACTCACGCAATACCGGCACAAATAATCCAAGTGTTCTTACTCCCCATTTAGGCAACGGTTGAATTTTGTAAGGTTGACCGGCTATCTCACAAGCCATCCGAACATACTGCTCCCCAGTAATACTTTCTTGACTGGTCAATGCATGCCACGTTTGATTGAATGCAGAAGGCGTGTTTCCTAAGATAGCTACCGTCTTGCCGGCATCAGGTGTATAGGTAAAACTATGACTCCTTTTCGGATCACCTATCCACTGGGCCCCCTTCTTTGCATTCAACTTTTCCGTAACCATTGTGTGTGTTAAACTCAACAACACATTTGGTCCATAAAAATCGGCAGCTCTTACAATCATCCCCTGCAAATTGCCTGCTTTGATTTCATCAAGTAGCATCATCGCTATTTTGGCGCGCACCTCACCCTTCTTACTGGTCGGATTGAATGGGGTTTCTTCTGTCATTTTCCCTCTCACCAACCCATATGGATAGACATTATCAAAAAACACCAACTTGCTATTGTGTTTTTTACAAGCATCAATTGTATGCTTCATCACTTTAGGCCATTGATCTTGCCATGTTTTAGTCTCATACTTTAGTCCTGCCACTAAATAGGTTACTTCGCTGCCGGCCACCGCGTTTTCCACTTGTTGGTAATTCAACAAGTCTGCGGAAAATAATTCATCGCTGGCGTTCGCCTTTTTGGGGTTACGACTTACCTGTCTGATTTTGTCCGTGTATTGCAGCAGGTGCTTCGAAAGTTCTAGTGCGATTGTTCCGTTGGCTCCAAGGATGGTTTGCATAAAGAGGGTTTTTAAGATGGGCGTATGTTCTTTAAAGTTAGTCTAAGGTGATGGATTTAAATTACTTTTGAAGTTCTAATCTAATGAATTCTAAAGACCTCCGCCTACAAACAGGCTACAAACAAATACTTGGGTTGGCGATGCCCATCTCATTGGCATTGATTGTTCCTCAAATCAATTTCATTACCAATAATGTTTTTTTAGGTGGATTGGGCGAAAAGGCGTTGGCCAGTGCGGCCATCACCGGAGTCTATTACTTAATCTTTGCAGTAATCGGTAGTGGCTTAAACAATGGACTACAATCTCTGATCGCGCGCAAAGCCGGGGAAAATCAACCCAAGGAGATCGGAAAACTGTTTTATCATGGCGTGTGGGCTGCCCTGGGAGTTTCATTCATTGGAATATTAATTAGCTACACGTTGGCTCCAATGATTTTGCGTGCCACTATTCACAATCAAGTGATTGCCGAAGAAGTAATTAGTTTCATCTATATACGCATCTGGGGATTACCCTTCCTGTATCTATACGTGATGCGCAATGCGCTCTTGGTCGGAACGAATCAAACAAAATTTTTGGTATGGGGCACCTTGAGCGAAGCAATTGCGAATATCTTTTTCGACTATGCATTTATTTATGGTCACTTTGGTTTCCCAAAGATGGGTTTCAATGGAGCAGCCTATGCCTCTATCATTGCAGAAGCGACTGGGTTGCTGGTAATCTTTGCCGTCATTCATGCAAAAGGAATTAACAAAGCCTTTGGGTTATTTGAAAGTTGGAAATTAGAACTCAGCTCCATCAAGTTGATTCTGTTTAAATCAACACCACTCATTTTACAATTTGCACTCAGCATTATTACGTGGGAATATTTTTACATCCTGATCGAGCACCATGGTGCACGCGATCTCGCTGTCTCCAATACCATGCGCAACGTTTTTGGCATTGCCGGAATTTTTGCGTGGTCATTTGCGGCTACTTCTAATGCCATGGTGAGCAATGTAATTGGTCAAGGAAAAAAAGAAGAGGTGATGCCATTAGTCGTTCGGATTTCCAAAACGAGTTTTGGTTTTTCACTTTGCATTACTATCCTGTTTAATCTATTCCCAGGTTTGTTGCTTTCTCTTTTTGGTCAAGGCGAAGATTTTATCAGTTATGCAACGCCTGTTTTACGCGTGGTATCCTCCGCCTTGTTACTTCAATCTTTTTCTGTTGTGTGGTTGAATGCTGTTACCGGCACAGGCAACACTGCCGTGAACTTGATGATTGAATTAGTAACGCTGCTACTATACACCACTTATGTCTATTTTGTATTAGAAGTTTGGAATTTATCGCTCGCCTGGGCTTGGGTAAGTGAGTGGGTGTATTGGATAAGTATGCTTTCGATG
>JANPBK010000280.1:0-12502 GCA_031430395.1 Cyclobacteriaceae bacterium
AAATCCACCTGCCCATCGCCCGGTGATCTGAAACGGCCGGGGCGGTTAATCCATTCCTGGTAGCCGCCATACACACCACTTTTTCCGGTTGAATTAAATTCCGCATCCTTCACATGAAACATTTTAATAAAAGAATGGTAGAAGTCGATATACTGAAGATAATCCAATTGCTGTAAAACAAAATGGCTGGGGTCGTAGAGAATATTACAACGTTGGTGTCTTCCCGTAGCTTCCCAAAATCGTTCAAAGGTGACCCCATCATGTAAATCTTCTCCCGGGTGTATCTCGTAGCAAACATCTACGCCTGCTTTATCAAACGCATTGAGTATTGGCAACCAACGCTTGGCGAGTTCCTTAAAGCCATCCTCTACTAATCCAGCAGGACGTTGTGGCCAAGGATAAACTGTTTGCCACATCAATGCTCCAGAAAAAGTAGCGTGTGCTTGAAGCCCCAAATTTTTACTTGCCCTGGCTGCTAACTTCAACTGGTCGACCGCCCATTTGGTACGTTCTTTTGGTTTCCCATGAACGACTTTTGGAGCAAACCCATCGAACATCGTATTATAAGCAGGATTGACCGCTACCAATTGCCCTTGAAGATGAGTTGAAAGTTCAGTGATTTTCAATCCACAAGATTCTACTACTTCTCTAATTTCATCAGCATAATCTTTACTCTCTGCTACACGCTTCAAATCAAAACACCGCGCATCCCAAGAAGGAATTTGAACACCCACATAACCTAAAGAAGCCGCCCATTTGCAAATGCTTTTTAGATTATTAAATGGAGGCTCATCGCTCATGAACTGAGCTAAGAAAATGGCGGGTCCTTGAATATTTTTCATTAAAAGTTCACTTTTCAATTCTACATTACTACCAAAATTTCAGCAGCCGTTAAACCTTAAATTTTGTCCACTTTCTATTCGAAAGAGTAGATTTAATGGAGGTATTTACGAAGGCCATCCCACGCAAACCATGCTCTACTCCAGGAAAGTCATATTTGTCTGGATTGATCTTTTTACCAGGTTTAAAATCTGCAACAGCATTTCCGAATGCTTTATAAATATTTGCGAAAGCTTCTAAATATCCTTCCGGATGTCCTGCCGGGACACGAACATTTCTCTTTGTCAGGTCAGATAAATAGGGCCAACCGGCCCGCAATATTTCTTTCGGTTTATCCAGCCATTTCAGTACTAACGAATTGGGCTCTTCTTGTCTCCACTGTAAGCTACCTTTATCACCATAGACGCGTATATTCAAATCATTTTCTTCACCCGCAGCAACTTGAGTTGCAATCAAAACTCCCGATGCGCCATTATCAAATTTTAACAACATAGAGGTGTCATCATCCAATCTTCTTCCTTTCACAACCGTATTAAGCATGGCACATATCTCCGTAATGTCAGATCCTGTAACATACTCAGCCAAGTTAGCTGCATGAGTTCCAATATCTCCTATCGATCCTCCAGCGCCTGAACGTTTGGGATCTGTTCGCCAACTGGCTTGTTCATTGCCACTTCCTTCAAGCAAAGTAGAAAGCCAACCTTGAGGATATTCGACAAACACTTTTCTCACTTTACCAATCCTTCCCGATTTGATAATCTGCTTAGCTTCCTTCACCATTGGATAGCCTGTATAGGTGTGTGTTAGTCCAAGAATTAATCCTGTCTTATCAACTGTCTTTTTCAATATTTTAGCCTCCTCAATTGAAAAAGCGATAGGCTTTTCAACCAATACATGAAATCCGCTTTCTAAAGCTAATTTGGCTGGACCAAAGTGAACATGATTTGGAGTTACTACCGAAACAAAATCAATGCGCTGATCGGGAGGCATCTTACTTTCCTTCTCGAACATTTCCTGATAGGTAACATAAACTCTTGAAGGATTTAGATGAAGCATTTTTCCGGTGGCAGCAGATTCGCCAGGAACCACACTAAATGCCCCACACACCAATTCAATATTCCCGTCAATACCGGCAGCCCTTCGGTGGACTGGTCCAATAAAAGAAGTGAGTCCACCACCTACCATACCCATCCGAAGTTTTCGTTTCATAGTTGACTTGATTTAAATTCTATTTTCAGAATGAAAAATAAACAATTTCTAATCAGAAAGCAGCTATTTTGTTTCGGAGTATGAATAAATGATATAGGTGGCAATTGGTCAAAAAAAAAGGGATCTTATCAGATCCCTCAAAAAAGCATCAAATAAGTACTTCCCTATAACTGCCTCTTCAATCCGTTAAGCATGATTTGTATAGGTTCACCCGATTCCAGTATAGTTTCTATCTTTTCTTTTGTGGCATTTACTTTAATTACGCGTCCTCGAAAATCGATTCTGAATGAATAAGAGGACCAATGCTCTGGGATATACGGGCTGAAGTGTAGCATCCCATCTTGAACTCGCATCCCGCCAAATCCTTTTACTACACTCATCCAGGTACCTGCCATACTAGTGATGTGACAACCGTCTTCCGTGTCATTGTTATAATCATCCAAGTCTAGACGAGAAGTACGTAAATACATTTCGTAAGCCTTTTCTTTATACCCAATTTTCGAGGCTAGTATGACATGGACGCATGGCGATAATGATGATTCATGTACTGTGAAAGGCTCATAGAAATCAAAATTGCGCCTAATGGTATCGTTGTCAAATCGATCATCAAATAAATAAAGGCCTTGTAACACGTCTGCTTGTTTGATGTAGCATGAGCGTAATATCCTATCCCATGACCACTTTTGATTCAGTGGACGATCTTCAGGTCGGAGGTCTTTTACAGGAATCAATTCTTTATCTAAGAAATTATCCTGTTGTAAATAAATCCCCAATTTCTTATCTTCACCCAAGTACATTTTATTTCTGATATCAACCCAACGGGCTGTTTCTTCCTTCTCTTTGAACTCTATTCGAGCTAGCAGCTTGTCATACTTCGAGGTGTCATTCTTCTTTACATAATCAAGGGCTGTCTGGGTATACTCTAGTGTCCAGCAAGCGATATAACTTGTGTACCAGTTGTTGTTGACATTGTTCTCATATTCGTTCGGGCCAGTTACACCGAGCATCACGTATTGTTGCTTAGCCTCTGAGAACGTAATCCGTTGCGACCAAAAACGAGAAATGGCAATTAGTACCTCCAATCCAAAGTCCACCAAATATTCTTCTTCACCGGTGTAGCGAATGTATTCGAAAATCGCAAAAGCAATTGCTCCGTTCCGATGGATTTCCTCAAAGGTAATTTCCCACTCGTTATGACATTCTTCGCCATTCATTGTTACCATTGGATACAAAGCAGCTCCATTGGTAAACCCAAGCTTCTGTGCATTTTCAATGGCTCGCTGAAGATGCTTATATCTATAAACTAAGAGATTACGTGCTACAATTGGATCTGATGTCCCTAGATAAAAAGGCAAGCAATAAGCTTCTGTATCCCAATAAGTACTGCCACCATATTTCTCACCTGTAAATCCCTTTGGTCCAATATTCAATCGTTCATCTTTGCCTGTATATGTCTGCATCAATTGAAAGATATTGAAGCGAATTCCTTGTTGTGCAGCTATATCCCCTTCAATGGTAATATCACATTTTTCCCATATGTCTTTCCAAACAGATTCATGATCTTTAAGCAATTGATCAAATCCCAATTTGCTTACCTCATCTAATTTTTTATGACTGATCTTTACTAAAGCATCTTTGGGGTGATTTTCCGAAGATAAAACAGTCGCATATTTATACACAACCAGCTCAACACCCTTTTTCATTTCGGCCTCTACTACATTGTCAACATACTTACTCTTATTGTTTGTAAAGACTTTACCATTGATCCGCTTTCCGGCTTCCTGTAGTTCATACTCCATAGAGGTACAAACGTGGAAATCCGTTTTCTTTGTTTTAGCTGTAATGACAGCCCATCCCATCTGTGACTCTTTATACACTTCTTCCCAAAACTTTTCGTCATAATTAGAATCCTTATTCACCACATCGGAGTCTACACTTAATGTAATAGAAACTGTAGAAGAAAAGTTAATCGGGGTAATTGCATATCGAATGGCTCCTACTTCTCCATCCGCCATAGAACAAAATCGCAATGCATTTACTTTCAATTGTTTTCCATCAGAAAGGGTAGCCGTAAATGTTCGTTGCAGAGTACCTCTTTTCATGTCCAGCGTCCGCATGAAATCGGTCACTTTACATGTCGCCAAATCTAATGTGAGGTCTGCAATTTTTAAATTGATCCCTATCCAACTCGGTGCATTTAACACTTTGGCAAAATATTCCGGGTATCCATTCTTCCACCAACCCACTCGAGTTTTATCCGGATAATAGACACCGGCTACATATGTGCCTTGATGCATATCGCCTGAATAATGTTCTTCAAAATTGGCACGCTGCCCCATTCGACCATTGCCTAAACTAAAGATACTTTCTGAAATACGGTTATAGTGAGGGTCAAAGCCTTCCTCAATAATTTGCCACTCGTGATGCTTAAGGTATTGCTTCATATCAGAATTTTGAAGGTTAAATAATGAATGTTTATTGCTACTGAATGATCTAAAGAATTATAGTAAGTTTAACTTTTCAATAGGAAAGTCGGCTGTACTTTTTACAATCGCGTTCGCTTTGCCCAACTGATCGACTGAACCAACGCCTACACATTTCATTCCTGCCGCGATGGCTGCTTCTACTCCCGCTTCTGCATCTTCAAAAACAACACAATGTTGTGGATCAATTCCGAGTTTTGATGCAGCTAATAAAAATATTTCCGGGTCTGGTTTACTGTGGGCTATCATTGTTCCATCCACAACCTTATCGAATAATCCCTTTATCTCAAGCAATCGCAAAACCGTTTCTGCATTTTTGCTACTCGATGCTAAGGCAACATTATAACCTTGCTGTTTTAAAGAAGTCAACATTTTGCTCACTCCCGGGAAAATTTCGCTGGGCTTAATTGCTTCAATATATTCTACAAACCAACTATTCTTTTTTGTAGCTAGTTCCTCTTTTTTCTCTTCACTTAAGGACAAACCACCGATTTCAAGAATAATCTCTAATGAACGCATACGGCTCACTCCTTTTAATCGCTCGTTTTCCTTTTCTGTAAAGGAAATGCCCAATTCTTTGGCCAGTCGTTGCCATGCTATATAGTGGTAATGGGCAGTATCTACGATCACTCCATCCAGGTCAAATATTACGGCTTTTATCATTTAGAATTCGTTGTTCATTCGTGGTTGTTCGACTGTTTGATTCCCTTTGTTATAATCATTAATTGAGAGCTATCAAATAACAATCAACCAACAACTAAATTCAAGCGCGAATATAGCCTTGCTTAATTATTTGTTCTGTCTCTTCCTGAGATTTAAATACCGCAAACGTTTTCCCCTGTGTTCTGAGGGCTCCCAATGCATTTCCATAACCTACAGCACCCAGGTAATCTTTTGGGTTTTGTAATAATCCAAAACCTACTCCTCCCGCGAAAGAATCACCACATCCGGTGGTGTCAATTACTTGATCAACTTTTATTGCCGGCAGTAAATCCTCTTTTAACTTTCCTCTTACTTTTCGATAGACCAGACAACCCCGCGAATCCACCGTGATACAAAGGCACTTCACGCCTAGTGATAAACAATGCTCAGCAAATTTTCTTAACTCATCACGATCCGGATCTTCAGATGTCGTAAAATCCTGACGCTCATATTCCTTTTTAAACCAGGAAGCTTGCGCTTCTTCTAAATTCATTTTAAGCACATCAATATATGGAAGCCATTGATCACGATCAATCCAGAATTTACGTTGCCGCTCGCCATTCGAGAGGCAAGCAGTTGTAGGGCCATGCGCATCAAAAATAACTATTCCTTTACTTTTCTTATTTAAGTACTTGAGCGTATCCAATGATATTTCATAATCACTAATAGGAATAAAAACGAACACCTCACAATCTAACAGTTCTTTGAAGTCTTCAGGCATGATTGGATCCATAAACCCTGTTTGGCGCTCCAGTCGATTATTGACATCCACAAATCGAAGACTAATGATATCACCCTGATCATTTTTAGTAGTGATATACTTGGTATTGATTCCCCTGTATCCTTGAAAAACCTCATGCACATTATCTTTGTCCACTCTACGTAAATGCGTCACCGGGATGATCTCCAATTGGTCACCTGCCAACACAGACAAAGCAATGACAGGATGCGTTACACAACCCCATTTTTGAATCAAATCACCTTGATGAGTGACAATATGATCGCGAGGAATTGGGCCTACGATGGCGATTTTTTTCATTTCGTATAGCTTTAAAGTGAAGCGTTCAAAGTATAAATATTAAAATGTGATGGATTCATAGATAATATTTTCTACATCAATTACACAGTTAAATAAGCAGCTCCAAATACGCCAGCACTGTCTCCCAACATAGGCTTTACAATGGGTGTATTCACTACCCCATTATTAAAAATATATTTTCGAGTAGAAGCAATGCCATCCGTATAGATTTCATCAATATTCCCCACCCCACCACCAATGACAATAACATCCGGATCGATAATGTTAATAATCACACTGATTGCCTTTCCAAAAAAGTGAGACATACGTTGGATTGTCTTGGTAGCATTTTCATCTCCCTTCTTATATAATTCATAAATCTCTTTGAGCCTCATCTGTTGGCCTGTGATCGAATGATAATATTTCTCCAAGGATGGACCTGCTAATACTTTTTCCACACACCCACTTTTGCCACAATAGCAAGGACCACCAGACTCATCTAAATAATTATGACCCCACTCGCCTCCGATACCATGTAGTCCATTCAGAACCCTTCCATCCACCACCAATCCTCCACCCACTCCAGTACCCATGATTACGCCAAACACTACTTTTGCCTTTGGGTAATTTTCTTTTACAACGCCCATTCTTGCTTCGGCTAAAGCAAAGCAATTCGCATCGTTGGCGATAAATATCTCTACCCCCAATAACTTTTCAAGATCACTTTTCATTGGCTGAAAGTTCATGCATTCGGAGTTGCATCCCTTCATGGTTCCCAATTTAGGATCCAACGTACCAGGGGTTCCAATGCCTAATTTAGCAGGACGGTATCCCATCTTATCTTCCATCATCCCAACCAGCTTTTTAATTTGGTTAAGAATATGCTGATAGCCATGCTCTGCCCCTGTAGGTACTCGATCTCGAAATAGGATTTCACTCAACCCTCCAGGGCCTAGAACTACTCCTTCAGCTTTTGTACCACCGAGATCAATACCCCACAAAATGTTCTTTTTCTCACTCATAGTTTATAGATCATTGCCTCCCAAGGACGTAAGTCCGAACCCTCGTCTGAGTAATTACTAATTAGCCTTTTCCCTTGTGCAGGGTTTGGAAAGGTAACATTCTCGCTAGAAAAATTAAGTATAATGTGATATTTTTCTTCACCCTCCATTCGGTAAAAGGCGAAGATCCGATCATCTATCCCCATGACAGGTTGGTATGAGCCATAGGTCAATACAGGATTTGATTTGCGGATGTTCACCATGGCACGGAAATAATTCAATATCGAGTTACTATCATTCGTCTGAGCAGCTATATTAATTTGCTCCTTATTGCTATTCAAATCCATCCAAGGATTACCCGTAGTAAACCCGCCTTGAATGCGATCATCCCATTGCATGGGTGTGCGTGCATTATCCCTGCCTGCATAGTTCGCCTTTTGGAGAAATTGCGCTTCTGATATTCCCTGTTTCTGTACTTCATTCCAGCATGTTTGTGTTTCAATGTCTTTTGAATCTGAAATCGAATGAAGTACCGTATTGGTCATACCTATTTCGTCACCTTGAAATATAAAAGGTGTTCCACGCATAGAGAGCAAAAGAGTTAGTAATAGTTTAGCTGACTTTTCCCAGTATTCTTTATCATTACCCCAGCGAGAAACCATACGAGCAAAATCATGGTTGCCTAAAAAAATACTTCCCCATCCTCTTTTAGAAAATGTATCGTCCCAAAGTTTAAACACCTTTTTAAAATCCCCCAACGACCAGGGTATCGGATCGAATCTTCCTCCCGGACCTTGATCCATAAACATATGGCCAAAATGGAAAATCATATTCAAGCCATTCTCTTGATCCAAATAATCGAGTGCATTTTGTGAAGTAATCCCCGGCCCCTCTCCCACCGTCATTACATTTGGGAAATACTGAATTACATTGTCTTTTACTTCTTTGATAAATTCTTTTATACGAGGTCCATTCGAATAATAGTTGCGTATCGTTTCGTTAAAATCTGATGTGTTGGTGTCAGGAAATGATATTTGTTTAGAAATGGCAGAAATCACATCCAATCGCAAACCATCTACACCCTTTGCTAGCCAGAACTTCATCAATTTATGAATCTCCTTTCGCAGCATTGGGTTTTCCCAATTTAAATCAGGCTGTTTTTTTGAAAAGAGATGAAGGTAATACTCTCCAGTTATTTCATCTAATGCCCAAGCGCTACCACCAAAAAAGGAAGGCCAGTTATTAGGAGGGCCACTAACTTTTCCCTTTTTCCAAAAATAGAAATCCCGATAGGGATTACTTTTTGACTTGCGTGACTCTACAAACCAAGGGTGCTCATCCGAAGAATGATTGAGTACCAGGTCCATGATCAGTTTAAGGCCTCTTGCATGCAATCCTTCCAATAAAACTTCAAAGTCTTCCATGGTCCCAAATTCGGGCTGTATGGAATAATAATCGCTAATGTCATAACCACCGTCATCATTTGGCGATTTGTAGATGGGGTTCAACCAAACCGCATCAACGCCAAGCGATTTGATGTAGTCCAATTTTGAAGTAATACCTTGAAGATCACCTACCCCATCCCCATCATTGTCTTTAAAGCTTCGAGGATAAATTTGATACACGATCGCTTCCTTCCACCAGGTTCGATTTGACATGTACTTAATGTTAGTTGTTTACTGACTAAATCTTTCTGTGTTCGGATGAAACGTTTTCCATGAATGCCAAAATTCTTGGTACGATTGAATATACTCTAAGGAAGTTCCTTTCAATTTTCCATCGATGCATTTCCCCTTCCAATCCCAAGTTGATTGAGTGTTTATATCGGTGAAAGTCATTAAGCTATCGTTTAATAAAAATTGAAGTGTATCTTTTTCCACCAATCTATTCCAAACATGAAATGACGCTGAATCTTTTTCCAGCGCAACCAAGATTGCCTTACCACCTAATTTATCATTGATTACTTTTCTTTTCATTAATTCATTCCAATCATATGCTTTTGCAAATAAGCCAAGAGGTACTCCGACTACCCAGGATTTATCTTTCCACGATAGTGAATCACGGCCTTCTAAACGCCCTTCAATGGTTCCTTCATCAAACTTTTCCAATCCCTTATATTCCTCCTTAAACTTCGGATCTGGCTGTAAAATATATGAATCCGGATGTCGCTCTAGCCAAGCTTTCAGGGTCATTTGTTCCGATGGAATTTCTACGAGCTTCTTTCCCTTGGCTGTACCAACAAACGCCTCACCAGTAGCCTGTCGCCACCAACTCTTTGTTCGACTGTCTTCAAACATGGCATTAAAATGATCCATGCCCACTAACCTAAAAATTTCAGATTGGCCATCCACTTTTGGACTGAAAACTCTGCCGGTTCTGCATACAGTGCAATAGGTTATCATCGCTTCTTCACCTCCTATTGTATCACGAACTTGGTGATGATAGCCTATTAATTCTATCGGATAAGCCTTCGACTTTCCGTTGATGTAAATTCCTATAACTAACTGATTTACAGGTATTTTATTATCATTTATAGAAACCAGAATTTTGGTTTCAGATTGGTAGAACATTTTGTCTGCTAGAAATCGAAAATTAAGGGCATAGATCACAACAATCCAAAAAGTGAGGAGCGCAATAGCAGTCCATTTGTAGTATTGATTGGTTCCCGTGACGAAGTAAAAGACAGGGTAAGCGATCAGTAAAATACCAACAATTCTAAACAACCAAATGTAACGTTGTATAAAATAAGCCAGTTCAATAGTCTCATCTACCTGACTTCCGGGAAAAGGCATTATGTAGTAGACACGAGCTATTTCAATACCTATTAGTCCAACAATACCGATTAAGAATATTACGATTTTCATAAATTGGTTGTTAACTAGTGAGTAACAAAACTACTGGCTTGTTGTATCAGAAGCATCAAGGCTTCCTTCTGCTTTTGGTACGCTAGATCATCCCAATGGTTGCTTACTTTAAATTCAAGTAATAATGGTTCCATTACACGATGCAATCTGGGCATATCAAAATACATCATACCTGTTCTTCGCACAAAAAAATCGGCTGGAGAAAGTGCCATCTCGTACTCCATACAAAACCAAAGCTCAGCCTTTGCCAGAGCTAATTCAACATCCTTCTCCAGGTTATTCTTCAATCTATCCAAAATGATTTCACATTGCATCCCGTAGTTACCGACTAGATAGCTAGATGACTTTTCTAATCCAATGACTTGCAATTGAGCTGATAGTTTTTCGATATACTGAATAACTTCTGCTGTGTTTTTAAAGTCAGAGCCTGTAAATTTAATCGAAGCGGTAAAGCATTTTGCTGTCTTTTCAGGAAAGCTATTTTTAATCACCTTATCTACAATCCGTTCAGCCATTTTTCGATATCCTGTAAGCTTCCCACCGGCAATCGAAATTAAGCCAGTTTCAGACTCAAAGATCTCGTCCTTTCTTGAAAGCTCAGAGGCAGATTTCCCTTCTTCATGTATCAATGGTCGTAAACCAGCCCAGCTAGACTCAATATCGTTAATCGAAAGCCCTATTGAAGGGAACGTATGATTCACAGCCTTAACAATATAAATCGCATCTTCCAGTGAAGTAAGTACCTCCTCTTTAATCCCTGAATAATTGGTATCTGTCGTACCTACATAGGTAGTTCTACCTCTGGGAATCGCAAAAATCATTCGTCCATCTTCTACATCAAAATAGATTGCTTGTTTGACAGGAAATCTATCTTTCGAAAATACGAGATGAACACCCTTCGTGAGGCGTAATCTCTTTCCTTTTTTTGATTGATTGATCTCCCGTAAATCGTCCACCCATGGGCCCGTTGCGTTGACTACTATTTTTGATTTAACTGTATACGACTTATCCGTCAATCGATCATGGATCTTCGCCCCAACGATTCGATCCTGGTTGTATACAAAATCCTTGACTTGAAAATAGCTCAGCAAGAGTGCTCCCTTTGCAAAAGCGGTTTTGATGATTTCAATTGTCAGGCGAGCATCATCGGTTCGGTATTCAGCATAGATTGCTCCGCCTTTTACATCATCATCCCTTAGTAATGGCTCTTGTCGCAGCGTTTGTGGACGGGTAAGCATTCTTCTCTGGTCTGAAACTGTTACCCCTGCAAGAAGGTCATAAATTTTTAGCCCTATCGAAGTCAGCCAATATCCTAACCCTTTCTTGTCATATAATGGCAAAAGCATTTTTTCAGGAACTACTAGATGTGGCGCAAGTTTATGAACTATTGCTCGTTCACTGCCTACTTCTCTCACCAATCCGAACTCCAATTGCTTTAGATATCGAAGACCTCCATGTATCAACTTAGTAGACCTACTACTGGTTCCAAACGCAAAATCGTCTTGCTCAAACAACGCTACTTTTAAGCCCCGAGAAGCTGCATCTAAGGCTATTCCTGCCCCTGTAATACCTCCACCTATAATAATAAGGTCAAATTCTTGGTGCGTGAGTGTCTGGATCATCACATCGCGATTCGAAGCCGAGAATTGATTTGGCATATTTAAAAAGTAAACTCTAAATATATAAAAGTGAGATTAATGTGGCCTATTTTAAGTTTAAATGCACGTTTTTTTTAATTCAACTCTTTGCTTAATTTGGAATCCAATTTCAACTCCTGTCTTGAATGGAAATGTTTTTACATGCTGATACATGGCTTGCGCTATTAACTCTATGCTTTTTAGAGATAGTCCTTGGCATTGATAATATCATTTTCATTTCTATTGTATCTAATAAACTACCGGAAGAACAGCGGAGAAAGGCAAGGAATGTGGGTTTGTTTCTTGCAATGTTCGTTCGAATCGGGTTGCTGCTTGGCATTACCTGGATCATAGGTTTTAAAGATCCATTGTTTGAGGTACCCGCTAACTTCCTCCTAGACCATGATATGGCATTTAGTGGAAAAGATTTAATCCTTGGCTTTGGGGGGCTTTTCTTGATTGGTAAAAGTACCATGGAAATAAACCATGAGATGGAAGGCGATGAGGATGAAGAAGAAGCTAAAAAGGCAGCTATTCCTTCCTTCTCAAGTACCATTATTCAAATTATATTACTCGACATTATTTTTTCTTTCGATTCGATACTGACCGCTGTAGGCATTGTGCCTCCGGAGCAAGTGCTCATCATGATCATAGCGGTGATCGTATCTATTTTTGTCATGATGTTTTTTTCTGGCGCTATTAGTAACTTCATCAAGCAACACCCCTCCATGGAGGTACTAGCTCTTGG
>JANPBK010000281.1:0-2365 GCA_031430395.1 Cyclobacteriaceae bacterium
CTGATAGCGAACGATGGCAATTACTTCTGAAAAGTTAGCCCCCAGTGGGTGAGCTAAAGGTTGGCTGTAGTTGCTATAATTACTAGAAGTATAATGTGAATAAGTGTAAGGCCGTGCTACATTATATTCCAATTGTAGATCAAGGTTAGTAATGCCTGCCACATCAATATATTTTAAACCGCCCTGTAACGCAAATTTATTAGCCCACCAACCTCTTCCTGATCGAAGTTCTGACAGTACAAATTCATCCAAAACAAACTGACCATAGAAAGAGATCTTTTTAAATGCATTCCATTTAAAATCAAGACCAAGGATAGCGTTATCGCTGCTAGCGTTTTGTTGTTCGATGGCACGATAGAAAATAACAGGATTCAAATAACTAAGTTCAAAGGTGTTACTATTAATTGAATCTCTTGGGGTAAATATAATTGACTCAAAAAAACCGAGATTGAATTTTTTACCAATGTTGATACTGGCATGATGAAACGCCATGTATCGGTCTGGATAACCTTGACCAGTGGTTGTACGAGCGCGTGAAACAGGATCATTTGCTGTTAGCTTATTAAGTTGAAACAAATAATTAATCTTCCAAATCTTCACATTTGCCCGAAGGAAAAGATTAGGAGGAGAGTAATCTGAAAAAATTAAAGAACGGTATCCATTACCAATAAAAGTTCTGTCATGACCAAACTGAAAGTAGATATGCTTACTAATATTAAAATCAATATAAGCTCGCGCTTGAAAGAAATCTACTCCTGTGCCTTTAAATGCTTTGTGGAATCCCTCGTGGGGCACTCCTGTGGCTACCTCATTTACATATGAAGGTAAAATCATCTGATTATCGGTTAAGTAGGTATAGAAGCCTATCTTTTTATCGATCATTCCACGGATCTCCACGCCACGCGTGTTAATCGTAGCAAGTTCATTTGTACGAGAATCCTTTCCAAAGCCAACGTACAGCACAGGACTTACATGCAAATCAAAATCAGGGCTATTAACAAAAGCTACATCCGATTTCTTTTGATATAATTTCTTTAAAATGGGTCGGGCGCTAGTATTGGTTTCAGTTTGACTCCATTCCCAGTTATCATTATTGAAATACTCACGATTGAACTTATCAGACGGAGATGTGAAAACATTGTCCTTTCTGTCAAGAGAATCTAAGAAAGCAACCAAAGCATCTCGTTTTACTGGCCGAATGGAAGTGAACCACTCGGGGGCTATCCGTCCGGCTTTGATTTCATAGCGTGTCAACCAATGATAATAATCTTCATTAAGTGAGGCGTTGGTGCTTTGCGAAAATGCCAAAACAGGCGCCATCATCAAAAAAAACATTAAACAAGTCCATCTCATCGGCTAACTATTGGTCTTTGATAATCCCAGAGAACTTCCAAAAGTGTCAAAAACTACTGATTTAACTAGATTCATCACTATTAATATAGGCCCATCAGCCTCTTAATCTACAAATTCTGGGCAAATTACCTGTTTTAAACAAATTCTAAACCCTATCCTTGTAAATCGGGCTGAGATATCTATTTTTGCAGTCCTTTTAGAGAAAGCATGGCTAAAATCATGCAACACATTAAAACTGATAAAAAATGAAAAAAGCTATTCACCCCGAGTATAAAGATGTTGTTTTCTGGGATACTTCCAGCGATCATAAGTTTTTATCACGTTCCACTTCCGTGCCTAAAGAAACAATTAAATGGACCGATGGGAAAGATTACCCCGTAATCAAAGTCGAGGTAAGTTCTGCGTCTCACCCATTTTTCACTGGCAAGAAAATGTTTGTGGATACGGCAGGTCGTGTGGAGAAATTCCAAAAGAAATACGGCAAGAAAGAAGCCTAATAATATAAAAAGCCTCCTCAGAGGCTTTTTTTTTGATTCTCCATACTAAATGAGGAATTAAGAAGAGTAGGTTCGTTTGCGAAAACCTTAGTTATGCAAAGAGACCTCAATTCAATAAACTCTATTGTCTATACAAGTTCAGCTATTACATTCGCACCATGAACTTGATCTTATTTGACAACCCTACCATCCGGCAAAGCCTATTGCCATTCACCTTCACACGTCCGATTGCAACCATCCGTACTGGAATTTTAACCATTGCCGAGAAGTGGGAGAAACATTTACAAACTGTGGCCTCCTATTCAACGGAAGAATATTTATCGAAGAAATTTTCTCTTCGTCTTACCTCAGATAACCTTTGGATCAACGGTGCTCTCTGTCCCACTATAGATTTAATCAAATCCATCCATCAACTGAATATTGGTGATGCGATCATGAAAAATTCCATGATCTTAGCCGTTCGCACCACAGAAGATGAAGTTCCGGAAGTGATCTCGGGAAAAGTGATAGAATAC
>JANPBK010000282.1:0-2799 GCA_031430395.1 Cyclobacteriaceae bacterium
ACTTTAAGCGAAACCCGATGGGATTAACCACTCCAATTGGTCTCCCAAAATATCTTGCGTTGATTTTATTTTACCGTGAATAGTTGGCGCAGCAATACCATGTCCAAATCTACGCGTAGCGGTAAACACCCGCGCTTCGTCCCACAAGCCGGCATCAATAAATAATTGTAACGTTTGAGCCCCTCCTTCTATCATGACAGATTGTATTTTCTGTTGATATAAATCAGCCATGAGCTGATGGATAAAATTCCCTTCATCTAGGCGGATGAATAAATTATTTTTGACCGCTTGATGCTTGAGTACATTATAGCAAATTGTTTTTTCCGTTTGATCAAATAACCGCAGACTCTCCGGCAATCGTAAAAATCGATCGATGACGACTCGTGTAGGATTACGGCCTGTCCACGCTCGCACGGTAAGCGATGGATTATCATGTGCAGCGGTTCGCGTCCCTACCAGTACGGCATCTTCTTCACTCCGCCATCGGTGCACCAATTGTCTTGAAAGTTCATTGCTAATCCATTTCGATTCATAATTGGAATGCGCAATGAAGCCATCCGAAGTTTGTGCCCACTTTAAAATAATGTACGGCTGCTGTTTCTCCACGTATTTAAAAAAACGTTTGTTCAACTCACGTCCTTGTTTCTCTAAAACTCCGGTAACCACTTCTATACCCGCCTCTCTCAATTTTTTTATTCCTACTCCACCCACCAATGGATTGGTATCGAGATTAGCAACAACTACCTTTTTTACTTGATGTTGGATCAGCAGATCGGCACAAGGAGGCGTTTTTCCGAAATGTGAGCAGGGCTCCAGATTTACATATACGGTACTTTCTTTCAACAGCTCAGGGTTTTCCACTTCACCAATAGCATTCACTTCAGCATGAGCCTCTCCATATTTTTTATGCCAGCCCTCTCCGATTATTTTCCCCTCATGCACAATCACACAGCCCACACGTGGGTTGGGGCTCACTTGCCCAACACCTAGTAGTGCCAGCTCCAGCGCCCGTTGCATGAATAGTTCTTCCGTTGTCACCTGTATTTGTTTACTTTACAAATGTAACGATCCTGCGAAGATTGGCATGACTAACAGTAAAACACTCTTTCATCAACTGCAAAAAGAAATTCAACTCAGCGAAGAGCCGGATGAAATAAAGAGCATCCTCTACCTTCTCTTTAAAAAAGAATTTGGCTTAACACGCACCGACATTCTCGCAGAGAAAAATATCGATATACTGGATGCTACCCGATTGGCTAGCCTCGTTCATCGTATCAACCAAAGTGAGCCGATCCAATATATCCTAGAAGAGGCAGAATTCTTTGGTCGAAAATATTGGGTGAACTCCTCGGTACTTATTCCACGACCCGAGACAGAGCTACTAGTGAGTTTGGTGAAAGAAGAAAAGCTTCATCCGGCAAGCATCCTGGACATTGGAACCGGAAGTGGGTGCATCGCACTATCGCTCGCCATGGAGATTCCGTCTGCTCAAGTTCATGCGTTGGACATCAGTGACAAAGCACTTGCCGTGGCTCAGCAAAATGCCAGCAGGCTAAACGCGACTATTCATTTATTTCAATGTGATATTTTAAATGAAATACCTTCCCTCATCAATCTGGATGTGATCGTAAGCAATCCTCCGTATGTGATGGAGCAGGAAAAAAACCAAATGAATAAAAATGTACTGGACTTTGAACCCCGTCAGGCCTTGTTTGTTCCGGATCATGATCCACTTGTATTTTATAAAGCGATTGCTAAAAATGGAAAAGAGTTACTTCGTCCAAAGGGAATGTTATTTACAGAAATCAATGCCCGACTGAGCAAGGAAACAAATGCGCTGTTTCAGGAACTAGGTTATCATACCACCATCTTCAGAGATATGGAAGGCAAAGATCGTATAGTCAAAGCGGTGTTACGCTAGTTCTTCTCCCACCCATAACGCTTGCGAACTTTCTATCTTCACCATTCCATCCAGGATACATTTCAATTGCGAATTTAAATTTGCCGCTTCCACTGTTGCCACCGGGTAGGTAAACAATTGCATCCCTGCCGATAGCCACTTTCCATATTTTCCGGATTTGCTATACGTCCATCTCTTGTGATCACAAAACACTTCTACATCAATGCCTTCCAGCGATTGCATGCTTTCGAATTGAGCCAAATCATTTACTAAAATGTTTACTGCCTTATAATTCGCCTCGATTAAAAAATGAATTGCTGTGGACAGCGCATCACTAGTAGGATGAAAAGAAATAAACCGAAGAGGCGCTTGCTCTGCAAGGGAAATTTTGAATGCTTCTACGTTGGCTTCTGTACAAAGAATGACATCTATTTTAATCCCCCATCCCAACACCGCGGCAAGGGCTTCTTCTGAAACAATGACCGTAGGGCTCCATTCCAGTAATTCTTGCACCTTGCCAAAAGAGATCGCTGCGGCATTCATAATTAATAACGCGGGCTCTTGATCTTCTTTTACAAAATGATGCGAAGACATGTATAAACTTGAAAATCATTTAAAGTGAAAATAAGACCGCTGGCTATTGCTCGAAGAAACAAATCGTGCCGCCTACCCAGGTTTTATCTTTATTGTATTTTACTCCAATCATATCTCCCCGACTGAGGCGTGCTAAATTAGTAACCAGTTCGGGGCGCAGCTTGCCCTCTTCCCAAACATACAGCAGGCGTACTTCCGCTTTCACTAATCCATCGATTGCTTGTACGATCGGCTCATAATGAACTTTGCGCTGCAACATAAAATTTTTACGTTGCTCAACAGGTATATTTTCAATGTCCTCTTTA
>JANPBK010000283.1:0-23261 GCA_031430395.1 Cyclobacteriaceae bacterium
ACATTCAGGCCGGATAATTCCGGATTATCTTCTAATAGCTTTTTTAGTTCCCCTACGTTACCTAGTGGATATAAGTCATAATGATAATCGCGTAATCCTTCGCGAAAGAATTTCTCATCGAAGAAAGATTTTGAGAATGAATGGGAGACAGTAGACCCGATTAAGCCAAATTTTTTTTCCATTTTTATTTAGTTGATTTTAGTACAGCAGCAATTTTTTCTAAAGCTACTACAAGAAATACGCCCAATGCTGCAAAGAGAATGGCTTGAAAGATTAGCGGGTTATGCCCTGTTTTGGAAAAATAGTTCCAAGGCAGTATACTATGATCAAGGGCCGCCACTTGGTGGCCAGCATGATCCATTCGGTAGGTTGTCACCTCTTTCCAAGGCCACACTTTATTTAAAGAACCAATCATAAAACCAGACAGCAAAGCTAATGCAGGGAAACGATAATGGTCAAGAATCCAACTTAAAATTCTAGAAAACCCTAATAGACCCAAAAAACAGCCTATTACAAACACAATAATGACAGGAAAATTGAACTCAATTAATGCGGTGATCATGTATTCATACTTCCCAATGAGTAATAAGATGAAGGCACCCGAAATACCGGGAAGAATCATTGCACAAATGGCCAACGCGCCACAAAAGAAAATAAAAAATAGATTTGATGGTGTTTCAGTAGGGGTGAGTATGGTGATAAAGTAGGCAACAAAAATACCAAGCACGAAAGATCCTATGGTCGTATAATTCCATTTTTGAATATCTCGCAAGATCAAAGGAGAGGAGATTAAAATTAATCCAAAGAAAAAAGACCAAATCTGAATAGGTTTGTTTTCTAACAAGTAAGTCATCAATTTGGAAAGTGACAGTAAACTGGTAACTATTCCTGCCAAAACACTAAGTAAGAAACCCGCATTTATTTTTTTCCAAAAATCAGCAATTTTAAAATTTAGTAACAATCGGAGTGCAGCAACATCGATTGATTTAATAGAATGAAGAAGCTCTTCATAGATTCCTGAAATAAATGCAACAGTTCCACCGGAGACTCCTGGTATTACATCAGCACCCCCCATGCCGATACCTTTAAGGTAAAGTACAAGATAATCTTTTGGCTTTCTCACTATTGACTAGTCAGCTTCAAATGCTGGTGTGGAGTTATCTTTTTTTCTTTCAAGTCCAAGAAAATGTAAAAATGTATCACCTCTTAGTCCCAACCGAATCGTTTCTAATGGTATTAGTTCGTTGGGAGCTATATTCCCTAAATTTACATTGGCACCCAAAAGTTTAATGAACCAAACTTGTTGAGCTTTTTGTGGCGCTTCCCATATAATTTTTTCAAAGGGAATTTTCGTTAAAATTTCTTGTACTAGGCCGGAACGTACTTCACCGCTCGAGCGGAATAAGCCGACATTACCACCTTCTCTTGCTTCTCCAATTACTTTCCAAGCTCCCGCATCCAATTCTTTTTGCATTAAATCAATCCACATATAGGGTGGAATAATTTTATCTGCATCTTTCGAACCTACTTCGGAAAGTACGGTAACTTGGGTGGCAAGTTTTGTTATATAATCAAGTTTCTTGTCATGATCTAAATCGATTGAGCCGTCCGATACTTCAGCAAAAGACATATCATATTTGTCCAAAACTTTTCTGTAATCATCGAATTGGTCGCGGATAATAAAAGCTTCGAAAAGCGTGCCTCCAAAATAACAAGGAATTCCAGCTTCTTTATAAACTTTTAGTTTGTCTTTCAGGTTAGGTGTCACGAAAGAAGTGCCCCATCCCAGCTTAACAATGTCAACATGGTCAGAGGCAATACTCATGAAGTCTTCGGCTTCACGAATACTAAGGCCTTTGTCCATTGCCATCGTAAATCCTACTTGCCTTGGCTTCTTTGTGCGCTCAGGTAAATTTTTTAAGTTGTAATTCATCAGGGATTATCTTTTCTAAACTGGTCGATGATTTTGTAAAGAGCTTTTTGAGTTTCTACCTTCGGAAAAAACTCAAATAATAATTTGTGCGCCTCAAAGTCCAAAATTAGTGCATTTTCTAAATATGTAAAGGCTTCTTTGAATTGTCCAGCTTCAATCATATACACAACCATACGGTAAAGAAAATCCGGCTCCTTCGGGGCATCGGCCATTCCTTGAGACAACACATCGATCGCTTTTTTTGGTTCACCCTGTTCATAATAAATAAATGACCAATTGAGCCAAATTTCTGTATCATCTGGCGCTAAGTTAGCAGCTTCTTCGTACGCACTAATGCTGGATATCGTATTACCAATTTTAAATTCAGCATGTGCTGCAGCTTTCCAATATTCAGAGTTGAGATGATTAATTTTAATGGCCTTATTAAAAAAATGTAACGCCTGATACCATTTTTCTTGTTTTTCCAAACAACTGCCAGCGCCAAACCAGGCTTCGTCATAAAGCGAATCTAACTTGGCTGATTTTTGGAAGTACTTTAATCCTAAATCAAGATTACCCAAATTTTCATAAGCCGCTCCTATACAACAGTAGACTTCAGGACTTGGGCCTTCTATTTCTACCGTCTTATTAAATTCTTCTAGAGCTTCTTTAAATTTCTCTAAGTTCATGAGTGAGTTCCCCATATTGAAATGAGCGGAGGCAAAGCTATCATCAATGGCTAACGCATAACCATAGGCATCAATCGCTTCATTAAACTTTTCTAATTTATTGCATACAATACCTAAGTTATACCAAGCGGCAGCTGAGTAAGGGTCCTCATCAATAAATTTTTTGTAATAGGATAAGCTGCTTTCTAATTGACCGGCAACATCCAGGCAAAAGGCGAGTTCGTACAACGAACCTTCATGGTTGATATTTATTTCAATAGAATTTTTATATGACTCAATCGCTTTGTAATACTCTTCCATACTTTGGTAGGCAAGTCCGATATTGTAGTAGATGTCATCTTGCTCATCTTCAGCAAATGAAATGATTTCATCATAAATGGAAATGGCGTCTTTATACTTGCCCTGCAATGAAAGAATTGATCCAATGGAAAGATAGATTTCAATATCCATTGGGTGTAGATTTCGAGCCTTTTCGAGAAGTTCTAACGCTTCTTCATACTGCTCTAAGTTTGATAATATTTGAGCTTTTACCGATAACAATCCCGTTGAAAATGGGAATTGCTCCATCGCATTATTAACGGCAGCTAATGCTTTTTTAAATTTTAGCTTTTCCATGTAATGATCTACGATGATTTCGTAGGCATCGATGTCGAAATATCCCACTGAATTAGCTCGGAGATTTTCTTCGTAGCGCTTAATTAACTCGTCCTCTTCTTCCCTTTTTCTGAATTCGTGGCTCATAAGTCAAAAGGTTTTTCTAAAGTAGGAAAATTTTACGGTAGTAAAAACTTTAGAACACATTTTATGCAAATTTCTGCCAATAAAAAGTGAATGGCAAGTTGCGTTTCTTATTTGTTTGTACTATAGGTACGTAAGTAATATTCGCAGCACCTATCCAGTGTTTCTTGCAAGGGAGTATAGTTTGAATTTAATAGGCTGATGGATTTTTGATTTGAATAATTAAAGTTTACACGCGTTGATTTAATGCTTTCGCGAGTGATCAGGGGTGGAATGCCAAGTAATCGACTACGAATTTCTTCCAAGAAAGCAAAAGTATAAATGAGGCGGTCGTTTATCTTTATGTAAGGACTTTTTTTAGCCAGTCTAGTAGCAATTTGCTCAAATAGTTGCTTAAAAGTAATGTTACCAGCATTGACAATAAATCGTTCACCTATAAAATCTCGCTCACATAGCTTAAATGCAATATCAGCAACGTCTTGTACATCTACATAATTAAGTTGTCCCTGACTATAGAACTTTCTTTCATTCCAGATGTATTTAAAAATTTGTGCGCTACTTTTCTCCCAATCACTCGGAGATAAAATGAAAGATGGATTAATGATACTAGCGGGTAGACCTTCTTCTATCCCACGATAAACCTCCAATTCTGCTAAATATTTTGATTTAGCATAGGCTGAATTAAGCGGACTTTCAATCCATTTATTAGTCTCATCAATAGTCCCATCGCTTTTTTGCCTACCTAATGCTGCAATAGAACTGATATGAATGAGTTTTTTGATTCCATTACTTAGGCAAGCGTTAATAACATTCTTGGTCCCTTCCACATTTATCTGAAATAGCAGGTCCTTTTTCTGTGGGTCGAATGAAACAAATGCAGCACAGTGAATAACAATAGAGGCACCTTTAAAAGACTCATTGAGTGAGATGGAATCGGTAATGTCGCAATCCCGCCATGTAATCGTATCTTTTAGATATTCAAGTAGACGAGTGTTGCTTGTCGGTCTTTTAAGGGCAATAACTGATACCTTTTCAGTAAGCAATTTTTTAACGATTGCGCTACCCACTAATCCATTTGCACCAGTGACAATGACCATACTTTATAAAGTGTGATTAAGTAAAGGAAGAGAAAGCGCTTTTTGTAAATACTTGTTTGATAGCGAGCCCTTCAATACAGTTGCCTGAACTTCATTGTGGCAATCGCTTCCTAAAAAATCTACCCAGCCTTTTTCAATAAGTTGATGAGCTATTTTTTGGATTGGTTTAGAATAGAAACCAATAATAGAAAGCATATTGATTTGAAATAAAACCCCTCGATTTCTTAAATCCTCAGCTTTTCCCATAGTCATATACCCGTACCTCTCCGGGTGAGCCATAACCAACTTATAACCTTGCGTAGAAGCTTGAAAAATAAAATCTTTTAGCTGAAATGGTTCACTAAGGAAATTGGTTTCAAATAATAAGTACTGATGGCCAAACACGAGTAATGCTTGCTTATTAATAACTTTTGCATAGAGCACTTCATCTAAATAGTACTCAGCAGCAGCCTGCACATCAATGTCTATTTTTTTATTTAAGAGGTGGCGCTTTAATTCCTCAAGTTTTACAGAAATCACAGGGGGCTCATTTCGATACATATCGTTCATGACATGAGGCGTAATAATGAGTCGTTTATATCCCATCTCTAAAAAGTCAACAATGATCCTTTCCGCTTCTTCCAGGTTTTTTACTCCATCATCTAGGTCGGGAAGCAAGTGGGAATGAATGTCCGTAATGAGCGGACGGTGTAAAATAGCATTGGGTTTATTGAAGATGGAAAACACTAGGACATAAATAAATTTTTCCAATTTTTCTCCTGCGGCTTATCTTCATAGTATCCATAACCATACGATTTACTAGAGGCCGGCAATGCATTGAGCACAACCGCTAAACCCATAAGTCTATGGAGGCTAACAATTCGATCTAAATTGTTCAAAAATTCCTTCTTTGAGTACTTTGCGCGCACTACATATATAGAAAGATCAGATTTTTTCATAGCCATAATCCCATCCGTCACAAGTCCAACAGGTGGAGTATCAATGACGATAAAATCATAAGTTGCTTTTAGCTCTTCGAGAAGAGAAGTGAATTCACCATTGAGCAACAATTCAGAAGGGTTGGGGGGATGGGGCCCAGCGGGAATAAAACAAAGGTTTTCAATAGTGGTTTTTTGAATACATTCTTGCCAGGTATTTTTCCTAATTAGAATCGTACTTACTCCTTGTATTGGATTGACTGAAAAAAGTTGATTTTCGGTCTTATGTTTCCTCATATCAAGGTCAATTAAAACCACTTTTTTCTTCGACATTGCTAATACACCACTCAAGTTGGCAGCCAAAAACGATTTTCCTTCCCCAGATATGGTAGATGTTATCGTGATAATTTTCTTATTTCCTCCAGAAGTAAAAAAATCTAAATTCGTGCGAAGTGCACGAATGGATTCACTCACCATGGATTTAGGATTATCTCTTACATGAAAGTGGGATGCCGATTTTCGATTTGAGATTGGAATGACACCTAGTAAAGGGACCGTTATTACCTTTTCAATTTCTTGCGAGCTCGTTATCTTATTGTTTGTAAGATAAAGAACTCCTATAAAGAAAAAATTTAGAACGATAGCGGATACCAATCCTATTCCAAGAATAAGATATTTTTTGGGTGAAATAGGAGTCGTGGGTAAGGTAGCAGGTGATAAAATTTTAAAATCAGGTGTATTGCCAGCTTGTGCGATTTCAAATTGAGCTTTTGATTGCATCATTGATAGATAGAACTCTTCGTAGAGCTTATAAAATCGCTGGTTTTTTGCAAACTGCGTATTCTTATCTGGCATTGTTGCAAATTCCTTTTCTAATTTATTTTTTGTTTGAACGAGTTCTGCCAATGTTTTCAACCACTCTTTTTTAAGTTCGGCAAGTTGCCGGTATACTAATTCTTTGAGGGAGTTCATTTCTTTTTCTTTTTGTCTGAAAGCAAAGGTATCCTCATTGTAGGCTAATGCTAACCGATCTCTTTCTTGCTGCATTCTACTAAGATCTTCTAGTTTCTTATTTAAATAGTCAGGTAGAAAATTACGTTGTTGATATGAAATGGCAATCTTCCCTTCATTAATACCATCGATGACCTCATTCAGCAAAGTCACTTTTTTTGTAAGTTGAAAACGTTGAGAATCTGTACGATTGATAGTAATAATCGTTTTTTTCAAATCCAGTGCTAAGTCACTGCTTTTGTTTTGTAGGGTGAAGTTTTCGAAATAACTCTCGAAGTTCTGCATCCTTTTTTCTACTTGTAACAATTCATTATTTAGCCAATCAATTTTTTGTCGGTTGGCCAGATTCTTTTGTTCATTGCTGTATGCGATATAGAGAGAATCAATTTTGTTGACGATATCGTATGCTTTCAACGAATTGTTGTCTTGAAAAGAAACGCTAATTGTATTTGCATTAAAATTTAATGGAGAAACACGAATATTTTTTGAAAGAAATTCGACTAGCGCGCCCCTGCTGTTAAGAATAAAATAATAATCATTGGCATCATTAGGCTGGTAATATTTGGATTTGGTGAATACCAATTTGGTGCCATTCAATACTACTGCTTGATTAAAACTACCTTCGATATAATCATCTTGGTTAGTCAGTTTAATTTTAAATGCTTCGTTTTTAAGAAATTCAAAATAGATAGGCGTGTCGGTTAAAGAGGAATTTGGTGATTGAGTCTGTACGATGAATGGAGAACGTTTGTACATTTCATCTTTCAATACATTACCAATACTATAATAATTAATTCCAATATTTAAGGAATCAATGACTCGGTCAAAAAAGACTTTTGATTTTATTTGCTCAATCTCTCCGGAAACCACATTTAGATTCTGATCTTCGACAATATTTTTGATTCCAAGATCGGTGGCATCCCGCTTGATATCTAATTTCATTTCGGATTCGGATTCAAATAAGTCCTTTGTCCAGCGAATCGTAAGGTAGGCCAACAGATTGCATGAAACGAATATCAAAAGTATCCACCATTTATTTTTTCGTAACACTGAAAATAACTTATCAGTGTCGATGCTTTCTGTCTGGTAGCTATGAATGGGCAAAAACTTTTCCAACTATTTTAAAGATTATTTAATGGTTCGAAATACTGCTACCAAAGTTGCTAAACTAACCACCAAGCTTATAAAAGTAAAATTATCACGTAATGCTTCAGTAAAAGGTCTTCGTATAGGCTCTATGTAAATAACGTCTCCCGGTTCTACTAACATATTTCCATCTTTAAACCCTTGGAGGGTGCTAAAATCAATTTGGTATGCTGTATTATTTCGAATCAATTTAATAGTATTGGCTTTGGCATCATTATTAATTCCCTTCGCTAAAGCTAGTACTTCTATTAATGTTACGTTTTGATTAGTTAAGGGGATCACTTGCCCACCTGGCGCCCCCAGCACAATGACTCTTTTATTGATATAATTGATCACTACAAAAGGTTCTTTGAAATATTTAGAATATTCCTTCTGTGCGATTTCTTCTGCCTGCCTCAGAGTTAATCCTTCGACCTTTAATACACCCACCAGAGGCAATTTCACAATGCCATTGATCTCTACTAAGTATTGAAATTTATTGGTTTGTTCATCCTTTACACTGGCTACATTGACAGAAGTTAGTTCAGGGTTCGGGTCAATTATTTTTTCTCCTTTATTAGAAAAAACATCCAATCTAAGTAAATCATTTTTTTGGATAACATAATTTTTCTCAGCAGAAGCTGCTTCCCGTTTATACACTTCTGGCTTTGCACCATCAACAGAACGAAACATAATATTCTGTTTGTATGAACCACAAGCTGTAAGTAAAAAGCAAAACAACGAGATAATAAGAAGGCGCACAGTTTGGTACTTAAAAGATGCTCAAATTAAGTAAAATATAAGGAGAATATTTAAGATAGGGAGACCAAAAGATTGGATAAGCTATTTCACTACTTGCAGACCATGAATTGTACTTAAATATTTTGAAACTACAATTCTCTCATCAAATTCTTCCTCCATTTTTTTTCTCCCATTTTCTCCAAATTTTTTGAGAACCGAATCGTCATAGTTCGCCATTTCAAACATTTTATCGGCAAGATCATCGGAGTCTTTTAATTTACAGAGCAGGCCATTAAATTGATGGTTTACAACATGATGACAACCAGGCACATCAGTAGTAATTATTGGCTTTGCTGAACTAGATGCTTCCAGCAAAGTTCTGGGCGTTCCTTCTCTATAGGAAGGTAAAACCACACAATCGGCATCATGGATAAACGTTCTTACATCTGAAGTTGTTCCTAAATATTCCACTGTGCCAGATCGGATCCACTCATCTATTAAATCAATTTGAATCCCACGCTGATGTTTAGGGTCTTTAGCTCCTAATAATTGGAATCTTGCAGTAACCCCTTTTGATTTTAAGGTTCTAATGGCTCCAATAAATTCAAGAATACCTTTATCGGTAATAAGCCTGGAAATTAATAAAAAGGTAAAAGGCTGGTTTCGTTTGAAGACAGTAGGGGTGAACCTAGAAAGATCAATGCCCGATCCGGGCAATAAATCGCTGATTTCTTTAGAAACCAATTTTCGGTTTACGAAGAGCAAAAGATCATCTGGGTTTTGAAAGAATACTTTCTTAGGAAACCGGAATGCCAATTTATACAATGCAATTGCAAATGCTGAAATGAAGTTATCCTTCAAAAATATCGTACCCAGACCACAAACATTATTAACAACTGGTATTTTCAAAAGAGCAGCTGCGAATGTTCCGTAAATATTTGGCTTAATGGTGTAATGCAGAATTACCTCTGGTTTTATTCTTCGGTAAATAAAGAAAAGCTCAAAAAATAAGGCCAGATCTTTGATTGGATTTGCTCCTCTACTATCCATTTTTACGTTATGATGGATACATCCTATTTTCTCTAATAAATGGGTATAATCATCGTGGGGAGCTACAGTGTGCACTTCGTGGCCATTCTCGATAAGGGCTTTTACAAAATTCAGTCTGAAATTGTATATATTCCAAGAAGTGTTTAAAACAATCGCGACTTTCATTTTGCCAACTAGATGATTTGGATTGACCGTCCAAATCAGGGGTTTAGGTTAAAATAGAAATGAAATAAACTGCCTTTATTGGATAATTTGCCACTTCTAGATGCTGTAAAATTATAAAAAAGTAACCTGTAAGGGAAACGAACTTCATAATAAAGTATGTTTGCTGATTAGAATGGGAAATAAACAGATCAATGCTATTCTGGTAGCCTTAGTTCAACCAGCGAGCAAAACGGAAGAAACAACGGAGCACCTTGATGAGCTAGCGTTTTTAGCCGAAACAGCAGGTATTAAAGCTGTCGCTAAGTATATCCAAAGGCTCCCTCACCCGGATGTACGCACGTTCGTGGGTAAGGGGAAATTGGAAGAAATTAAAACATTCGCATTTTCAAATGGCGTTCAAAGTCTCATTTTTGATGATGACCTTAGTCCTTCTCAACTTCGCAATATCGAAAAGGAGCTTAATCCTGAAGGCCAGGAAAGTAAGATTAGAGTATATGATAGAAGTCTCCTGATTTTGGATATTTTTTTAATGCGAGCTCAAACCGCTCAGGCACGGACACAAGTTGAACTTGCTATGAATCAATATTTGCTGCCACGGCTTACCGGCATGTGGACGCACTTGGAACGACAACGAGGGGGGACGGGATCACGAGGAGGAGCGGGAGAAAAGGAAATTGAAACGGATAGGCGAAATATTAAGAATCAAATTTCGATTCTTAAGGAAGAACTAAAAAAAATAGATAAACAGCGGATCACTCAACGCAAGTCACGAAATAATATAGTGCGCGTATCATTAGTTGGCTACACGAACGTAGGCAAGTCAACGCTTATGAATCTATTATCTAAGGCTGATGTCAAAGCGGAAAATAAACTATTTGCAACTGTTGATGCAACGGTGCGCAAAGTGGTGATTGGGGATATTCCATTTCTTCTTTCCGATACGGTTGGATTTATTCGCAAACTACCTCATCATTTAATTGAATCATTCAAATCGACATTGGATGAAGTACGAGAAGCAGATATTTTAATTCATGTGGCAGATATTGCTCATCCATTTCACAACAATCATATTGAAGTAGTGAAGCAAACCCTTGTCGAAATAGGCGCTGGAAATATTACTACCATTTTGGTTCTTAATAAAATAGATTTGCTTCATCATGAACATGTTGACTTTGAGCAACTGAAAGGATTTTACAGAGAGCAAGGATTTGAAAATGTGGTGTTCATATCAGCCGTTTCTAAGAAAAATATTCAGGTATTGAAACAAGTTATTTTTGAGGCAGTGAGGACAAAACATTTACATATTTATCCAAATTACATCCAATCAGAAATGGCTTCTTATCTGAATTTGAGTTAAAAACCGTATACATAAAGTCCTTTTACCTTCCATGTAATTAGACTTTTAGAAATAATCAGTTGATGATTAAGATATTGACACCTACTCAATCAAATCAGCTGGATCGGTTTTCCATCGAAGCTGAGCAAATAACTTCTATAGATTTGATGGAAAGAGCTTGTCAGGCATTTGTAGACTGGTTCAGTATGCATTTTCAGCCGAGCTATAAAATTGGAATTATTTGTGGACCTGGAAATAACGGAGGAGATGGTTTAGGCATTGCCAGAATATTGCATGAAAGTCACTATACGGTTTCTGCCTGGGTAGTTAGCGGTGGTGTAAAAGAGTCAGATGATTTCAAGCTAAATCTTGAAAAGGCGAAAGCTGCTGGAGTTAAATTGGCACAAATTTCCGGCTCATCGGATCAGGGACTCTTTGGTGGGTGTGATATTTTGATTGATTCCGTTTTTGGTTCTGGACTATCGAGGCCATTGGACGGAATTTATGCACAAGTCATACGATGTATAAATGCAACAAATGCAATTAAGATCGCGATCGATATTCCGTCAGGCTTGCGGGCAGATGTGCCAAGTGAAGGTGAAATTGTTAAAGCGCATTATACCGTTTCTTTCCAATTACCAAAACTTACTTTTTTCTTACCCGAGAATAATCAATATGTAGGTGAATGGAATCTCGTGGATATTGGACTCAGTAAACAGTTCTTGAAAGAGATTGATGCCACGAATCAATTAGTCACTCGAAAAGATGTTAAGAAATTAGTGATTCCGCGAAAGCGGTTTTCTCATAAGGGAAATTTTGGTCACGCATTGTTAATATCCGGATCACTAGGAAAAATGGGAGCATGTATTCTTTCTGCCAAAGCAGCTCTACGTTCAGGATTAGGGCTTCTCACAGTTTGTGTGCCAAAAGGAGGGAATGACATGATTCAACTAGCCGTTCCTGAGGCGATGTCAATGATGGATGCCCATGAAAATTATTTTTCAAAATTACCAGCTCAGTTGAGTTATGATGTAATTGGTGTTGGGCCCGGGATTGGTCAAGCACAAGAAACAGTGGAAGCGTTGAATCAATTATTGCTAACCTATCAAAAGCCAATGGTCATTGATGCCGATGCAATAAATATACTAGCTGCTAATCGTCATTTATTGACACATATTCCGACAGGGAGTATTTTAACTCCACACCCAAAGGAATTCCAACGATTGGTAGGCAGTTGGAAAAATGAATTTGAGAGATTGGAAATGCTGCGTGCGTTCAGTATCCAATCTAAGGCTGTTATTG
The DNA here is from genome assembly GCA_031430395.1 of Cyclobacteriaceae bacterium. Taxonomy (GTDB): domain Bacteria; phylum Bacteroidota; class Bacteroidia; order Cytophagales; family Cyclobacteriaceae; genus ELB16-189. The sequence continues at coordinate 12,084 of JANPBK010000283.1, forward strand.
TTTTAAAAGGTGCTTTCACATCAATTTCCTCACCGGATGGTTTGGTTTATTTTAACCCTACCGGTAATCCCGGAATGGCCAAAGGGGGCACGGGAGATGTGTTGACAGGGATATTGACTGGATTGCTCGCTCAGGGGTACAAATCAATTGACGCAGCCATTTTAGGAGTTTACCTACATGGTTTTGCAGGTGATTTGGCGGTACATGATATGGGCACTGATTCCCTTATTGCATCTGATTTGATCGAATATCTGCCCAAAGCCTTCAAGGGGCTCTAAGAATAGTTTAATAGCCTTTAAACTTTTGGCTTACGAATTGCATCCAAAAGCTATTAAATGACGTAAGTAACCCTTATGAACGCTTCGCGAACTTTTTTTATTGTAGTTATTAGCCTTCTTTCATCTCAAATTGCCTTTGGGCAAGCAAAGGATGATGGCATTTTTGGGCAAACTGACCCAGTTAAGGCAATTCAGGTCTATCCAAATCCAACCACAGAGTTTCTAACAATTAAATTTGAAAACCCTATCGCAAAGAAAACCAAATTCACAATCCATAATATTATTGGCAATGAAATCGAGTTAGAACCTGAGATTGTTGATGAGTATGAAGTTCGAATTAGGGTAAAAGATCTTCATGAGGGCTATTACTTTTTGGCTATTCAAAACTTGCCTGCGGCCTTTAAAAGCACCTACAAGTTTTTAAAGCGATAGTTTAGAGTACTCACTTCGTTTCCTTTCCATTTTTCCTTTTGTTACTTTTCTGGTCTTAATCCAAGACCGTTGAATCCTTATATCCTTGCCATAGACATTGGCACTACCAGTACGAAAGGTATGGCGGTTAGCTCAACGGGTGAAATAGGTGTAACAAGTCAAGAGTTTTATCTAACTCAATATTTAAATTCAGGATTTGTAGAGCAAGATCCTCAAATAATTTTTGCAGCAGTTGGCAAAGTGATTCGTGAAGTGTTGGCGCAAGCGATAGGCAACGATTTGCTTGGAATTTGTTTCAGCGCTGCCATGCATAGTATGATGGCGGTCGATGAACATGGGAAGGCTATTACACCTTTGCTGATATGGGCGGATACACGAAGCACATCTCAATCTAAGCAAATCATATCGAGTGGCCTTGCACAAGAATTATATGAGGTTACAGGAACACCCGTTCATCCCATGTCTCCTTTATGCAAATTACTTTGGTGGAGGGATCATCAACCTGAAATTATTAATCAGGCTGCTAAATTTCTCTCTATCAAAGAATATGTGATATTTCGGTTAACAGGTGAATACCTGATTGATTACTCGACCGCTTCAGCAACGGGGTTATTCGATCTGCAATTATTAAAATGGTCTGGCAAGGCGATAAATCTTCATCAAATTCCAATTGAAAAATTTTCGACTCCGGTCTCTACGTATCATCAAATAAATAGTAATCAAGTCGGATCACATTATCTGGGATTCGCAGGTCCATTAACAATAATAGTCGGTGCAAGTGACGGATGCTCCGCACAACTTGGTTGCGATGCGATGAATTCAGGTGATTTGTCCATTACATTGGGCACTAGCGGAGCCGTCAGGACGGCTAGCAACCAACGTATCATTGATCCAATGGGAAGGATATTTAATTATATTTTGGATGAATCAACTTTTGTTTGTGGTGGGGCAACGAACAGCGGCACTTCTCTTCTTACTTGGTTTTCGGATAAATTTGATCCATCAAGTTCAAAAAATCTAGTAGAATTTATAAATGAAATTGACTTGATTGCACCAGGAGCAGATGGCCTTATTGCGTTACCATTCTTATTTGGAGAACGAGCACCGATGTATGACCCATATGCAAGGGGTGTATTTTTTGGAGTTTCGGTAAATCACACACAAAAGCATTTTCAACGAGCAATGGTAGAAGGTATTTGCTTTGAATTGAAAAGTATTGTTCAATTGATAGAACAATCAATGGGAACATCCAAGCGAATCATGGTAAGCGGTGGAATCACATATTCTCATGGGTGGGTTCAATTATTAAGTAATGTATTGGGAAAGGAATTAATTGTTTCAAATAGCACCGATGCTTCTGCATTGGGCGCGGCCATCATTGGATTTCGAGCAATGGGGATCGAATCAACACAAAGTAAAAAGGATCAATTTATTTTCTATCCTGACCTGCTTCTTCATAAATGGTATGAAGCGCACTATGAAATTTTTGAAATGCTCTATAAACAAACAGCGCCATTATTTGAAAGAATGACACAATTGAGAAAGTAAAATGCCATTAATAATTGTTGCACTCGGAGTTTTGTTTTTACTGGTGCTAATTCTATTAAAAGTAAAACCGGTCTATGCTTTACTAGCGGTTTCCTTGTTGGTAGGATTAGGGCAGGGGATGAATATTTTTTCGGCTTTTCAATCGATATTCTTAGGTATTTGGGAAACAATAAAAAGCCTCGCGATCATTCTTTGCCTAGGTGCAATGCTTGGTAAAATGATTGAAACGAGTGGTGCGGCACACCGTATTTCGGATTCTTTGATACATTTGTTTGGTAGCAAGAACATTCAATGGGCAGTAATGCTCACGGGATTTATAGTAGGAATCCCTCTTTTCTATAATGCAGGATTTGTGATTCTCATACCACTTGTTTTCTCAATTGCTTTATCAGCTGAAATCCCGATTTTGATGGTGGGTATTCCTATGGCCGCTTCACTTTCAGTGACACATGGTTTCCTGCCACCACATCCTGGGCCGACCGCTATCGCTTCTATTTTTCATGCTGATTTAGGTAAAACACTACTGTATGGATTACTACTAGCTATTCCTGCGGTGATTCTGGCGGGACCAGTTTTCTCCAGAACATTACGTACGATGAAGGTAGATATCTTACCAAAAGAAGTTAACGCAAATAGTAAAACGGAACCGTTACCAAAAATAAGAATTAGTTTTTTTATAGCTCTTTTCCCAGTTGGATTGATTGGGTTATGCACGGTGCTTGAATCATTTATAAAAAATGACAATATTCTTTTCGCTCTAAACTTTATTGGAAACCCAATTACAGCGTTGACAGTTTCATTAATATTGGCACTTTATATTTTTGGAATAAGACATGAAATGAAGTTGTCTGAATTAAGCAGAATGTTAATTGGTTCAGTTAAAGATATTGCGCTCATTGTTTTGGTCATAGCCGCTGGGGGCGGTTTCAAGCAAGTGTTGATCGATAGTGGGGTGGGAATTTATATTAAATCACTAGTAGTAAATTTTGAATTATCCCCTTTACTATTGGCTTGGAGTATAGCTGGATTACTTCGTGTGTCACTAGGATCGGCTACAGTAGCTGGATTGACCGCTGCGGGAATAGTACTCCCGCTTTCATCTGCACCCGGAATTCATCCGGAATTAATGGTATTGGCAATAGGAGCTGGAAGTCTTATGTTTTCACACGTGAATGATACCGGTTTCTGGATGTTTAAGGAATATTTTAATTTGTCGCTCAAACAGACCTTTCTATCCTGGACAATGATGGAAACCATTGTGTCATTGACTGGATTAGCGGGGGTATTAATTTTGGATAGTATCATTTAACTTAGTTACCATGCAAATTGGATTAGTAGGTTTGGGTAAAATGGGCTTCAATTTGGCGCTCAACTTTAAAAGTAAAGGAATTGATGTGGTAGCATTTGATGTTAATAAATCTGCTTCAGATAAAATTTCTAAAGAGGGCATTACAACTGCACCAGCTATAAGCGATATGGCATTGGCTTTGAAAGGACGAAAGATAATATGGTTGATGGTTCCCGCAGGCCATGTGGTAGAAGTGGTATTGAACAACCTCAAGAATTATCTTAATCCAAATGATATTATTATTGATGGTGGGAACTCTCATTATAAGGATACATTGGTACGTGCCCGCGATTTAGAAAAGATGGGCGTGCATTTATTGGATTGTGGTACGAGCGGAGGAGTGAATGGGGCCTTGAAGGGTGTGTGTACGATGATCGGTGGGAAAAAAGAAGTCTTCGAGTATTGTGAGGACATTTTTAAATCCATCTCTGTTCCGAATGGATATTTGTATTGTGGTAAAACCGGCAACGGTCACTTTACAAAAATGGTACATAATGGAATAGAATATGGAATGATGCAGGCAATAGCCGAAGGCTTTGAAGTGTTACATCGGTATGATAGTGAAGTTGATTTAGCTGCCATATCAAAAGTATGGAATCATGGATCTGTGGTACGAAGTTGGTTGATGGAATTAACTCAATCTGCTTTGGAAAAAGACACTAATTTGGAATCGATCAGAGGTGTCATGCATTCATCTGGTGAGGGTAAATGGGCAGTAGAAGCGGCATTAGAAATGGGTGTCCCTACACCCGTAATTACTATGTCTCTCTTAATGAGATATCGTTCACAAGTGGAGGATACTTTCTCTGGAAAAGTTGTCGCTGCATTGCGAAATGAATTTGGTGGGCATGATGTTGAAAAGAAGTAATTGTGTAGTCAAAGATTAAACTATTACTTTATTCATAAATAGGTAGCTTCTTACTTTTAATTATTTTCTTCCTTTAATATTTTTTACTCGTCTTCCTAAAATGCAAGACTCCGGTGTTGATAAACGAGCATGTTTTTAATTGCTAGCTCACAACTATTTTGTGAAATCCTTATCTCCTACTGCAGTATGGCCTCTGGCTAATCCTACATGAAGCGTAAACTTATCTTCAGGGAATTTTTATAAATTATATTTAAAGATCTCTGGTGCTTCTTCTTTTTTTCCAGTTCCCAGTTGGCCTCGGAGGTATGGATAGCTTGTACAGGAGGATTTAACGGATTGGAACATTATAAAATTGCTTTTCAAAAAGTATTTTTTGGACTTAGTATAATAGGTTACTTATGCTTGTCTATTATTGGCCAATTATGCTTTGAATAGTAGCCTTAAATTGAAAATCTATTGATAAAAAATATTACCTTCCTGTTTTCGCATATTCATTGATGTATTATGATTGATGTGATTATTCTGAACAATAGTGTTTTGTTAAATTAGTTTCTTTTATGAGCGAATTTAAACCAAGGAAAATTAAATTTAAAGCATGGGATCACGAACATCACTTATTGATGCGATTAAATAGTATTGATTGTAACAAGGGGGAGTTGGTGAAGAAGGATCATATCCTACTGCAATTTACCGGGTTGTATGATAAGGATGGAGAGGAGATTTATGATCAGGATATATTAATGATTTCGCTCGAAAAGTATATTGTATTTTGGAATGAAAACCATAATGGGTGGTATTTTTCTCCCTTAAAAAGCCGTCATTCTTTCTCCCCTTTTTTGATCAAAGAAGCAATAACTATGAAACGCTTTTGTAATTTTTTCGAATTGGCTGAACGACCGGAAGAAAAGAAAAACAAGTAACTATTTTTTCAATTTGGATTGGATATATGCAACGGCTTGACCAATGGTTTGCATTTTCTCGGCATCGTCATCAGGAATTTTAATATCGAATGTAAGTTCGAATTCCATCACTAACTCAGCATAGTCAAGTGAGTCGATACCAAGATCTCTTACAAAACTAGCGTCAGGAGTGATTTGTGAGTTGGGGACTCCTAGTTTCTCAGTTAGAATGGCAGTTACTTTGGTTTCAACGTCTAGCATGCATTTCAGTTAAGATGTTCAAATCTAAAAAATTCTTTTGATTCTGACTTAATCTCGATTAAGATCTTATCAATTATGGCTTGATATTGCTTCTAAAACCTCAGGATAAACTCCGTACCTTCACCTATTGTGGACTTAACGGCAATATTCCCCTCGTGCTGCCGCATAATTTGTTTGGATAGACTCAAACCAATTCCAGAGCCAGTTTTTTTTGTGGAGAAAAAAGGGATAAAGATCTTTTCTAATGCCTCAGGTTCGATGCCGGTTCCATTGTCTTTGACGGAAATAATGACTCCGCCATTTTCGTTTACATAACTAACCAACATGATCTTCTTGTCTTGTTTTTCCCCAAAAGCTTGAATTGCATTTTTGATCAAATTGATGAGCACCTGCTCAATGAGTGTCTTGTCCGCTTGGATACAGATGGATTCGGGTTCAATAGAAATTGAAATAGAAATGCCATTATCAGCCAATTCTTTTTTGTGCAGCATCGCTAATTCTTCCAGTAGAGGTTTAATGCAGACCTCGGCCAATTTAGGTTTTGGAATATGCGTAAGGCTTCGAAACTCTTTCACAAATTTGATTAGTCCTTCACTTCTCCTACTGATGGTTTGTACCGAGAGATGCATATCTTCCGCTTCTTCTCTTTGCATGTTAAGATTATTGGCTTTAAGTTTTTGCTCCAATTCTTCTTCCACAACACCAGCTAATGATGAAATAGGAGTGACCGAGTTCATGATCTCGTGTGTTAATACGCGCACCAGATTTTGCCATGCTTCCATTTCTTTTTCTTCTAACTCGCTTTGAATGTTGCTCATGGAAATCAACTTCACTTCTTCTCCGCGCAATGTAAGTTCAATGGCATAGATCGAAAGCTGAATCGTTTCATCCCCATTCTTCACCCTGACAAGTTCCCGACCACCCGTTTTTAATTTAAGAAAAGCCTCTACCATATCTTCACTTACATCACGGAGGTCGCTGAGTCGGTCTGCTTTATCAATGCGCAATAATCGTTTTGCTGCATTATTGATAATTTGTATATTCTCGTCTCTCTTAAAAGTGAGGATACCGATTCCCACATGTTGAACAATATTTTTAAAAAATTGATATTCTGAATCTTTTTCTTTTCGTGATTGACGCAGTTTACCAAGCGCCTCGTTCATCTCGCGATGTAATTTTTGAACAGTGGGGTCTGGGCTTTCTGTTTTAAAGGAGGAAGAGAGATCATCAAATTTAATCGCGTCTAGAAAGGAAGACACATCTTGCGTAGGTCTCTCAACAACTTTTACTAATTGTGAAACTTGAAAACCAATTGCAATAAGCAGGCCCAGAGATAATACGATATTGGTATCCTTTCCATTTAGCACAAAAGTGAAAGCAAAGATGGTGAAGACCAAAATGGCAATCCGAGTGACAAGTGGCGAGCGCCAGTTAAATTCCATATTTTTCCATCCTACGGTAAAGCGATGCGCGAGTAAGTCCCAATTCTTCTGCTGCCTTTGATATATTTCCGTTATGCAGTTGAATCGCTTTGGTTACTGCTGACTTTTCTACTTCGTCTAAATTCAATGTATCGCTTACTATTGATTCATTGCCCTTTCTACTAAAAAGAAAATCACTTTCTTGCAACGTGGGAGAGTCAGCCATGATGAGCGCACGTTCGATTGAATGCTGCAACTCACGTACATTCCCCGGCCATGGATACTTTTTTAATTTGTTCATGGCTTCGGGTGAAATAGTCAATACATCTTTTCTGTATTTCTTCGAATAATAATTTAGAAAGTGATTTGCCAACATGGGAATGTCATCAATGCGTTCGCATAATGGCGGTATCGTCACTTCTACGGTATTGATGCGGTACAATAAATCCTGACGGAATCTTCCATCCTTAACCATTTGATGCAAGGGCATATTGGTGGCACAAATCAAGCGAATGTCAACATCAATATGTTGATTAGATCCTACGCGCGTCACTTGCCTGGATTGCAGAGCGCTTAACAATTTACTTTGCAGGCTCATGCTTAAGTTTCCAATTTCATCCAGAAATAAAGTGCCACCATTCGCTAATTCAAAACGACCGGGCCGATCTTCACGGGCATCGGTAAACGACCCTTTTTTATGTCCAAATAATTCACTTTCAAAAAGTGTCTCTGTAACTGCCCCCATGTCAACGGCCACAAAGGATTGATCTTTGCGCAATGACTTTTGATGGATGGCACGGGCTATCAACTCTTTGCCGGTACCATTTTCTCCTAATATCAAAATGTTGGCGTCAGTCTTTGCGACTTTATCTATTAATGAAAATACATCATTGATAGCTGTGCTATTTCCAATAATATCGCGAAATGGTTGGCTGATTTGTTCCTCCAACATTTCTTTTGCTTTCCGCAACTTATCTACTTCGTTGTAAGATTTTTTTAGCTTGATAGCGGTAGATATCGTAGCAATCAATTTCTCATTCTGCCATGGCTTCAACACAAAATCTGTTGCACCTTCTTTCAATGCGCGAACGGCCATCTCTACATCACCAAAAGCCGTGATCATGATAACTACTGCCTCCGGCTCTCTTTCCTTGATTACTTTCAGCCATTCAAAACCTTCTTTGCCACTCGTGGTGTCTTTGCTGAAGTTCATGTCCAGCAAAATCACATCGTAGGTATCGTTGTTAAGTAGGAATGGAATTTTGTTTGGATTCTTTTCAATAATCACCTGATGGTTTGATTTTTTCAATAACATTTTGGCCGCCAATAGCACGTCCTCATCGTCATCAATCATCAATATTTTGCCGGCTTCGTTCACAATAGGTTTGGTTTAGTACCTTCAGAATAGGAAATATTGTGCCAATGCAAGAACTGTCCGAAAATGCAGTTTTTGCTACCCACTTTGTCCTTTGGCGTACAAAGATGTTCAAAAATGAACACAGAGGGAAGAGGAATGGATTTAATTTTATGATTCTTAATGAATGCGATGTTTGTATTGTCTACAAAACTGACTACACCATTCAAATCAAGATTTAACAAGTTATAATAATTAAGCCTCGCTATTTTTTTCTTATTCCGGAAAGATTCAGAATTATTGATCGCGTTAACAAAATCCAAGGCAAACCATGAAGCAACGCATCCAACCAATCGATTCGCTGCATACCCACTGCGCCACCGGCAATCCATTTTAGTTTGCCCCAAATATGTGGCTCCGGAAAAAACGGAGCAAGGCCTAGCGTACAGGAGAAGAGCAGCAATATCCGCCAATCATTTAGGATTCTCATTTGCTAGTAATAGGGGCTAAATTTTTGTGGTATTATCGTACGTAGATGATTGAGAATTTCAATTTTCAGTAACTACGGGATTACCCGCATTCACCCATTCGTTCATTCCACCTGTATAGTTCTTTACGTTTGTGAATCCGTATTTCGCCAAGAGAGAATAAGCAATAGCCGTGCGGTCGCCCGATTGACATTGAATGACAATTTGTTTGTCTTTCTTCAGTTGATTCAGGTTTTCACCCAACGTGCCAACAAAAACATTGGTGGCTCCTTTAATATGACCCTCATTAAATTCGGAAGCACCCCTTACATCTACTAACTGAATATTGTTATGTGTATAAAGTTGCTTGAACTCATCCAATGAGATGACATTGCTTTTTTCCAGTTTACCTCCTAATTCTATCCAGGGAATTACGTTTTCGATATAGCCATAGATATTGTCGAGCCCAATGCGCATGAGTTTGCGGGTAAGATCGTCCAATTTATTTTCATCTGCGACAAGCATAAACGGTTCATCGTATTTCAAAAACCAACCGGCCCAGGTTGCGAAAGCATTGTTTCCTTGTATGTTGATGCTGCCCGGAATAAAGCCAGCAGCAAAATCAGTTTTGTGTCGGGCATCGATTAGCTTGATACCTTTATCGAATGCCGCCTTGAAATCGGAATTGCTCAATTTCTTAAGCTTTGGAACTTCAGTAAGCAATGGCCGATCTACTTTATTCAACTTCTTCATCATCGCAAAGTACTTCGGTGGCTCGGGCTGATCTTCCAATAAATATTTTACGAACCCGTTTTCATCTTTAGGATATTGAAAGGCCCAGTTTCTAACTTTTTCATATCCTACGGTTGAACTCGGCACTGCACCCAATGCTTTTCCGCAAGCAGAACCTGCTCCATGCCCCGGCCAAACCTGTAAATAATCCGGCAACGCATTGAACTTGGCAATCGATTTATACATTTCTTTTGCCCCTGCTTCTTTTGTTCCCACAAATCCAGCCGCTTTCTCCAGCAGGTCAGGGCGCCCCACATCACCAACGAAAACAAAGTCGCCAGTAAACAGCATCACCGGTTCCTTACTTGCAGGATGATCGGTGAGTAAAAAACTAATGCTCTCAGGTGTGTGACCTGGGGTATGCAACACTTTCAAAGAGAGATTGCCGACCTTGATGATACTTCCATCTTTTAGCCCTACATGGGGAAATTCATATTGCCAGCCTTCTCCGCCTTCATCTGATAAGTACAACGCAGCATCTGTAAGTTTAGCAAGTTCTCTCGATCCGGCCAAAAAATCAGCATGGATATGCGTTTCTGTGATGTGCGTGATTTTCATATTGTTTTGCCTGGCAATTTCGAGATAGGTATCAACGTCTCGCTTGGCATCAATCACAATAGCCACACCAGCTTTTTGACAACCAATGAAGTAACTGGCCTGGGCTAAAGTTTTGTCATATACATGTTGAAAAAACATAATTTCGCTTTTAGTCTTGTGCTGAATTCTATTTCAATTAAAGTAACGAAGAAAGCTAGTTTCCGTCCTTAAGTTTAATGTTGCAAAAGTAATGAACACCTAAAAGTAAATAGGTGACTAATATCACTTCTGTTAACTTTTTTTGTAAAAAATTGGCCTTTTTCGCGCTTTTTTCGCCTTTAGTCTAAAGAAGGCAAAATCATTTCATACTAAACCTAGTTGTTTGTAGTGAAGTTCATGTGCTATTCTGGTTTTTCAAACTTTCATTTGCTGTACATCAACCTTCACATTGAGTGTTTGCTTTCCTGAACTGAAGACGATTCCTTTAATGGGAGCCACATCGAAATAGTCTCTTCCATAGGCGATTATAATATGGGTATGGGAGGCAAGAATACAATTGGTAGGGTCAAATTCAACCCAACCAATATTCGGAAAATAAACAGCCACCCAAGCATGAGAGGCATCGGACCCAATCAACTTCTCTTTTCCCGGTGGAGGGAAAGTTTCTAAATAGCCACTTACATAGCGGGCAGGCAAACCCATGTTTCGCAAACAGGCAATCATCAGGTGGGCGAAGTCCTGACAAACCCCTTTGCGTAATTTCAATACCGATTCTACAGGTGTATTCACTGTAGTAAAGCCCGGCTTAAATTCTACATGACGGAATATTTTGTTCATTAGCATCTGGCAACCTTATGGGCTGGATGCCAGATGTTAATGAATAAAATATTCCGTCATGTTGAATTTAAGCCCGGCTTCACCACGGTAAATACACCCGTAGAATCCGTATTGAAATTACGCAAAGGGGTTTGTC
>JANPBK010000284.1:0-24076 GCA_031430395.1 Cyclobacteriaceae bacterium
GAAATAATTGGTGGCGGAATGTCTTCGGACGCTTACCATATTACCGCCCCTCATCCAGAAGGTGCTGGCATCATTAAAGTAATGCAATATGCATTGGAAGAGGCCGGCATAAAACCAGAAGAAGTAGATTATATAAATACACATGGTACCTCAACCCCACTGGGAGATCTTGGTGAAATAAAGGCTATACAAAAAGTATTTGGCGATCATGCCTACCAATTAAATATCAGTTCAACCAAGTCAATGACAGGCCACCTCTTGGGGGCAGCTGGAGCCATTGAAGCGATTGCTTGCTTGCTCGCAATCAATGAAGGAATTGTGCCTCCAACTATCAATCACTTTGAAGACGATGAGGAACTTGACCCTCGCTTAAACCTGACATTTGGATCTGCACAAAAAAAGATTGTTAAAGTTGCCCTTAGTAACACCTTTGGCTTTGGAGGACATAATGCGTCCGTGATCATCAAAAAAATGGAGTAAGTACAAATTCAGTGTGGAACTTACTAACCTTATCTAAGCCCAACTCAAAAGAAGACAAGAAGTTAATTACTGCGATAAAGACAATTGCAGGTTTTGCACCCTCCAATCTTGCCATTTATAGATTGGCCACTTTACACAGCTCTAAATCAAAGGAGACAGTAGGTTTTCGGGAATCCAATGAACGATTAGAATACCTCGGTGATGCCATTTTAGGCGCTGCCGTAGCAGACTACCTTTTTAAAAAATACCCTTTCAAAGATGAAGGCTTTTTGACAGAGATTCGCTCACGAATTGTGAATCGAGAGTCGTTAAATAATCTGGCTAGAAAAGTAGGCATTGGATCGATCGTTCGTTTTGATCAAAAAAATACTCAACTTCAACATGTCATTTTAGGAAATACATTGGAAGCATTAGTGGGGGCCGTTTATTTGGATAAAGGGTATCTACGCACTAAAAAGTTTGTCATCGATAAACTCATTCAACCTTATTTCAATTTAGAAACTGTCGTCAATTCAAATTCAAACCACAAGAGTAAATTAATAGAATGGGCTCAGCGTCAAGGCAAAGAAATTCGATTTGAACTAATTGAATCTAAAAGTACCGGACGAAACCATAAAGAGTTTTCCATCCAAGTAACTATTGGGGAGCAACCTTTTGGTCTTGGCCAGGGTTTTAATAAGAAGAAAGCTGAACAAAGCGCAGCAGAGAAAACGTGCGTGATGTTGGAGATTTAGCAATAAGTAATAATCATATTGAGGCGGAAAGTACCTTAAAAATACTTCCAATTTAAAATTGAATAAATGTCCATGGATAGGGTAATAAAGATCGGTGGAGCAACTGTCAATCAGATTCCTTTTGATTGGGATAATAATATTTCAACTATTATCTCCGCTATCGATGCCGCAAAAAAACAACATGTTTCTATTCTTTGCTTGCCAGAGCTTTGCCTCACCGGATACGGTTGTGAAGATGTGTTTTTAAGTGATTGGCTTTCCGCAAAAGCGTGGAGTTGCCTACAGGAAATGGTTCCTCATTGTGAAGCAATTACTGTCTGCATAGGTCTTCCGATTCGGTTAGACAGCATTACCTATAATGGCGTTTGCGTCATTGCCAATAAGAAAATTATTGGCATCACACTCAAGCAAAACCTGGCAAGAGATGGTGTGCATTATGAACCTCGGTGGTTTGATTCCTGGCCATCTGGGCTAGTTAAGGAGGTGGTTTTTAATGACCAATCTATTCAAGCTGGCGATTTGATTTATGAAGTAAGTGGAATCAAATTTGGATTTGAAATATGCGAAGATGCCTGGCGTAAAGAAAAAAGAGCTGGCTACAAACTTTGCGAACGGGGAGTTGACTTAATCCTGAATCCAAGCGCCAGTCATTTCGCAATTGGAAAAAGTCTTTCCCGCGAACATGAAGTAGCCATAGAGGGATCGAAGATATTTAATTGCACCTACCTATTTACGAACTTACTTGGGAACGAAGCTGGACGGATGGTGTATGATGGTGATATTATTTTCGCTCAACGGGGAAAGATACTTTCTATCAATGAACGTCTTTCATTTCAGCGATACAATCTTCGAGTTTGTGAAATTAATTTTGACAACCCTGCGTTGACGACAACGCACACCTTGAAGGACAATAAAGAACCCAATGAAGAACTGGCACAGGCAGCGTCCTTGGCCCTTTTCGATTATTTACGGAAGAGTAAATCAAAGGGCTTCGTGCTTAGTCTAAGCGGTGGAGCTGACTCATCAATATGCGCGGTACTAGTCGCGGAAATGGTTCGGAGAGCCTCGGATGAGATAGGTTGGGAACAATTTTGCAAAGAACTAAACTTGACTTTAGTTACTAATTACAAAGAGGCAGTTAATAAACTTTTAACCTGTGCATATCAAGGAACCAAAAATTCCTCCCGTGAAACCTTGACAGCGGCCACTGAATTGGCCCATTCGATAGGAGCCGACTTTCACCATTGGCTTATCGATGATCAGGTAGATTCCTATCAAGGAAAAATTGAAATCGTACTTGGACGTAAATTATCTTGGGATACGGATGATATCGCATTGCAAAATATCCAAGCCCGATCCAGGTCTCCAATTATATGGATGCTGGCCAATGTAAAGCAATGTATTTTACTTACAACCTCGAACCGAAGCGAAGGAGATGTTGGATATACTACCATGGATGGGGATTCAAGTGGAAGCCTTGCTCCTATTGCAGGACTTGACAAGCCATTCATCATTCAATGGTTAAAATGGGCAGAAAAGGAATTGGGATACAATCATTTATCCTATGTCAATAATTTACAACCCACTGCAGAGTTAAGACCATTGGGTAAATCACAGACAGATGAAAAGGACTTGATGCCCTACTCTGTTTTGGTTGAGATAGAAAAACTTGCCATTCAAGAAAGAAAACCCCCAATTGAAATTTACCATCTGCTCTCAAAGGGTAAAGGAGATCCGCAGTTGAAAGGATATATTATAAAATTCTTTCGTCTATGGTCAGCCAACCAATGGAAACGTGAGCGTCTCGCCCCCTCTTTCCATTTGGATGACATCAATGTTGACCCCAGAAGTTGGTGCCGATTCCCGATTCTTTCAGGAAATTTCAGAGATGAATTAAAAGAACTAGACTTGCTATAACAAGGCATTGGTCATTTGTCAATTGTAACTATCTTTGACAAATTCTACATTAAGCAGAATTAAACATTGTAACGTTCGGAACGTCTAATATCCCTCTATGATCAGCTACATTATTTGGAACGGCAGCCCGGAGATATTTTCGATAGGCTTTTTTTCACTTCGTTATTACGGGCTCTTATTTGCATTGGGATTCCTGATAAGCCAACAAATCCTCTATTACATTTATAAAAAAGAGGGGAAACCTGAAAAAGATGTAGATACGCTGACCGTTTACATGATCATTGCCACCATTATCGGTGCGCGTTTGGGTCATATTCTGTTCTATGAACCTTCCATGCTTTGGACTAATCCGCTAGGGGTTTTTCTTCCTTTTGAACTTTCCCCTTTCCGGTTCACCGGTTTACAAGGGCTGGCTAGCCATGGTGGTGCAATTGGAATATTGTTTGCATTGTGGCTGTATAGCAGAAAAAGGAAACCTGGACAAAACTATCTTCAAATATTAGACCGTATAGTGATTTTAGTTTGTTTGACGGCCGGACTGATCCGACTTGGAAATTATTTTAATTCTGAAATCATCGGAAAGCCAGCAAATCATCCTTTCAGTGTTGTGTTTATTAACCCCATTACTGAGCGGATCATGCGAAATGATGATGGGAGTAATCCAGTAGCTTCTTTGGAAATTGAAAAAGATGCGAATCGGCAGGCAGGAGTTAATGGACGTGTTCCTATTAATATGTATTTATTCTTTAAGCCGGGCACGAATGAATTACAAGCAAAACAATTCGTTGATTGGCAAGTGAAAGATTTACTTTCATCTCAACGAGAATTTTTAGATGAACCTGGGGCCCCATTGCAATATAAGGTGACGTTGGAGTCGAGTGGCACCTATGCTGCTAAGATTCAAACCATCGGGATAGCACGTCATCCTGCTCAATTATATGAATCCATATCTAGTTTCATTTTATTTGGACTGCTGTTGTGGTATTGGATAAGACACAAATCGGATTTACCAGAAGGTCGTATATTCGGCATCTTCCTAATTACACTTTGGGGGCTGCGATTTGCCTATGAATTTTTGAAAGAGAATCAAGAATCCTTTGAAGATAGTCTCACTTTGAATATGGGCCAGATTCTAAGTATTCCATTGATTTTAGTAGGTGTTTTTGTTTTGGTAAGATCCTTCCGTACTAAATCAAAAGTGAAGGAGTAGATAGTCAATAGGTTGAAGCAATGAGGCGTAAAGCCAAGTGATGTTACTTTTTATTCTTGGATTTTTAAGCGCCCAGGTTAGCCAAACTAATCTGAGTGATCAGGTTGCTAATCAAACCTACGATACAATTGTTCAACGAACGACAGATACCACGCGTATTCTAAAGATCAATAGAATCTTAATCATTGGAAATAAAAAAACACGCGATCAGATTATTTCTAGAGAACTCACACTCAAACCAGGTGATACCATACGAAATAATAAGCTGGCTGAAACATTACTATGGGACAAGCGCAAAATCTATAATCTACGTCTTTTTAATCTCGTGACAATTCGAATCCTCGAAATGCCCAACGATACCATTGATTTATTGGTAGAAGTTCAAGAACGTTGGTATACTTGGCCTACCCCCATTCTGGAATTGACTGACCGTAATTTTAATGAATGGTGGCAAAACTACAATCATGATTTTGGTCGACTCAATTATGGGATTCGTTTAGATCAGTTCAATTGTAGAGGAAGAAATGAAACGTTACGATTTATTGCCCAATTTGGTTTTAATCAACGCTTTGAAATGACCTATACGATTCCTTACATAGATATGAGACAAAAACAAGGATTGATTCTAAATGTAGATTACACCAATCCAAGCAATCTGGCAGTCAAAACGGAAGATCATAAATTAGTATTTTTGTCGAAAATTGAATCAATTAAAGTATCAAAAGGAATTTCACTAACGTATACCTATAGGAAATCTTTTTTTGAAACCCATTTCATATCGCTGGGATATAGAAGCAGTCAAATAAAAGATACAGTATCTACGAGAAACGAAAATTACTTTAATAACACAGCCATTCAACAACAGTACGGAACTATTTCCTATTCATTTCGGTCGGAACACCGCGATGTCGTGATGTATCCTTTGAAAGGCTATCAATTTACTGGCCTCATCCAAAAAAATGGTTTGGGATTTGAAGGAGGGGTCAATCAATGGATCATCAATTTAACGTTTGCCTATCACCATGACTTGAAAAGAGGATATAATTTGGCCAATTTTTCTTCCCTTTATTTTAGCGATCCAACTCTTCAACCTTACTCCTTGTATGGAGCACTTGGATATCAAAGACAAATCGTGCGAGGTTATGAAATTTATGTAATAGAAGGCCCCAAGTTTTTTGTTAACAAGACTACTTTTAAAAAGAAAATATTCTCTCGCGTCTGGCGATGGGAAAATATGCCGATGGAACAATTCCGGTATTTGCCACTTGCTGTTTACCTGAAAAGCTTTGTGGATTTAGGGTATGTTGAAAACTATCCATTTTATACAGAAAAGAATATCAACACTCGACTTACAAATACACTACTCGTAGGAGGTGGCACTGGAATTGATATCGTATTGCCGTACGATGTAGTATTCCGATTAGAATACACACTCACGAAGCAGGGTACGCAAGGCTTCTTCTTTAATCTAAAAAAGGAATTCTAATTAGTAGCGTTAACAGAATATTACTTTTTATTTTACTGAGAGCGGCAAAGCCTTAACCGCTTTCTATAATTCGACAACAGCATTAAAGGCAGTCATTGCCATCCAGAATAATCGGACACCAAAAATTATAAGGCAAATACCTACAATTACATTCATAATCATTAGAAAGCGATGAGTAATTAAGACACGAAGCTTGTCAGCCAAATAGGCTTTTAACAGGTCTGTTGCCAAAACTGTACAAAGAAGTGTTACAAAAAATATAAATAATGTAAGTCCTTTTGTGTACCCAAAGTCAATGGTCGCCACGCTCAGCGTACCAATCCAAAAAATCAGAACCATCGGAGAAACCCCGTTAATGATAAACCCTTTTACAAAATATTTAAAGGAATTTGATTCTCGATCCGTTTTCACCGACATCACCCTGGCCTTGCGGCTTTTAATCAATAGATGATATAGTCCGAACAATATTAAAATAACACCACCCACATAAGCCATGTTGGTGCGAAACTTCGGATCATTCAAAAATTGAAATAGCCCTAAATAACAAATTGACACGTACATCGCATCGCTTAATGATACGCCTAATACGACCAATACGCCATTTAAAAAGCCACGTTCTATACTAGTTTGAATAATAGTAAAGAAAACAGGCCCCACCAAAAGTGTCAGTACTAATCCAAACTCAACACCGTTAATGATGATCTCCATGAACTACTTGTTGGCAAGGAAATCCTTCCACTCTTCTAGCTGTGCATTTTTCATTACGCGAGGAAATTTATTTTGACCTCCAACCTTTCCTTTCGACTCCATCCAATCATAAAATAGGTGAAGAGGCAAAATCTCTACAAATATTTCTTTCAATGCAGCTTTTCGTTCGACTGCATAATCATCATTAAGTGCCTTAAGATGAAAATCAATTTTCTCTTTTAACACATTTTTATCTACCTGATCATCTGTCCCAACATACCATTGGTGTGCAAATAGATTCCCGTGAGGAATTCCAGCAACCGTAAATTCCTTGATCTCTATATTCAAATCATTTGAAACATGCTCTAATGCTTTGTTCATATTGTCGACTGATAAGTGCTCCCCGCATAAGCTCAGAAAGTGTTTTGTTCTACCCGTAATGATAATTTCAGAATTATCTTTAGAAGTGAATTTAATAACATCCCCAAGCAAATATCTCCATGCTCCTGCACAAGTTGACAATAGGAGCGCATAATCTTTACCTTCTTCTACTTCATCAATCATGATCGCTTCTGCATCTGGCTTGATCTCCCCACTCGCCATAAAATTTTTGTCATCGAAGGGAACGAACTCATAAAATATTCCATTATTGAGAACCAACTTCATTGACTTTTGCTTTGGCATCGCCTGATAGGCTATAAATCCTTCAGAAGCCAAATAAGTTTCAATGTAAAAAATGGGTCTACCCATTAATTTATCTAAACCTTTTCTATAAGGATCAATAGAAACACCACCATGGACATAGACTAATAGGTTGGGCCATATCTCATGAATGGTAGGCACTTTATAATAATCTATTATTCGCTCAATCAATATTTGAATCCAGGCGGGCACGCCCACAATGATTCCAATGTCCCAATCTCTTGCCTTCAGGACTATTTCATCTAACTTATTGTCCCAGTCACGGCTTTTCGCAATCTTTTTACCGGGTTTGTAAAAATGTTGAAACCAAAACGGTAATCTGGCCGCTTGTATGCCGCTTAAATCACCTTCAAAGTAACTTCCTCTTCTATTCAAATGTGTGCTTCCCCCAACCATTAATATCCCTGCTTCAAATAATCTGGATGGCAAATCGTATTTAGAGAGAGAGATGATCTGGCGAATGCTAGTTTTTTGAATAGCTTTCGTCATTTCTTTGGTCACCGGGATATGTTTGGAAGCTGACTCTGAGGTTCCAGAACTTAAAGCGAAATATTTAATTCTTCCGGGCCATGCAATATTTTTAGCGCCTTTTAAAGAAAGTTGCCACCAATCCTTATAAATTTTATTGTAGTCATGAATCGGAACTGCTGATTTATACGAGTTATAAAATGATTTGCCTGATTTTTTAAACTTGACTAAAATCCTGGAGAAGTCATAAAATCTTCCAAATTCAGTTTGATTAGAAGTAATCAACAATTCCTTTAATTCGTTCTTTTGCAATTCCAATGAAGAGGAATATTCTTGTTGCAAATTCTCACGAAGTTTTATTCCTTTTTTGAGTAAGGTTCCAAGTATGGCCATAACTTTGCAATAAGTTAACTGTTACGTTTTTTACGAAAGACTAAATTAGGCAATGAAGATTAAAAGTAATATAAAGTTAGTTAACGAAAGCTTGCTTCCAAACTGCAGGCTAATTGCGGTAAGCAAAACCCAACCGATTAAGAACCTGGAGGAAGCTTATGAAGCCGGTCAGCGCATCTTTGGCGAGAATAAAGTGCAAGAAATGGAAGAGAAGTATCAGGCGCTCCCGAAAGATATAGAGTGGCACATGATCGGTCACTTGCAAACCAACAAAGTGAAGTACATAGCACCCTTTGTCACATTAATTCATTCAGTAGATAGTCTAAAACTTGCAGAAGAGATCAACAAGCAAGGAAAAAAGTTAAATCGAAAAATTTCATGCCTCTTTCAAATTTTCATTGCCAACGAAGAGACCAAGTTTGGATTTAGCGAAACAGAAGTGCTTGACTTGATTGATCATTATCCTTTATTTTTAACCCACATTCAGATAAATGGCTTGATGGGAATGGCCTCTTTTACTGACGACCAAGATCAAATCAGGAAAGAATTTAGAGGGCTAAAGCAACTTTTTGAAAAAATTAAAAAAAAGGAGCTTCCACCCACGATTAGGATGGAAGAACTATCTATTGGTATGAGTTCTGACTATAAAATAGCCATGGAAGAAGGCAGTACCTTAGTGAGACTAGGAACTGCCATTTTTGGTGATAGAAATACTTCGAAATAGAAT
Organism: Cyclobacteriaceae bacterium; assembly: GCA_031430395.1. Lineage (GTDB taxonomy): Bacteria > Bacteroidota > Bacteroidia > Cytophagales > Cyclobacteriaceae > ELB16-189. Next base: position 8,805 of record JANPBK010000284.1, read on the forward strand.
ATGTTATCCCAACGTCAATCATTATTATTTGGCATATTGCTTGGAGGGCTCGCGGTTGCCCTAGGTGCCTTTGGGGCACATGCTCTTAAAAATTTACTCATTCAAAATAATCGTGTTGAAACTTATGAATTAGCTGTGAGGTATCATTTCTTTCATGCACTAGCTTTGATCCTGATTTCTCAATTAATGGATAAGTTTCCTAACAACACATTGAAAACAAGCGCTACGTGTGTAGCTACCGGAACGCTTCTTTTTAGTGGCAGTTTGTATGTGATGGCAATTTCTAATACTACCAAATTGGCCTTGATCACTCCTATTGGAGGTGGTTTTTTTCTAATTGGGTGGGGGTTGTTTTTCTATTCTGTTTGGAAAAAGTAGAAGACAAAACCTAATTAGGCTTTTTCTCTAGTATGTTCGCAGAGAACATGAGTTGGCTATTACCAAGTGCTGCATTTGATACAACTGTAACAACCTTATTTTGCCTACCAAATTTACCGGAGCTATTAAATAGCACTTCTAATACTCCTTTATCTCCAGGCATAATAGGATCGCGAGGCCATCCTTTTGGTATCGTACAGCCACAGGTTACCTCAACGTTCGTAATGATAAGAGGCTCACTGCCTGTATTCACGAACTTGTAAATATGATGTACTTTGTCTCCTTGAATAATATCACCAAATTCGTGTGTATTTTTTTCCCACGTAATTGCTGGACCCTTCATCTCGGCAATTTTTTGTGCCATTAAAATGTTGCTTAAAAAAGAACAAATAGTAATCAAGCCAACCAACTGAAACATATTTTTCTAAATTCGACACTAATTTAACAAGGAAAAGTAATCAAAAACTAAAATGTCTAAAATGAGTGATTCCCTTCAACAATTATATGGAAATCGACTTCGTGTTAGGGCTTGTGGCATTTGTATTGAAAACGATCAACTTCTATTAGTCAATCATCACGGACTGGCAGAGCGAAATTTTTGGGCTCCACCCGGTGGTGGCATCCAATTCGGTGAAACCGCATCTGATTGTGTAACCAGAGAATTTTATGAAGAAACAGGATTATTTATTGAAATCAGTGACTTTTTGTTCGCTGGCGAGTTCATAAAGGGTAATTTTCATTCAGTAGAATTATTCTTTTTAGTCAAAAAAGTGGGCGGAGTACTTATTACCGGAACGGACCCTGAATCTGCTAATAAGCAAATTATCAAACAGGTGGAGTTTATGGATTGGGAGAAAATTGGAAAAATAGATAAGAACCAGTTACACGGAATTTTCAAAGAAGTTAAAAAACCTAGCAAAATCGTTGATTTAAGAGGCTATTTTAAGTTGTAATTGGTTGCTTTTAACCACATAAAATATCTATAATTGCAGGCTAAACCTGTTAACCTCATGAACCTAAATAGAATCTTAACCATAGTATTAGTTGCTGCCAGTCTTTTTCTAGCATTTCGACTTTACCGCGGAGTGCAAGGCACTATTGATGATCGCGAAGCAATCTTAACCAATGAAGGCGCTATTATTGCGCGACTGAAATTGATTCGTGAGGCTGAAATTGTTTTTCAGGAAGTAAACAAGCGTTACACTGCAAGTTGGGATTCATTAAGCAACTTTATTGAAAACGGTAGAGTACCCAATATTCAGCGAAGAGAAGAAATTACACAAGTTGGATATGGCCAAGAAATTGTGAAAGTGTTCTTTGATACACTGGGCTTTACCCCTGCGAAAGAACGAATCTTCAAGAAAAATTTTACAGTCAACGCTTCTGATAATGGAGTTTTTATGGGATTTAAGGTAAAACTTGGAGATCGAGTTATAAAAAATCAAAAAGCCTATTTATTAAAGGTTGGGGATAAAATGCAAGAAGTACCGTTCCAAGAGCAAGGTGTCATTACTATGCTGGCTGCAACAAACTCCGGCACTGAAGTTAAAAAGGGAGAATTAATGATTAATTATTGGGATTATGCATTTGACCCATCTGTTGATCTCAAGAAACTTGGTGAAGTGCCTAACCTAGAGGGTAAGACTTTTGATATTTTTGTTGGTAAAGTGGATAAGAACGGTGTCATGGTGCAGGTGATAGAAGTGAAAGATCCAAAGCCTGCCAATCCGATGAGAAAGGAAAGTAACGAAGCTAAGGGTAGAAAGCCCCTTGCATTTGGTTCCAAGTTGGACGTTACTACATCGGGTAATTGGGAATCGCAATAATACATATCCTTGCAACCTAACAACGCAAGCTATAGGTTAATTAAGAAGATCAAAGACGATCGGTTTGATGAAGAAAATCTTCATCAATATCGATTGTTGATACAATTAGGTGTAAGGGATTTTCAAATAGCCGTGGTTGCCGAAAGTGATCAAAGACTATTATTTTTTGAAGATTACGTCTTAGGAGATATTCATTCCCATACCGAATTACTGCTATCGCTTAAATCACTCTTTGAAGCACATCCCATCTTACATGCCGGATTTTGGAAGGAAGTGAAGATCTCTATCAAGAATAATAAGTTCGCTCAATTGCCAGAAAGTCTATTTGAATCGAGTTCTTCGCAAGAATATTTACATTTCAACGCACAGATAGAATCTCCTATAGAGACTGTTGTGTCATGTATGAATCAAAGCATTAATACAATTACTATTTTTGCTATCCAAAATGACTTGTTAAAATGGTTGAGTGAAATCTATCAAAACACTTTGGTGACTTTTTTTCATCAATCTACAGCACTGATAGAGGGTGTGTTAGCGTACTCATTAAATGTCACCGATCTTCCATTATATATCTATATCGATCGCTTTAAACTTCATATAATTTCCGCGGATAAAGGGCAATTAATCTATTATAATCAGTTTGCTATTAAGCAATTTTCGGATTATGTGAAATACATCATGTTAGTAATGAAGGGCCTAGAAATGGATCAACAAACCAGCAAGGTTATTCTGTGGGGGTATATTGGTAAAAACTCTCCTCATTATGCTGAGTTTGTGAAATATATACGAAATGTAAGTTTCGGTTCACGTCCTTCGCACTTAGGGTTTGGCTACATGTTTGATGAAGTGCAAGAACATCACTTTTTTGATCTCTATTCTCTTGATTTATTGAAATCATAGGATGAAGCGGATAGCCTTATTCCCAGGTTCTTTCGATCCCTTCACGAAGGGTCATGAAGACATCGTTTTAAGAGGCTCACAACTATTTGATGAGATTATTATTGCCATTGGTTATAACAGTGGGAAAACTCAACGCTATTTTCCTATCGATTTAATGATTAGCAAGGTTAAACAGACGTTTGAAAAACAATCTTCCATAAAAGTTCAAACATATTCAGAATTAACGGCAGAGTACGCAAAGAAAAATGGTGCAAGATATTTACTTAGAGGCCTTCGTAACACTACAGACTTTGAGTATGAAAACAGTATCGCGCAGGTCAATAAGCATCTAAATGCTGAGCTGGAATCTGTCTTTTTGATAACCTCACCTCAATTTGCTTCGATCAGTTCTTCGATCATTCGAGAAGTGCACAAGTACCAAGGAGATGTTTCCGGATTTCTTCCCTATCAGTTAGATTAACTTACTTTTTCTTTCTTCTTATAAAATTCTTCGAATACAAACTGAATGGATTTGTATGAATTTTCTAAGGCGTGATAAACCTCTTTTTCTGTCATCCAACGAAGTTCCTCAATATCCTCCTCCAAACTAGGTTTACTGTGTGAATCATCTACAAGTTCCATTTGAAACCATTTGGTCTTTTTAAGCATGCTATTCTTATTCATGGTATATGTATGCCATGTGGTGCATATTTTTGCACCTAGTTTTACACTGATATTACATTCTTCACCTACTTCCCGCAAAGCTGTTTCAGAGGAACTTTCACCACTTTCCCTTTTTCCTTTTGGTAGATCCCATTTCTTCATTCTATAGATCATCAAAAATTTATCCTTTTTGCGAATCAATCCTCCAGCCGCCTTTATAATTTTATATTTGTCTTTGAGGTATTGCTTAAATGCTGCATAATCGTTGATACTAACGGTAAGTGAAAGCAGATTTATAGGGACTTTAGAATTGATCAAATCAAATACCAAATCCATATCCTGTACACTTGCATGACTTAACCAAACGTGGTTCAGTAGTTTTGCTTTATGGATCGGTTCCAATGTAGCGTTTATCTCTACGTTGAAATGGCCCGCATCGGGCTTCTCAGTAGGCAATAAAATTTTTACCGGAATGTCATTTACAAAAAGGTCCATTTTTATTGTCTTAATATTGACAGGTCGCCTAAAGAAGTGCAAAAACATAAATTAATCGCAATCCACCAATAGGTAAGCCAATAAAATCAAACTCTATTGGGCGAATGCTGGTTTCGTTATAAATTGCCCGTATGAGTCAAATTAAAATATTCCAGAAAACGGCCTTTGAAGTTGCATCTAAGCTGCTCGATATTGGTGCTATTAAGCTAAATCATCAAAAGCCTTTTACTTGGAGTTCAGGCTGGAAATCTCCCATCTATTGCGATAATCGTTTAGCGTTATCATACCCTTCGATACGAACTTACATCAAAAATTCACTGGCCTCAGCCATCCAAGAAAACTTCTCCAAAGTTGAGTGTATTGCCGGTGTCGCAACTGCAGGGATCCCTCAAGGTGCTCTTGTATCAGAAGAATTGGGACTTCCGTTCGTCTACGTTCGGCCTAAGCCGAAAGAACATGGAATGGGCAATTTGATAGAAGGGAAAATCGAAAAAGGTCAAAAAGTAGTTCTAGTTGAAGATTTGATATCTACCGGGGGAAGCTCCTTAAAAGCAGCCCAGGCTATGAGAGAGGCAGGATTTGATGTAATTGGTATGGTGGCCATCTTTACATATGGCTTTGAACAAAGTGAAAAAAGTTTCCAAGAAGAAAAAATACCGCTAGTTTGTCTAAGCGATTTCAATCATCTATTACAAGAAGCATTAGCAATGAAACAGCTAAACGAGACTCAGTTAATTTATGTAAAATCATGGCGATTAGATCCAGCCAATTGGAAGTAATCCTTATCTAAAGAACGAGTTTTCAACGATCGCGGAGGCGGTATACGAACTTTAGACCCGACCATATCTCATCAACAGCACAAATCTTCACATCAACCAGTCCGCTTTTTAATCCATATTCCCGGATAGCATGTTCATCTAGTTCAGTTGGTATTTTAGAAGATTTCTTAGGCCATGAAACCCAAATCATTCCTTCCTTCTTTATCAAATCTTTATATTTTAATAATTCTCTTTCAAGAAGTATTCTCTCTTTCAAAAACAAATGAACAAAGTCAAGATTCCTACTTATTGGTTTTTTGATTACTAGCAGTGATTCAGGTAAAGGTGATAGTAAATCCCAATAATTATCAGGCGCCTGAAGTACGGCTATCCGGAAGCCTGATTTAATGCCCAATTTCTTTTGTAGAGGAGTATTTGAATATCCCGCCATTGGAGAAAATAAAAAAATCCCAACTTTATGAGTTGGGATTTTTAGTAAGTATTATGGTTCTAGTTTCCTTTGCTTTTCTTATCCATCTCTTGATTGAAAGTGTCCTTGAATTTCTCATAATCATAATCAATTTTGAGACGTTCATCTTTGGAAAGACGTTCATTATATTGCTTCACCAAGTCATCAGCTGAAAGTTCCAAGGCAATATATGTTTTGTAATTACCTTCCTTTGTTTGCACTAATTTCTCACAAATAGTTCTAACTCCTTGTAAAGTTTGCTCTACAATTTCACGATTAAGACTCTCAAACTTTTGTTCTAGCTCTTCCTTTCTATTCATAGACCGAGAATTAGTATAATTATCTGTAACAGTTTTCACTGTAGTCTGGATGGATTGTGCTAACTCATTTCGTGCGTTCGTTAGTGCCTTCTTTTTAGAAGTTACCTGGTCCATACTTTCTCCAATAGAATTGGCACGAAAGACTTTGGTGCTAGTGAAATAATCCGGGCCTGAGCAAGGGACAACAACTTCTTTTTCTCCGTCAGGTGTTGCAGGTGCCTTACTTTTACACCCACCGATTAATAGTGCGGCCATAGCCACAAGTAAAAACGAAAGATTAGTTATTCTTTTCATATCAAGGTTAAATTTGGTTAGCAAGATAATGAATGCAATTTACAGGCCACTATTTTTAGTTTAAAAATATGCTTTGAAACAGCCTAAAATCAGTTTTTACTGCAAAATTGAATTTAATAATTCAGGAAGCTTCTCTTTCTCTAAAATATCTAATGACTTATTATAAGCTTCTTGGCTTGATCTTTCATAATCCAGACTAAAGCCCTTAATTCGATCTAAAGTGGTGGCATATATCTCTTTATTTCCTTTTGTGGCAGAAACGCGTATAACTGCCGTTACATAAGTGATAAAAATGCTTCCGGAAACAGCACCTTTCTCCGAAATTGCATCAATATCTAAAGATAACTCGGCTTTGGATATTTCATCTGTAAATTCAAATCCTGCATTGGCCAAATAATTCTTGATCCGGTTAGTAATTTGGTGACTGGATTTATTAAGACCTAAACTTTTCTCTATTGAAGTGACATAAACTAACGGTCTTTTCACTTTTAATAGCAGTGTTGCTCTCGGCACCACCATCCTTTGAACGATCAATGAATCAATCGTTGTGGCTGAAGTACCCGCGAAGCTGAGTGGGTTAACTTTTATAGCTACCGTTTGTTCTAAATCGCGCGAACTAATTTTCGTCAATAATATCTTGGATAAACCATTTGCATCCGTTTTATAATTAGGAAAAACAATGCCAGACCCTTTTTCAAACTCTGCTCTTAAGGGTAAGTCTGCAATAATATTCTTTGTTCCTTTATCAAATGCCTTGACAAAAATGGTTTGCTCACTTAATGAAACTCTCCTATTAAGCGCAATTTCACCTGGACTAATCAATAGGTCCATCTTATCCAATATCAATTGCATGTTGGCAATAATCTCACTCGTTAATAATATTTCCTTTCCTTCAAATTCTAGCCGAATTGGTTCACCTAAGTATTTCTGAATAGCCCGGAAACCTTGATAATAGAAACCTAAGGAGAGTACTGATTCCCCATTTCGCTCAGCTTGCTTTGCTTTGGAAAAGAAATCAAGGCTAATAGATATGGCATTTCTTCTTTGTTCATCCTTAATTTCTTTATAGCGCTGTTTAGACAACCGATAATAGACCCAGAAATTCCGATCATCTTGCCAGGTATCAACTTGTTCAAACTCTTCTATTTCATCGGCTGCCGTAGTTTGAATAATTTGCTCGTACTTCTCTTGGAATTCCTTATTTGCATCGATTGAGCTGAGCACGGAGGAAGAGGAGATATTTACTTTAATCTCTGAGACCAAATCTTCTAATGCGCTTTTCTTGGCTTGCTGTATATAGTTGTTAGTTCCATCTTTACTGCTTCTACCTATTCCAATATAATAAGTAATTTGGCTGGGTTTGGCACCTAACCAGTCTGGCTTAGGATTTTTGAGATCTGTTTTAGAAGTGTTATTGACAGATGAACTGCAACCACTAAGAATAAGAAAGAATACGAATAGCTGCTTCACAAAGATTTTTTCATTTAATAAATAGAAATCAAACCATATCCATGCCAAATAACTGGCTAGCAAATCTAAAAGCAAAACAGTTGATCATAGCTATGTTTAAATTAAATTTTCTATTGTTACATTGCCTCAATTGAGCCGATATGACAACAATTTTTAGAGGGTTTTAATTGCAACCATGTTAATCGCATGTAAACCAAGCGAAAATGTGAGCGAATTTACGGGAAACGAATCCACGTATGCACTCTAACAAGCTTCCCAATACAAAGTATCAAGCATCGTTATATTTAAAGAAAAACGTGATACAGCTTTAGTATCTATTAACTTGACAGGAACTTTAGGAGAAGTCAACTATCCGATGCACTTACACTTGGGGGACTTAGCAACTTCTGGCGCAAGCGTTGCAGCATTGTTAACTCCACTTGCAGGAAAAACAGGGAAAAGTGAAACAATATTAACCCACTTGGCGGATGAAACTCAGGCTACCTATTCTAATCTGATCAAGCTTTCGGCTTGCATAAAAATACATTTGTCTGATACCGGACCAGAAAAAGATATTGTCATTGCTGCTGGCAATGTGGGTGTTGCTGCCTTCGCTTTAAATAAAGGAAGCCGTTTAGGAGTAGCTACCTGCCAAAGCAATTAGTTTTTTAAAGCTCCGGTAGTTGCAATGCTCGCATATGGAGACTTATACGTCTTCATGAATTCAATATATGCGCCATCCCCGTTCTTATGATGATTCTCACTAAAAAAAACCAAATAAGGATGAAATTCTTCTGGTTTACGGTAGCCGGGTAAAGGGTACACAGCAGAAAAATCTTCCTCCAGAAAAGTTACGGTAGGGTAACTAAGTTGATTGTTTAATAATGCAGCTGCCAATTGGTGAGTGCCTTTATTGCCATATGGTACAAACTTAAAAGTGGTCCCATTGAATACTACATCTGCAGTTTGCTCAGCATCAAATTTCACCGGATAAAATTTATCGTTTAGTAATTTGGCTATGGAGGGATCGCTAAAAGTATTTTTATCCATCACTTTACACCAGCCACACCAATCTGTATAGATATCAATAAATATCTTTCTCTTTTCAAATTTAGATTTCTCAACAGCCTCTTCAAATGTCAGCCATTTAACTAGTGCTAATTTTTTCTCTGATTCGACTTGAGCAAATAAGCTTGGAATCGCAAAAAGCGTTAGTATAAATAGGGAATATTTTCTCATGACGTAATTATTAGGCATTCCATGCAACAAATTTAATCAGAAATAAGGTTCAAAGTTTAATCGCTCTTTTTGTCTTTCTGTAACCGATAATGATGTCCGTATTTAACTCTTACCTGTCCAAAATTGTACAATTATTGAGCCAAGTAGGCGAATAATCCTTAAATTCTATGAAATTCTATACTTGGCACAAACTTAGCATTGACATATTGGATTTAATCAATGAAAATAACTCATAAAGATATTATAATGTTGCTAGGAGTCATGGTAGCATTGATCATTACAATCTCTTTCAGTTACTTCGAAATTAGTCAAGCCAGGCATCGTAATTCACCACCACAGACAATTAACGCCTTTTCTGATAGGACCTCATTACAAAAGCCTACCCCGTCATTGAATTTAAATTCACTTATTAAATTTCTGGTTCACCGATAAGCGTAATGATGGATGACCGTTTCAATTGCCTTTTGAATTGCTACCCTGATTGGATAAAATCGACTAGTTAAATCGAAATCCACGGCATGTAATTGCATGTAGTATTGATTCATGATCGGAATTATTGCGCCTTCCTTGATCTTTTTTTCGGCAGATTCAAATCTTTCCTGCTGTTCAACTTTAATAATTTGACACGTGACTAATTCAGGTTGTTCATACTTATTTGTTCTAGCCGAGAAACCAAACAATCTACAAATAAGACCTCGATGATGATACTGTGAACATAGGCCAATACCGCTTTGGGTAGGATTCAATATAGGACACAAAGACACATCACCAATTGTTAATTTTAATAACCATTCTTCCGCTTCCTGATGATGATACAAATGGTACGCAAAAGGCAAAAATTCTAAAATCGTTGCTTCAATGTCTGGTTTAAAACAGCATTTGCCACATCCGTTTTTGCAATGCAGACTAGACCATGATTGAAAGCTGTTAATTTCGTCATCCAGCTTCTGGAAAACCGCTTCCACTAAATTAACTTTCTCTTCCAATGACATGGAGCAAAGATAATTCAATCAACTATACGATTTTAGTTTATCTACATTAAATCTATTCAGTATCTTAACCGGCTAAAATTCTAACTATGAATCAAGGGATCTCTGTAATCATCCCTGCAGTGGATGAGGCCTTAAGTATAGGTAAAGCAGTCGATCAATTTCTACAACATGCGAATAGAAACTTGATCGAAGTAATTGTTGTAGATGGCGGAAGTAAAGATGCTACCAAAGAGATTGCCGCTGGCGCAGGTGCAACGGTTGAAGTATGTTCAAAACGAAATAGAGCAGCACAAATGAATGTAGGCGCTGCTAAAGCTGCTTATGATATTCTTTATTTTGTACATGCTGATGTGTTAGTGCCGGCAAGTTTTCTGCACGATATTTCAACCGCCATGTTCAATGGATTTCAATGCGGTTGTTATCGTTCAGCATTTGACAAATACCCCGGTCTAATGAGGCTAAATTCATTTATGACAAGATTCAATTTATTGACCTTTCGGGGAGGTGATCAGACATTATTTATCACCAAAAGTGCGTTCCAAAAAATACATGGGTTCGATGAATATTATTCGATTATGGAAGACTATGATATCATCAGCCGTATCTGGCAAACTAAAATTCCATTTCAACTTATTCAAAAAGACGTGATTATCTCAACCAGAAAATATAACAACAACTCGTGGCTGAGAGTGCAAATAGCAAACGGGGTTGCGATGTCATTATTTAAACTAGGTAAGAGCCCAGAGGATATTAAGAAATACTATCGAAAGTTGTTACGTTATAAACATGAAAACTATTTGCCCTCATCTTGAACTATACGATCCTTTCGATCAACTTTATCCCGAGTTGGGATAATTCAGCTAATACCGGATCATAAAATTCCGGTTTCACGGGAATGACAACTCCCCTACTTTTGATTTCTCCTTGTAAAAGAAGTCGCGCAGAAATTGCTAAAGGCAGCCCGACTGTCTTAGCCATTGCCGTATTGCTTTCATCGTCTCCAATAACTGTCATGTAAGCCTCCATCTCTTTTTGTACTCCTTGAATTTCGAAACAGAAGCGATGCCACATCACTATAAAATCCTTATCTCCTGGCATGAGTCGCCATTTCTTATTTAGAATATGCTCCAAAATCTGGGCTGGAGTCCCCTTATCCATTCCTACTTTCTCCTGTGTAAATAACCCACTCCAACGTAACCGCACCATTTCTTCGCTTTGGGGTAAAATCTTAAACATGGATGCTACAGTCTCTTCTGCTGATTGGGAAGAATTTGAATCAAGGAATGAATTAATAAATTCATTGTGAGTCATCGTTGTGACCTCCTCCATCAGATAAGAATCATCGCAACAGCCAAGTTGCACCAAAATATTCCATGCACTACAATACCCTCTATTGCGCAAAGTGCCACGAAGCATTGTTTTTATCCCTTTCAAGCCATACGTATCTAAGTATTTTAAAGAATCGCGATTGGCGTATCCTTCATATTTGCCAAAATCCGGTACAGTAATGGGGGTGGTTCGCTGAAATAATTGTTGATAAGGAATGAATTTATTGTGACCGCCTTGCAAATACTTTGCAGTCCCTTGTCCGGCCATAACAACATTGCGTGGATTCCAAGTGAATTTGTACCGCCACGGATTAGCAGGATCAGTTTCAGGCGCAATTAATCCTCCCGTAAAAGATTCAAAGGAACTAAGTTTTCCACCTTCTTTTTTTATCCGATCAATAACTTGCATCGCGCTCATGTGATCTATACCCGGATCAAGTCCACACTCATTTAAAAATAATAGTCCATTCGCCAAGGCTTCAGCATGAAAAGACTTCATCTCATCAGAAACATAACTCGCAGTTAGTAAGTGCTTCTTTTCTATCAGACATATCCTTGCAACCAGTGGATGTAAATGAGCTGGTAATAAAGAGATCACCACTGTTGAGGAAGCAATCACAGTACGGCTTAATTCTTCATTCGTGATATCAAACAATATTGCTTTACCATAAGACGAATTGCCGATTTGTTCATTGGCAGCCTTTAAAGCAAAATCACCCACTGTAACCTGCCAAGAGTTGGCTGGTGCTTTCTCTAGCAAATAGCTTATTAAACTAGTCGATGAACGCCCCGCGCCAAGAATGAGGATAGATTTGGTTGCCATAGTTATTATTTGATATGAATAGGTTTTGTATGAAAGCTAAACGAGCACCTTTATTAGCTTATCATTAAGTGCCTGCAAATTATTCATAAATCATCAATAATAACTCCGTTTGCGATTACTAAAAATGCTTTCTAAACTAATTCTACCTGACAGCTTTTATTCTCAGTCAAGCTTGATTATCTTTCTAAAACACTACCTATTCATAAATTATGATTGAAGTTGAAACCTATAAAACTATCGAAGATCTTGACAGCGAATCTAAATATTTGGTTCACAAGGCCAAAGAGTCAACCAATCACTCTTATGCTCCCTATTCTAAGTTTTGTGTCGGGGCTGCACTTATTTTGGAAGATGGAACAATTATAGTTGGCGCTAATCAGGAAAACGCATCATATCCTCTGTGCATGTGCGCAGAACGTGTGGCCCTCTATGCCGCCTCATCACAATCACCAGGCAAGAAAATTCTGAAAATGGCAATTGTAGCACATAAGAAAAATCACAAAGAATTAACCCCTGCAGCATCGTGTGGAGCATGCAGACAAGTTATGTTAGAATTTGAACTAAGGCAGCGATCTCCTATCCAAATTGTAATGTTAGCCCAGTTGGATCAGTGGATCAAGTGCTCCAGCGCTGCTTCACTATTGCCTTTTGGTTTTTCAAAAGATAACTTGGAAGCAGGGTAATTAAAATATAAGTAACTCTTTGTCAACATTTTAACATCTCTCCAACAAATAGCTAACTTCCAGCTACTTCAGGCATCATGAGGCTTTTGTCATCCTTGTTCATAGATTAAACCTGTGTAATATTTCTATTATAATAAGATCTATACTCGGCCATTGAAAACCTATTTTTGCCTTTCTTTGAGGAAGGTTTAATACGACTATGGTAGTACAAGACATCGATATTGCAGATCTAAAAAAGATAACCGAGCTCATTCAAGCAAAGTATGGATACGACTTTCGCAATTATGCTATGTCGTCCTTTAAAAGAAGGATGTTGCGAATCTTAGAATTAAAAAATCTTACGATAGAAACTTTGCTAAAGAAACTCAATGACCAACCGGGTTTTATTGAAGAGTTTTTAGATGAACTTACAGTGAATGTTACTGAAATGTTCCGTGATCCTGGGTTTTGGCGTATCATGAGGGATGAGATCATTCCGGGAATACTACTTAATCATAAGACATTTAAGATATGGCATGCAGGCTGTTCATCGGGTGAAGAAGTTCTTTCAATGACCATATTGCTAAAAGAAATGGGAATCCTCCAAGACGTGCAACTTTTCGCTAGTGATCTGGATGTAACTATTCTTGAGAAAGCAAAATCTGCTTCCTACCCGATTAAAAACATGGAGCTTAATGAAAAGAATTATATCCGATTTGAAGGTAAGAAAAGCCTGAAAGAGTATTACAAAGAGGAAAGTGGAAAGGCCGTATTTGACAAAGAACTCATGCAAAATGTAACCTTTCGCAAACATGACCTAGTCAATGGAGACATCTTCAGCAAGTTCGATTTGGTATTATGTAGAAACGTTATGATTTACTTTAATCAAACGTTGCAAAACGAAGTACTTAAAAAATTTCATGAAAGCTTGTTCAAATATGGCTACCTGGCTATTGGCTCTAAAGAGTCTTTGATCTGGTGTGACGTAGCGAGCAAGTTTCTGGTCGTGAATAATGAAGAGAAAGTTTATAAGAAGATAAAAGATTAGGGGAAGCCAGCCGCCATGGACAAGTACAACTTAAATAACAGCTATAGGGCTGTTGTGATTGGAGGGTCAGCCGGGAGCTTTCAGGGAATTGTGAAAATTTTATCACAGCTCCCTAAAACCTTTCCCTTACCTATTATTATGTGTTTACACAGGCTAAAGCATGTACGAAATGGATTTGTTGAAGCATTATCATTAAAAAGCGTGGTACAAGTAGTTGAACCATTTGATAAAGATCAGATAAAAAAAGGAGGGGTATATCTTGCTCCATCCAATTATCATATGTCCATAGAACTTGGCAATCATTTCTCTATGTCAACCGAAGAAATGATAAATAACTCAAGACCGGCAATTGATATTACTCTTGGGACGGCAGCATATGTCTATCGCGAAAAGCTAATTGGAATATTGCTTTCAGGTGCTAACCGCGATGGTGGATTGGGGATGAAACACATTAAAGACAAAGGGGGGCTCACGATTGTACAAGAGCCTACAGAATGCATGATTGATACAATGCCAAAAGCGGCACTCGCTTTGGCAAAAATTGACTACACCATGAAAGTGGATGAGATCGTTGGGTTTCTAAAAGAATTAGACAAGCACTATAAATAACATCATGGAACGGCTACTTCAAATTTTAAAGGATACACATAAGCTAAGTTTGCTTACAGCAATTCTTTTTTTTATTGGGATTATTTCATCCTTTTATGTCATGTTCACGCTCCCCAATGACTTAATTTTCAAAGGAGGTATGACCAGTTCAAGTTTAGCTAGTGGCGTTTATGCAAAACTTTTTATAGTGATCGCTTTGACGTTTGTTCTTGGCGTCATTGCAATCAACGTTACGCTGAAAGCCAAGAAAGAAATCATCGTATATAAAGAAAAAAGAAGCCAAGAAGAGAGCACATTAGCGAATGGAACTGCTTCAAATAGCACATCGATCGATCTTCAAACATTTACCAATTCGCTTAAAAGCGTCAAAGCGGACAAAATACTCCAATTTGGGTTACATACGATTTGTCAGATGCTGCAGGCTGGTCAAGGTGCATTCTATTCCATAAAGTCAAGTAATGGTAAAAATATCGCTGAAATGAGGAGCGCTTTTGCAGTGCCTGTTATTGAAAATGAATCGATAGAATTTGAATTTGGTGAAGGCCTAATCGGTCAAGTAGCCGCATCCGGCAAAGCTATGTATTTAGATGAATTGCCAGAAGGTTATAATCAAGCAATCGTGAGTGGGCTCGGAACAGCTGCACCGAAGTATCTTTTTATTGCACCAATAAAGAAAGAAAATAAAGTAATAGCCGTAATTGAAATTGCCACCTTTTCACCAATCAATGAAATAGCTCGAAAGCAAACAATGGAAATGGCAGAACAATTAGTGGAACGAATTTAATACACTACTAACTCGACTGAGAGTATGTTAAAAAATATAAAAATTAGTACTAAGATAACGCTTCTAATCCTGATCATTTCTCTGGTCACAGTATTATCAATTGGCATATTTACTTTACAAATCAATGTAAATGCAAACAGAGAAAAGTTAAACACCAATCTTTCTGTCATTGCAGATAACCGCGTTGCATTACTCAACCATTACTTCGGCCATATTGCTAGCATCGCACAATTTTTTCAAAACTCTAAGCAAATTG
>JANPBK010000285.1:0-10816 GCA_031430395.1 Cyclobacteriaceae bacterium
AATTCAATATCTTTTATCCATATTTAACTTTTATTTTAACTTTTTTAACTGTTCCCACCGAGGGTCTATTTCGTCTTCAGCTTTTTCTGACTGATAGATTATCTTCCCTTCGTTATGATCATCCAGCTCATCTTCTTCTAACTCAAAGCGTGGATGTAGTTTCTTTATCGGTATTGCTAACACAATAAATTCATACATCTGATGACCTACATCTAAGTGTTGTAGATCATGAGGGATAATGATTATTTCATCACTAATCTCTTGCGCTTCTTCTCCATATTTGAAAATGACGGTTCTGTCTATTTTCATATGATGTTCGAAGGGATCAAGGCTCCGGTCACATATTAAATGAGCCTTCCCCTCGATTTTAAAATTTGCTTCAATGAGCGTTTCCCTTTTGTCAAGAATGACCTTTGCCTCAAATTGACCTTCAGCAACGACTTCTGTGCCGTATTTTTTAAAAAATGCATCCTCTAATTGAAACTCAAAAGAATGCGTTTTTTGGCTTAGCCCTAATATATTGACGCTATAGTCACTCAACCCAACGGGGTTTTAAAACGAGGGGCAAATTTATCAGGATTTATTGAATTTTCGCCCATTGAGAGGGCTTTTTTGACGAGTGGGAGTATGGAAATAGTTAATTTATTACAGATAGTCTCTAAAAACCGCTGATTTGATATCATCAATAGGCTTTTTTTCAAAGTTATCCACAAAATAGTCAATTACATTTTTTTTGAACCCAAGCTTGATCGCAATGCTTTTACAGAAGATTAGTTCACTTTCAAATAATTTGTGGTCCACATGGATTAAGCTCATGCATGCATAGAGGTAGTTGAATTTTTGTTCGTTAGATAAAGCCCCCAGCGTATCAATTGGCTCAGGATTTCGAATTAATGAATGCACATCCTCTTCCGAAAAGTTTCTGTCTTTGGCGATTTTAAAGATCATGTCCCTCTCAGCCTTTGCAAAGTGTTTGTCCGCCTGTGCCAGTTGAATAAGTATGTTTAGTTGCTTTTTAGTGACGATGTCCATGCTTGTATGCTTAGAATCAAACTTACTATAATTACTACTAATCGATCTTGTAAAACTTTAAAGCTTCTAATTATTATTTAGATCATACCTTTTTCTCTATCAGCTGTTCTTGTTGGTTCTTCACAATATCGCATGCCATGTAAATGGCCTGACGCATCGAAGATTCGTCAGCAAGATTTCTGCCTGCAATATTATAAGCTGTTCCGTGATCTGGCGAGGTGCGAACCACAGAAAGTCCAGCGGTAAAGTTAACCCCGTCATCAAACGCCAATGTTTTGAAAGCAACCAAACCTTGATCATGATACATGGCCAAAATACCATCATACTTTGTATACTGGCCTGAAGCAAAGAAGCCATCCGCAGGAAATGGACCAAAGATCACTTTGCCCTTGTTTTTCAATTCAGCAATTACCGGCTTAATGATCTCATTTTCTTCAGTACCCAGAAGTCCTTCATCTCCTGCATGAGGGTTAAGCCCCAACACGGCAATTTTGGGTTTACTGATGAGAAAATCTTTTTTTAATGACATCTCTAGTAATCTGATTTTTAACTCAACTCTTTCTTTCGTGATAAAAGAGGCAATCTCTTTTACGGGTACGTGCTCAGTAACCAATCCAACTTTCAATTGATTTCCTACCATTAGCATGAGACTTTGGCCAGCCTCAAAAGCTTCTGTGAGGTATTCCGTATGTCCTCGATATGGAAATTCCACGCTATGAATGGTATTCTTATCAATAGGCCCTGTTACAAATCCATCAATTAGCCCTTCTTTGGATTCTTCAACAACTTTTTTCAGACAGAGGTAGGCCGCATGGGCAGTTTGTTTAGAGGGTTGACCCGGATTAATCTCAATGGCATCTTCCCAACAGTTGACTACGTTGATTGACTTACTTAAAAATTGCCCTTTCGTCTTTACTTGACTATAGTTAAGTTCTTCTAAGTTCATCAACTTGCGATAATAGGAAAGTACGCGCGTAGAACCATAAACGATAGGGGTAATCATACTCAGCAAACGTTGATCTGCCATGGCTTTGATAACTACTTCGGGTCCGATCCCATTCAGATCGCCCAGGGTGATACCTATTTTAGGTTTATCGATTGATTGAAAAGGAGTCATTCAAGTGGGGCTAGTAAAAGCTAAAGATAACTAATTCATCATTCAAATTTAATGCGCCTTGGTTTCTAACATTGGTTTACTTAAATCGAAACCTTGATACTGCATAATGGTTCGTCCCAAAAAATTCCTTGGCCAGCACTTTCTTAAGGATCTTCATATTGCCTCTAAAATTGTAGACGCTTTGTCCTTGGATGTAGGGCCAAATCAAGTAGTTGAAATTGGTCCTGGCACTGGGGTGCTTACTCAGTTTTTAATTAAACAGCAGGATATTGATCTTCGGCTAGTAGAAATTGATCGTGAATCTGTTGCTTATTTAAAAGAGAAACATCCTGAGTACATCAACAAAATTATTGAAGGTGATTTCCTGGATCTCAATTTAGCACAGGTATTTAATGGTAAGTTTCATATAATTGGCAATTTTCCCTATAATATTTCTTCTCAGATTTTTTTTAAAGTATTGGAGCATCACAATCAGGTAAAACAAGTGGTTTGCATGCTACAAAAAGAAGTAGCCGAAAGAATTGCTGAAAAAGAAGGGAGTAAGACCTATGGTATTTTAAGCGTATTGCTACAGGCCTATTACGATATTACATTTTTATTTAAAGTTCCTCCCGGTGTATTCTTTCCGCCTCCTAAAGTAATGTCTGCAGTCATTCGACTTACACGTAACAATCGCGAAAATCTTGGGTGCGATGGAAAAAGATTTCAAAAAGTTGTTAAGCAAGGATTTCAAAACCGAAGGAAAACCTTGCGTAATGCCCTCAAACCTCTAAATTTGGATGCTTCCATAACGGCCTTGCCGATTATGGATAAAAGAGCAGAGCAGTTGACCGTAGAGCAATTTATTTCCTTGACTAAATTAATAGAAGAAAAGAGTGATGGAGTTTGTTGAATTTGAACTAACCAAAGAATTTCGAGATAGGTTTCAACAAGCGCTGGATGAAAGCGATAGCGCATTCATTCTTGAGAGTTTGGGTGAAGTGAACCCGGCCGACATCACAGCCCTTTTATATGAATTCAATAGTATTGAATCGAAATACGTATTAGACTTACTTTCATTAGAAGTTAGATCAAAGATTATAAAGGATCTGGATACTGACACTCGCAGAAAATTTCTTGCCACCTATGAATCCAAACAACTGACGGAAATTGTTAATCAGTTAGATTCCGATGATGCAGCCGATATTTTAAATGAGTTACCAATTAAAGTCAGTGAAGGGATTATTGCAGGGCTGGATGTTGATTTAAAATCCCAGGTCATTGATCTGTTGCGCTATGAAGAAAATGTCGCAGGAGGATTAATGGCCAAAGAACTAATCAAAGCCCGCGATCATTGGACGGTGGTTCAATGTGTAGATGAAATTCGGAAGCAAGCTGAAAGCGTTACTAAATTCTATGCTGTATATGTGGTAGATGGCAATGATAAATTGTTAGGAAGAGTAGCCTTGCAGAAATTAATTCTAACAGATCCTAAAACATTAGTTCAAGACATTTACGATGATGATGTAGTTTCCGTAGAAACTCATCAGGAAGACAGCGAAGTGGCGGAAGTCATGAAAAAGTATGACTTAGAGTCTGTTCCCGTAGTAAATGTAAATGGACAATTGGTAGGTCGGATTACTATTGATGATGTAGTTGACGTCATAACTGAACAAGCGGAGGAAGAACGTCAACTGATGTCTGGTATAACGGAAGATCTAGAGGAAGACGACACGATTTGGAAAAACGCCCGAGCACGTTTGCCTTGGCTCTTGATTGGTATTTTCGGTGGTATGTTAAGTGCCCGATTTATGGGTTTCTTTGAAGCTGAATTATCGAAGATTACGGCTATTGCTTTTTTTGTGCCTCTGATACAAGCAACAGGTGGAAACGTAGGTATTCAATCATCTTCCCTGATCGTACAAAGTTTAGTGAGCCCTGGATTTGTTGATGAGGGACTCCTTAAGAGGTTGTCAAAAGTTTTTAGTGTTGCTTTATTGAATGGTTTATTCCTTTCCTTAATCGTTTTAGCGACTACATTATTATTCTTTGGTAATCAGCGGCTTTCGATCGTGGTGTCTATTGCACTTTTTGGGGTGGTTTTATTCTCTTCATTTGTAGGAACAGTTACTCCTCTAATTCTCAATCGATTAGGCTTTAATCCAGCACTTGCTTCTGGTCCTTTTATTACTACCATGAGCGATCTTTTAGGGCTTACTACTTATTTTCTCACTATTCATTTGATGCTATAATGTCCCAAGTACAAACTGATGTAATGTTGTGTGTGAAACTCAAAGTTGAACCAGTTAATGGGTCACTATATTTGCTTTCGTAATTAACTTAATCTATTCCAAGGACAGAATTATGTCAAGGATTGAAACTGCAAAAAAAAGGATCATCGCCAAGTTTGATGAGATTATTGAGAAACCAATTTTAACGACTTCTCTCGTTTTAATTGTAGTGGCAGTGATTGTCATTGGATTAAGTTTGCCTTTTTATATCAGCGACTTCCATAATTTTTGGATGCAGGTTTTGGCAGAAGCGCATGGGATGATCTTTGATATTGCGGTGATTGGTATTCTGTTATTTTGGCTAAATCAAAATGGAGAAATACGCCAGAGAATACGCACCTATAAGGACGAGATTGACGATTTCCGCTTGTGGGAATCCGATGAGGCAGCCTTTCGTACGGTTGGAAATATCAAGAGGCTCAATAGACATAAGATTCACGAGATTAATTTAGTGAATTGTCATCTGGCCCGTACTAATCTT
Source organism: Cyclobacteriaceae bacterium (assembly GCA_031430395.1). Lineage (GTDB taxonomy): Bacteria > Bacteroidota > Bacteroidia > Cytophagales > Cyclobacteriaceae > ELB16-189. The sequence goes on from JANPBK010000285.1 coordinate 4,901, forward strand.
AACTACGTAAATTTAAAAGCATCTAACCTGAATTCTACCAATTTGTCTAACTCTTCTTTAATTGAAACCAATCTGGAAAATACACGATTGAATCAAACTAATTTGGAGAATTCTAATATGAACCAGGCAAACTTAAAAGGAGCGTATGCCAGCGGAGCCAATTTTAAAGATGCTTTTTTGATCAAAGCGCAACTCGAGAATGCTTTTTTGATCAAAACGAATTTCAAAAATGCTTTTTTAATGGAGGCGAATTTGAGAAATAGTTATTTGATGGGGGCTGATTTTGAAAATGCAAGTCTGTATAAAGCAGATTTACGTGGTGCAAAGGGTCTTACAATTGAACAATTAGCCAAGGCTAAAACACTTTATCTAACAGAGTTCGATGATGAACTTTTAGAACAAGTAAAAATAGTTATGCCTGAACTGGTGGGTAGTTGATCGTCTAAATTTGGAATAAAGAGAATATCATTTACTTTTGTATCAACAACGGCCATGCAAGAAGCGTGGCCGTTGTTTTCTTTTTTTAAGTGGTTGGATAAATTTTGAAAAGTACTTGTGTGTAATTAGTGTTGGATATGGCAAAGCAAATTTCTTATTATACTAAAGAGGGACTCGAAAAACTCACCAATGATCTGAGTAATTTGAAAACAAAGGGGCGTTCAGATATCGCCAAGCAGATTGCGGAAGCACGTGATAAAGGAGACCTAAGCGAGAACGCTGAATATGATGCAGCCAAAGATGCTCAAGGGCATTTGGAAGCAAGGATTGCCAAATTGGAAGATTTGATGACTTATGCGAGGCTGATTGATGAATCTAAGATTGATACTTCTATGGTGTCTATTCTTTCCAAAGTAACGATCAAAAACAAGAAGAACTCGGCTACGGTTACCTATATGCTCGTTTCAGAGGAGGAAGCTGATTTGAAGGCAGGTAAAATATCTACACAATCACCAATCGGCAAAGGGTTGTTAGGCAAAAAGACTGGCGATAGCGCTAAGATCAAGACCCCTGCAGGAGAAATGGAATTTGAAATTGTTAAAATCGAAGCGTAAGAAGATGATCATCTATCTTCGCTTATTTACGAAGTAGGATTGATTTATCGTATTTCAAGATTATGTCAAGCGTATTTTCTAAAATAATTCTTCGCGAAATTCCTGCGCACATCGTTGCAGAAAATGCACACTTTATTGCTTTTCTGGATATCAATCCACTGGTACTTGGTCATACGTTGGTCGTTCCTAAAAGAGAGGAAGACTATTTTTTTGATTTAAACGATCAGGAGTTGACGGACCTTATGCTTTTTGCTAAACAGGTAGCGGGCGCTATTCAAAAATGTATTCCCTGTAAGAGAATTGGTATTTCGGTCATTGGCTTAGAAGTGCCCCATGCTCATCTTCATTTAGTGCCACTTAACAAAACAGGAGATATCAATTTTGCTAACCCTAAACTATCCCTTACTAAAGAGGAACTTACGTTGGTAGCAGCTAAGATAAAATCTGCTTTTAAATAAAATCTATATCTGCACTTAACGGAAAGCGCATCAAAAAATCAAGGGCTTCCTCCACGGTCATTCCTTCAAATAGGACTTTATATAAACGATCGGTAATTAGCGCTCTGATTTTGTAGTGATCAGCGCATTTTTTTGCAATACGTACTGTATTAATGCCCTCAGCAATCTCACTCATGTCATGTAGAATATCTGATAACTTTTCCCCTTTCGCAAGCCGATATCCTACTGTAAAGTTACGACTCATTGGACTGTTACAAGTGGTCACTAAGTCACCGATACCTGCCACGCCTAAAAAGGCCTTCACATCGCCTCCCAATGCACGTCCCAGATAAACCATTTCCACTGCACCTCGGCTTACTAATAAACCTTTTGCATTTTCACCATACCCCAGTCCGCTTAAGGCACCGGCAGCAATGGCAATAATATTTTTTAAGACCCCTGCAATTTCAACTCCTACGATATCATGATTTTCATAAACTTGAAAACGATCATTCCTCAATAATTTTTTCCCTGTTTGGATGACTTCTTCGAAGTGACTTGCGATGACAGTAGCAGCTGGTTGACGCTGTGCTAATTCTTTGGATAGATTAGGGCCTGCCAAACAACCAATCCGAACCACCACACTTTCCTCACGAATTACCTCACTCATTGTTTTTACGCTCTTACGATTCAAGGTTTCTACTGTTTCCAACGTTTTGCCTTGCGATAATGAAACATCGAATCCTTTGGTACCGTGAATCAGAATATGATAAGGTTGAAGATATGGCGCAAGGTTTTTAATCATCGCACGAAAATGCGCGGAGGGCACCATAGGAAATATAACATCGCATTCACGAGCAACCAATGATAAATCATTTACCGCCCTTACATTACTGGCAATTGGATGACCTCGATTTTCTCTTGTGCTATTAATCTGATCTACCGTTTTAAGATCACGGGCATACAATAGCACATTTTTATTGATGGCCAATATATTAGCAATCACGGTGCCGAAGTTGCCCGCGCCAATTACACCTACAGGCTTTTCAGATAAACTGTTCGAGGTCATAGCCCACGAGGCGATTGTGGTAGTAATAGAGCAAGGAGAGGTCTTTTGTAATGATATTACCCTTTTTATTTTTTAACAGAGGTCTATTCAGATGAAAGACGCCTACGTTTTCAAGTCCGCGCAGTATAGCAATATCCGATTTTCCCTTTAAGTGTGTGGCATAATTGATTTTGCCTTCGGCTTTCATCAGGTAGATTTGTTTGCGCACGCGCTTAAAAACTAATTTGAATTCCTCATAGTCAATTTCTAAATCTTCACCTGGTAAACGAAGTAAGCTGAAGAGATCTAGCTTTTGGTATTTCTTTTGCCACATCTCAAAAGCGATATAAGCGACTAAATGGCTAGAGAAGACCCGATTAATTTTGTGGTACTCGCTAACAATTCGTTGACTGAGCATCCGCGTGTATTCATCTTCTCGTTGCCTATCGATAGATAGGTCACCATTAGAAATAAAGTAATCTCGGGTATTAATAATTCGCCCGGTGGCATCAAGACTATTTCCATTTTCATCTACATAATTACCGAGGACATCCAAGCCTGGTCCAATGGAAACGGAGATACTTGAAGGATTCGCAAAAAATTTAAAAAGGAATTTGATTAATTGAAAGCTGCCATATTTGTCTTGTTCAGGAAAATAACGGTCTTGACCTTTTACCTGAAGGTAGTCTTCGATCATTTCGGGAGCCTCCAACACACAATGATAGTTCAGTGTAACCGGCACCACAAATATCTTTTTAGTTTCACCCTCTTTCATATATAGGCTCCGCTGAGCTTCAATGGCGGTACTGAGTAGTCCTAACTTAAGTTGCTTTTCTATGAGGCCAGAGCGAGAGCGAGAGCCGCCAGGAAAAAATAAACTATGAGCCCCTTTTTGAATAGCCAGATTCGAATACATCTTAAGGGTTTCAAGATAGGGCAAGTTCTTTTTTCTGCGATCTACTTTGTATGCGCCTAAACTATTCATGAAATAGGCAATGATCTTTATGTTGAAAAGATTGAGTCCAGCGCCATAAATAAATGCAGGTAGCCCCATAGAATGGATTACCCAACCTATTAAAATTGAATCCAAGTTACTGAAGTGCGTTGGAACCATTACAACCGTGCCGTGGGTTGCAAGTTTTCGTATCATTTTAACTTTGCCTACGATCTGAATCTTATCCCTCAGCGTATAGCGATTCCGAAAGAAAGCGCCAAATTTTTTTATGCGCGTGCCATTGAGTAATCGTATAAAACCAAATTTAATAGCTCTGCGAGCAAACTTATAGGAGCTTTGACGGAAGTTACCGGCAATTTCTGATGCATAGCGATGGCAAATTCTTTCAAGCATTGAATCAACAACCTTGTCAATGTCTTCCTGACTTTTATTGCCCAACTCAACCAATTCATTTTTAATGCCAGACCAAAAGCGAGAATCATCTTTTGGGTCGGCTCTCCAGCGATTGCGTTTGATTCGGTTTTGCTCCCGATAAACGGTTGCCTCCAAATCATCAATTAACTGCTTGCGCTGAGGTCGAAGGGCTTTGATACGCTTGATCGACTGTTGTGTCACTTCCTCAATAAACTCTATCCGGTTTTTGCTCAGCTGATAAACTGGCCAATCCGGAATCCCCTCTAAAATTGGTTTGTAGGGTTTATTCTTATTCTTCTTTTCGTCTAGGATTTCCATTAAAATAAATACAAACGGGAGTCAAAGTTAATGTACCACCTGTCATTACCAAAGTTTCTATTGAAATTGGGTAGCCTGTTGAAGGCTTTTAGCCATATCGTTAAATCGGACTATTGATTCTTGGATAAACCGTTCACTTATTAGTTTTTTGACTTCTTCTTCCGAGGCAAGGTCATATTCTTCGATTTTAAAGGTTTGCTCAAAAGGCCCAACTTCCAATTTAATAAGGTAGCGATTGTTCCAATGGAATATAGTTATTTTTATCGTTGGATGGGGAATCTCTCCTACAACTCTCATAGCTCGCAATATAAGGGTATAAAATGCAAAATATTTTTTGACGGTCTGAATAAATATCGGAATTGAACGTTTACCATCTTATAAAAGGACTTTACACTAGTTAACTTATTGATCTTTTTTATTGTTGTATTTTTGAGTTATCAAAGTAAACTATGAAGTATTTTAAGTTAAGTGTCTGGGTTGTTTGCTCACTGTTAGGTTTGACTCAGCATGCACAGGCAACACATTTAAGGGCTGGAGAGATTACGGTAGAACGTGTAAGTTGCAATGGCCTCACTTTCCGAATTACGATTACGGCCTACACCAATACAGGGTCTCCGGTAAAATTTAGCGATGGTACGTTATGTTTTGGTGACGGGGTGTGCTTTCAAACACCTACCATCGAAAATGAATTACGACCTGAATTAGGCGCGGGAATTGGGTTTGTTCAATTTGAAACAACGCATGTCTTTCCAGGTCCCGGATATTATAAGATTACCTATAAGGAACGAAATAGGAATGCCGGCATTCTTAATATGACAAACTCGGTAGGAACCCAGTTTTTTCTTGAGACAGTCATAACCATCGATCCATTTATTGGATGTGATAATAGTCCGCGTTTGTTAGTTCCACCAATAGACAAAGGATGCACAGGTGGTGCATGGTATCATAACCCTGGAGCGTATGATCCGGACGGAGATTCATTATCGTATGAATTTACTATCCCCAAACAAGACAAGAATGTAGCGGTGAATGGATACCTAGATCCCAACGTGAAAGAATTTTATGATAAGATTGGATTAAATTATGCAGCGTCTAATGAGACACAAAATGGTCCTCCAACTTTTACCATCAACCCCGTTACTGGAACTATTATTTGGGATGCACCAGGGGCTCCGGGTGAATATAATATTGCCTTTAAGATCATACAATGGAGGAAGATAGGAGGGGTATGGAAACAAATTGGCTATGTCATACGCGATATGCAAATCATTATTGAAGATTGCAAAAATCAACGCCCGGAATTGACCGTGCCACAAGATATTTGTGTGGAGGCTGGAACTACTATTTCTGAAAATATTTTCGGAGATGATCCGGATCCGCTCGATAGTTTAAAAATTGAAGCGTACTCTGATGTATTTACCTTAAATCCATCAAGAGCCACATTCTTACCTAATCCTCCCAAATTTCAAGCACCTCCAAGACCTATTTCAACCACATTTAACTGGATTACAACGTGCGATCACGTAAAAGATCAACCTTACCAAGTGGTCTTTAAAATCAGTGATAAATCAGCTCAAGGTTCTTCGTTGGTTCAATTCAAAACTTGGCGCATAAAAGTGATCGGTCCAAAACCAGTTTGGAAGACAGCTACGTTGGATTTGGCTACCCGCTCAGCTAAATTAGAATGGCAGC